>NZ_JBFAVD010000011.1:0-235364 GCF_040679615.1 Streptomyces sp. NPDC052225 | reverse complement strand
CCCTTCGCTCGTTTCCGCGGCGCGGCTCTGCGGTGGGCGCGGCGCGCGCTTGGCCCCCCGCCGCCCCTCCTCGTGGCGGGGTCCGGTTACGCCATCCGCAGGAACGCCGGATGCGTCGAGCGGCGCAGCAGGGGCAGCGCCGTTGCCGCGGCCAGGAGGCAGCAGGCGTAGACGGCGACCGGGACCAGGAGCGGCGACGCCCAGGGAACGCTCTGGCCCATGGCGATGGCGTACGCGATGTGGATCGCGGTCCCGCCGGCCGTGGCCAGCACCAGGGCGGGGACCAGCGGCAGTGCCGTCTCCAGGAGCAGCGCGCGGGTGAGGACTCGGCGCGGCACTCCGGCGGCGGTCTGCGCGGCGAGCGCCCTGCGCCGGGTGGACAGCGACTCGGCGGTGCCCACGGCGAGCGCGGCCAGGCTGATCAGGAGGGCGAGGGCGACGGCCGCCGCGGTGAGGTTGATGCCGAACGTGTAGTACTCGAAGGACATGCCGAGGGTGCCCTCGCGCTGCGACTGGTGCAGGCCGTCGATGAGGATCTGCCGGATGCCGATGAGGGCGACGCCGACGGCCGTGACCAGGACGACGGCGGCGTGGCTGCGGGCCGCGGCCCACGGGTCCTCCTGGAGCCGGTGGGCGGCGAGGAGCGCGGCGGGGTTCTCGGTGCGCTCGGCGAGCCGCTGCCCCATGATCCTTGCGGAGGCCCCGGCGGTCCAGATGGCGGCGGCCCCGGTGATCGTCAGCGTGCCGATGACGATCAGCGGCAGGGCGGCGGATTTGCCGCGCGTGCCCTGCCCCATGACGAGCACCGCTCCGACGGCCACCGCGAGCACCGGCAGGCCCAGGCCCACCATCAGTCCCGGCCCGCCGCGCGGCCGCTCCCGCCGGACGTGCCCGAGCGGCGAGGCGATCACCCGGCGCAGCGTGAACCGGCTGACCAGGACGGCGAGGACCGGGACCGCCACGGTCACCACGGCGGCACCGACCCAGGCGATCGGGTCCGGCAGCCGCCCCGCGGACAGCACGGCCGCCGTGAACACGGCGAACCCGGCCACCGCGCCCACCAGGCACGCGAGCCCCGATTCCAGCGCCGCGATCCGCCGCACCTGCTTCGGCCCGGCTCCCGAGAGCCGCAGTCCGGCTAGGCGCCGGTCGCGGTGGACGGCGCCGAGGCGCGCGCACTGCCCGAGGAAGCCGAGCACCGGGATCAGCAGGAGCAGCAGTCCGGTGACGATGCCCTGCCGGGTGCCGGGCTGGTTGAGCAGGTCGTGCCCGTACGGGATGTAGACCTGGCCCCGGATGCTGCCCAGCGTCACGGCGGCGAGCGCGAAGTCCGTGGCGGCCACCGCCCCGACCGCCGTCAGCACGGCCCGCCGCCGCTCGAGACGATCGGCGCCCCGCGTCAGGAGCCAGGCGAGGCGCAGGTCGGAGGCGACGCTCATCGCGTCACCTCCGACGCGGAGAACGACGGCACCGCACCGGAGGCGTCCTGCACCACCCCGTCCTGCAGGCGCACCTCCCGGTCCGCGTACGCCGCCACCTGCGCCTCGTGCGTCACGAGGACCACCGCGGTGTGGGTCTCGCGCGTCGTGTGGACCAGCGACGCGAGGACCTGCTCGGTGGCGAGCGAGTCGAGCGCGCCGGTCGGCTCGTCGGCGAAGACGACCTTCGGCTCGGTCACCAACGCCCGGGCGAGGGCGACCCGTTGGGCCTGTCCGCCGCTCATCTCGCCGGTCCGCAGCTCGCGTTGGCCGCGCACCCCGAACCGCTCCAGCCACGCGTCGGCCTCCGCCCGCGCGGCGGCCCGCGGGCGCCCGGCGAGCAGCAGCGGCAGCGCCACGTTGTCCAGGGCGGTCAGCTCCGGGATGAGCTGCCCGAACTGGAAGACGACGCCGAAGTCGGTGCGGCGCAGCTCGCTCAGGCGCTCCTCGTCGAGCCCGTCGAGACGGGCCCCCGCGTACGTCACCGAACCAGCGTCGGGGCGCACGATGCCGGCCAGGCAGTGCAGCAGTGTCGACTTGCCGCTGCCGCTGGCGCCCGTGACGGCGAGGATCTCGCCGGGGCGGACCTCGACGTCCACGCCGCGCAACGCGGGCGTTCTGCCGTGGGTCTTCGTGAGCCCTTCGGCGACCAAGAGTGTGCTCATGCTGCGGTGACCTCCGCGGTCAGGGTGGTGAGCCGGGCGGCGGTGGTGGTCATCCAGCGCAGATCGGCGTCGAGGTGGGCGAGGGCGTAGTCGGCGGACAGCACGGTGGTGAGGTCGGCCTTGGGGTCGGTCTTCAGGGCGGTCAGTTCACGCATCCGGGCCATGTGCGCGGCGCGCTGGGCCTGGAGGTGGGCGGCAGGGTCGGCGCCGTGCTGCGCGACGAGGATGGAGACGACGATCTTGGCGAAGATCTCGTTCGCGACGTGCGGCGCGGGAGGGGTGATCCCGCCGGCCCAGCCGAGGAGTTCACCCCGCCCCTGGTCGGTCGCCCGATACAGGGTCCGCTCCGGCCCGCCGTCGGAATCGGTGCCGTCGACCTCCACGAGGCCGTCGCGGACCAGGCGTTGAAGGGTCGTGTAGACCTGCGCGTAGGCCAGGGGGCGGGCCTGAGGGAACCGTTCGTCGTGGCGTCGCTTCAGGTCGTAGCCGTGGCGGGGTCCCGAGGCGAGCAGCCCAAGGAGGATGTGGCGGGTGCTCATGGGCTCAGTATGTACTGGGTATATGTACTGAGTACATAGCGATGCGTGGGGCGGTCAGAAGTGGGAACCAGGGTTCCGGTTCAGCTCACGGGCCGGCGGGGTCAGTCCTCGGCCGCCACCGCGTACGCCTCCACCGACCACAGCGAAATCCCGTACTGGGTGGCCCGCTCGTCGCCGATGACGCGGACGAAGCGGGTGTCTTTCGCGTCCATGCGGACCGTCTCGCGCCCGCCCTGGCCGTCGCGGACCGTGGCCGCCGTGCGCCAGGTGCGGCCGTCGGCGGAGGTCTGGACGCGGTAGGTCCTGGCGTACGCGTCCTGCCAGCGCAGGACGAGCCGGCCGAGGCGGACGGGCTCGGGGAACTCCGCCTGCCACCACTCGCCGTTCTTCGCGGGGGAGGACCAACGGGTGTCCGCGGAGCCGTCGTTGGCGCCGGTCGCGGGGAAGTCGGGGGTCTCGTCCGCCGACGACGACGCCTTCGCGGTGCGGGCCAGGTCGGGGCCCGCCGTGCGCGGGTAGGCGCGGACCGACACCGTGCGGGTCTCGTCGCCGAACGTCACCGGGATCTCGTACGTGCCGGCGGGGGTGCCCTTGGGGACCTTCACCTCGACGGGGACGTCGACCCTGGTGCCGCGCGGGAGTTCGGACGTGGCGGGGGCGGAGACGCGGATGTCGTGCGGGGTCTTCGCCGTGAGCTTGCCGTGGACCGCTCCGGGGCGCTGCGAGGTCAGGCGGGCCGTGATCCGCTGGGCGGCGCCGCCGATCTCCGCGTCGGCCTCGGTGCGGGCCAGGGAGAGGTCCGCGCTGGGGGAGTCCGCGTACCAGGGGACCAGGTGGCGCACCCGGTCGGTGCCGGTGACGCGGACCGCGT
Source organism: Streptomyces sp. NPDC052225 (assembly GCF_040679615.1). Lineage (NCBI taxonomy): Bacteria > Bacillati > Actinomycetota > Actinomycetes > Kitasatosporales > Streptomycetaceae > Streptomyces > Streptomyces sp. NPDC052225. The sequence continues at coordinate 231,811 of NZ_JBFAVD010000011.1, read as the reverse complement.
CCGCCCGCGTGTTCTTCGCCGGGAGTTCCGTGAAGCCGCCGGCCGCGAGAGAGCCCAGGGGACGCCAGCCCTCGCCGGGTACGTGGATCTCGACGGTGCCCCGGGCGTCCGGGTCGGCCAGGACCGTGACCGTCGACAGGGCGCGGGTGCGCGGGAATTGGGCCTCGGGGCCCGTCGCCGCGTCGGCCCGGTCCGTGCCCGCCCACGCCGCGAACGCCTTCTGCGCCCGCGTCAGGAACGGTTCCAACACGCCCTTGCCGACCGTCACTTGGCGGTCGCCCTTCAGGTCGGCGCGGAGCGTCGTGAGGCGGCGTGCGGCCTGCCACGCCGTCGCGGTGTCGCCGCGCCCCGCCGCCTCCAGCATGTCGACGGCCGCCTCGCCGGCCGCGCCGTAGCGGCCCAACTTGTCGCTCCAGGGCCGCACTTCGGAGTCGAGCGCGGTGTCGTCGAGCGCGCCGGGCGTGCTCCGCATCACCGTGAACGCGGCGCGCAGCTCCTTCGCCGCCTTCTTGTTGCGGGCCGCGTCCGTCGTCGTACGGGCCTGCCAGAAGGCGGACAGGAGAGGCCTGAGGTACGCGGATTCGTCGGCGCCCAGGACCGAGGAGGCGTCGTTGCCCGCGAGGACGGCGAGGGCCGCCTCGCGGGCGGGGTCGCCGTCGGCGAGGTCGTCGATCGCGGCCTTCCAGGAGTCCTGGGGGCGGTAGTCGCGCGGGTTCCAGGCGTAGTCCGCGGCGGTGAAGAGGGGGATGCGGGACGCCGCCGGCTGCTCCATCGCCGTGGCGAGGACCGCCGCCGAGCCGGACGCCACCGCGGGGTCGCGGCCGGTGTAGGGGCCGAGGAAAATACGGTCCTGCGCGTAGTCGTTGACCGGGTAGTTGTCCATCGTGAGCAGCCGGTGCCCACCGCCGAACGCCTGGTTCGCGCCCGCCAGTTCACCGCCCGTGATGGTGCGCGGGACCACGCCCACGCCGGTCCACGCGACCTCCACCGAGTCGTCCAGATCGCGGGCGAGCGCCGTGCGGTACGCGGTCTTCCCGTCCTGGTAGTACTCGGTCGGCATCAGCGACAGCGGCACGGCGTCCGCGTGCCGGGCGGCCAGGTGCTTCGCCACCGCGTTCGCGACACGCGCCTGCGCCTTCGCCGCGGCCTTCGGCCCGGAGCCGAACGCGCGGGCGTCCGACGCGCAGTGCCACTCGCTGTACGACACGTCCTGGAACTGGAGCTGGAACGCCCGCACCCCGAGCGCCCACATCGCGTCCAGCTTGCGGGTCAGCGCCTTCACGTCGTCCGGCGACGACATGCACATGGCCTGCCCGGGCGCGACGGCCCAGGCGAGCGTGACGTGGTTGGCCCTGGCCCGCTCGGCCAGTTCGCGGAAGTCGGCGCGCTGCTCGGCCGGGTACGGCTCGCGCCAGCGGGCCTGGCGGTACAGGTCGTCGCCCGGCGCGTACAGGTAGCGGTTCTGCTTGGTGCGGCCCATGAAGTCGAGCTGTTCCAGGCGCTGCCGGGTCGTCCAGGGCGTCCCGTAGAAGCCCTCGGTCAGGCCGCGCACCGCCGTGCCAGGCCAGTCCCGTACGACGACACCGGCGACCGAGCGGCCGTCGAGGAGCTGCTGGAACGTCTGCACCGCGTGGAACAGGCCGTCGTCGCCGATCCCCTCCATCGCCACGCTCGGGCGCCCGGCGGTGTGCCCGACGGCGAGGCGGTAGCCGCCGGACGGCAGGTCGCGCCGGGCGCTCGCGCCGAGTCCGCGCAGCGCGATGTCGAGGGAACTGACCGCGCTGTTGCGGGAGTCGGCCCGGTAGTCCCCGGCGCCCGCCGACGTCTCCGGCACCGCCGACCCCGTACGCACCACGAGCCCCGGCCCCGCCGGGACGTCCGCGTCGTCGGCGACCTGCCGGATCTCGCGCGCGCCCGCGTCGCGCAGCACCGTGCGCAATGCCCGTACCGCGTACGGGTCCGTGTCCCGCGGCACCACGAGCACCACGTCGTCCGGGACCGTGACCCCGTTCGCCGAGGCCCGCAGCGACTGCGGCCGCGGCCACACCGACGGCAGCCCCGCGTCCGACTCCGTGTCCCCGGCGGAGCCCGACGTGGTCCCCGGCGCCGGGGGCGCGGCGACCGCGCCCGCGGCCCCGCCCAGCGTCCCCGCGATGACGGCGACCGCCAGCGCGGCCGCCCTCTTCCTGCGCCGGAGCTGCACGGCGTACTCCTCAAAGGTCTGCGGGATCAGAGCTCTCCCAGGGTGGCTACCGACCCCACCACTCACCGGGGCAGGGTGTCAACGCCCGTGGCCGTTGTGCCGCAATTGCCCTGACGGGGCGTGGTGCGGCCAGTGAAGTTCTTCCGGTTCTCGCGGCCCTCTGGCCAATTTCCTTTCGCGGGACAGAATGTGACCAGCAACACGTTGCCCGTACTGACAGGTCTGCGGCCGCGCCCGCTGGGTAGGGGTCACCACTCACGACGGACCACGACTCGCTTCACGAAGGAGGCCCCAGTGGCCGCATCGGCGCATCTTCTGCTCTCGGCCCTCTCCAAACAGGCGGACACCCTGACGCCCGGAGCCGGCATCGACTTCGACACGCACACCGACCTCGACACCGCCTCCACGTACTCGTACGAAGCCCCCCTCACCAGCGAACCCCCCTTCGCCGACTACGCCCCGCTGACGTCCGAGCCGCCCATGGCCGACGAGGCCCCCCTGACTTCCGAGCCCACCCCGATCGGCATGGCCGCGGGGTGAGCCTGGCCCGGCTCGCCGCCCTGCACGGCGTGGCCACGTCCTACTCCCCGGCGCCCGGCCGCACGGTCCGCGCCTCCGACGCCGCGGTGACGGCCGCCCTCGCCGCGCTCGGCGTGGACGCGGCGTCGCCGGACGCGTTACGGGAAGCGGAGGCGCGGGCGGGGGAGCGGCTGCTCGCCCCGACCGTGGTGGCCGCCGCCGACGGGCGGATGCCGGCCTGGGCGCCGGCGCTGCCCGCGGGCACCAGGGCCGCGCTGCGGCGCGAGGGCGGCGACCGGTTCGACCCCTGGGATCCCGGCACGCCGACGGAGCCCGGCGTGCACCGGCTGCGCGTCACCGCGCCCGACGGCCGCACCGCCGAGGCCCATCTCGTCGTGGCGCCGCCGCGCGCCCCGCAGCCCCCCGAGCGCACCCACGGGCTCCTGGTCCAGCTGTACTCCCTGCTCTCCGCCCGCTCCTGGGGCATGGGCGACCTCGCCGACCTGGCCGATCTGGCGTCCTGGTCGGCCCGCACGCACGGCACCGGGTTCCTCCAGGTCAACCCGTTGCACGCGGCCGTCCCCGCGGGCCCCGACGGCGGCACCGACCCCTCTCCGTACCGCCCCTCGTCCCGGCGCTTCCCCGACCCCGTACATCTGCGGATCGAGGACATCCCGGAGTACGCGTACGTGCCCGCGCGCACCCGTGACGCCGCCCGGCTGCGCGAATCCGTCCTGGAAAAAGGCGAGTTGATCGACCGGGACGCCGTGTGGGCGCTCAAGCGCGAGGTCCTGGAAGCGATCCACGAGGTGCCGCTCAGCCCCGGGCGCCGCGCCGCCTACTGCGACTTCCTCGCCGAGCAGGGCACCGCCCTCGACGACCACGCGACCTGGTACGCGCTGGCCGAGCGGTACGGCCCCGACCGGCACACCTGGCCCGCCGCGCTCCAGGACCCCCGCTCGCCCGAAACGGCCGCAGCGCGGCGGGAGTTGATGGACCGCGTCGACTTCCACTGCCGGCTCGCCTGGCTCACCGACGGCCAGCTCGCCGCCGCCCAGCGGGCCGCGCGCGAGGCCGGCATGCCGATCGGGCTCGTGCACGACCTCGCGGTCGGCGTGCACCCGGGCGGCGCCGACGCGTGGGCGCAGCGCGACGTCTTCGCGCACGGCATGAGCGTGGGCGCGCCGCCGGACGCGTTCAACGCGCGCGGCCAGGACTGGGGCCTGCCCCCGTGGCGCCCCGACCGCCTCGCCGAGACCGGGTACGCCGCCTTCCGCGACCTGCTGCGCACGCTCATGCGGCACGCGGGCGCCGTCCGCATCGACCACGTGATGGGCCTGTTCCGGCTCTGGTGGATCCCCGAGGGGCAGCCGCCGACCGAGGGCTGTTACGTCCACTACGACGCCGAGGCCATGCTCGCCGTGCTGCTCCTGGAGGCGTCGCGGTCGGGCACGTACGTCATCGGAGAGGACCTCGGGACCGTGGAGCCCGGCGTGCGCGAGACGCTGAGCGAGAGCGGGGTGCTCGGCACGTCCGTGATGTGGTTCGAGCGGGACTGGGAGGGCGACGGGCGGCCGGTGCCTGCGGAGCGGTGGCGTACGGACTGTGTCGCCACCGCCACCACCCACGACCTGCCGTCGACGGCGGCCCGGCTGACCGGCGCCGACGTCCGGCTGCGCGAGGAACTGGGCCTGTCCACGGCGACACCGGACGAGGCCGCGGCCGAGGTGGGGGAGTGGCTCGCCCTGTTCGCCCGGCTCGGGCTGCTGCGCCACGGGCACGACGAGGAGGAGGAGATCCGGGCCGTGCACCGGTTCCTGCTGCGCACCCCTGCCCGGATGATCGGCGTCTGGCTGCCCGACCTCGTCGGCGACCGGCGCCCGCAGAACCTGCCGGGGACCTGGGCCGAGTACCCCAACTGGCGGCTGCCCGTGGCCGACCCGGCCGGACGCCCCGTGACCCTGGAGGAACTGGCCGCATCGCCTCGCGCACACGCCCTGCTCCAGGTGTTCGGGGAGGGCGCCGTGCCCCTTACAGGCCCCCCGGGCGCGCGGCGCGCTTAGGCGTTCGCTACGTTTGCACCGTGGACAAGAAGAACGCCCTGCGCGCCGGCGCCCTGGCCTCCGGTACGACGCTGATGATGCTGCTCATGTCGTCCCCCGCGCTCGCGCTCACGCGCGACGACGGCGACGACCCGGGTAACGGCCTGAGCGTGATCGAGACGCTCGGCCTCTACGTGGCCGCTCCGATCGTGCTGTTCCTGGTCATCGCCGGTCTGGTGATGCTGGGCGACAAGTCCCGCAAGCAGCAGAAGCAGGGCTGACCCGCACACCGGTTCTCCGCTTTTCCGTTTTCCGTCGAGGGCATCCGTGGCGTTCATGCGCGCCACGGGTGCCCTCGACGCGTTCGTCAGGCGTTCACGGCGTTCACGGGGTCTCGGCCGTCAGGTAGCGCTGCACCGTGGGGCCGAGCCAGTCCACGATCTCCTCGCGGCTCATCGCCACGCTCGCCGGGAACCGCAGCACGTACCGCGTCAGGGCGAGCCCGAGCACCTGTGATGCGCTCAGCGCCGCCCGCAGTGGCGCCTGCCCGGGGTCGGGGCAGACCTGCCGGGCCACCGGGATCAGCTGGTCGCGCAGGACGCCCTGCATCCGCTCGGCGGCGGCCGGGTTGGTGGCGCCGACCCGCATCAGCGCGGTGAGCACCTCGTTCTCCTCCCACAGCGCCACGAAGTGGCCCACCAGCGTGCGGCCGAGCTCCTCGCGCGCGACGCCCGCCGGGTCGGGCAGCTCCAGATCGAGGGCGACGGCCGACGCGAAGAGCCCTTCCTTGTTCCCGAAGTAACGCATCACCATGGACGGGTCGATCCGGGCGTCGCGTGCGATGGCGCGGATCGTGGCCCGCTCGTACCCGTCCGCCGCGAACCGCTCGCGGGCCGCGCCGAGGATCGCGGCGCGGGTGGCGTCGGAACGCCGGGCCACCTGCGTCGCCTGCTGCTTCTCGCTCATGCCAACAAACGTAGGCCAACACGTGTTGACAGTCCAGACGTGCGGTTCTACGTTTGCCAACAAGCGTTCGCCAACAAGTGTTGACCGGCAAGTGTTGGCCCGAGGAGGCCCCCATGAACGGCACCGCGCACCGAGTGATCGTCGTCGGCTCAGGACCCACCGGGCTGCTGCTCGCCGGAGACCTGGCCGCCGCAGGCGTCCCCGTCACCCTCGTCGAGAAGCGCCCCCACAAGATCAGCAACCTCTCCCGCGCCTTCGTCGTCCACGCCCGCACCCTGGAGCAGCTCGACGCGCGGGGCCTGGCCGACGAGATCGAGGCGAAAGGCCAAGTCCTGGACAGGCTGCGGCTGTTCGGGCACCTCACCGTCGAACTCACCGACCTGCCCTCCCGGTTCAACCACCTCCTCGTCGTCCCGCAGTACGAGGTCGAGAAGGCGCTGGAGCGGCGCGCCGTCGAGGCCGGGGTCTCCTTCTCGTACGAGACCGAGGTGACGGGCCTGACGCAGGGCACGGACGGCGTCACCCTCCACGTCCGCACGGGGGACGGGGAGTCGAAGGAGATGAGCGCCGCGTACGTCGTCGGCACCGACGGGATGCGCAGCGCCGTGCGGGAGGCCGTGGGGCTGCCCTTCCCCGGCAAGTCCGTCATCCGCTCCGTCGTCCTCGCCGACGTGAAGCTCGCCGAGCAGCCGGAGAACCTGCTCACCGTGAACGCGGTCGGCGACGCCTTCGCCTTCATCGCGCCCTTCGGCGACGGCTACTACCGCGTCATCGGCTGGAACCGCGCCCACGACGTTTCGGACGACACTCCCCTCGACCTCGACGAGATCAAGGAGATCGCCCGGCTCGCCCTCGGCCGCGACTTCGGCATGCACGACGCCCGCTGGATGTCCCGCTTCCACAGCGACGAACGCCAGGCCCCGCACTACCGCGTGGGCCGCGTCCTGCTCGCCGGGGACGCCGCGCACGTGCACACCCCGGCCGGCGGCCAGGGCATGAACACCGGCCTCCAGGACGCCGCGAACCTCGGCTGGAAGCTGGCCGCCGTCCTCAACGGCCGTGCGGACGCTGCCCTGTTGGACACGTACGAGGCCGAACGCCACCCCATCGGCAAGGCGGTCCTGCGCAGCAGCGGCGGCATCGTGCGGATGGCGATGGCGAAGTACCCGTGGACCCTCGCGGCCCGCGCCGGACTCACCGGCCTTCTCAACCGCGTCCGCCCCGCCCGCACCCGCGCCGTCGGCCAGATCACCGGGATCGGCTTCAGCTACCCGGCGCCCAAGGGATCCCACGCCCTCGTCGGCAAGCGCGTCCCCGACATCGCGCTGCGCGGCGGCACCCGGCTCTACGAGGCCTTGCGCGACGGCCAGTTCGTGCTGATCCTGCCCGAGGGGGCCGAGCACAAGGGCGGCCCGGTCCGCGTCGAGCACTGGGCGAGCGACCGCCGCACGGCGCTGCTCGTGCGACCCGACGGATACGCGGCGTGGGCGCGGGACGCGGCCCCCGACGGGGGCGCGGACGCGGTCCCGAATGGAGTCCCGAATGGGGGAGTTAAGTCCACCGACGTGCCCGGGGAGTTCGCCGGATACTCCTTGAAGTAGCCGGATCGAGCAGGGGGTTCAGGGAGATGAAGGCATTCAGGGGGTTGCGGCGGTGCCATGAGCAGGTGTGGCTGTGGATGGTCGCGGCGCACTGGACGACGACGGCCGCCGTCGCCGCCCTGCTGCCGCGCGGGTGGCTGCTGCGCTGGTCCGTGGGTGGCATGCGCCGCCTCGCGGACCGGCAGCGGGCGCTGGCGGGCGCCTGGACGGGCACCGCGATCGAGTCGCCGCCCCGCCCGCCCGGCGGCGTCGGCCGGCCGCCGTACGGCCTGGTCGCCCGCTGGAAGTGGCTGATGCGCGACCCGCAGGACGTGCGCGGCTGGCGCTGGGCGGCGGTGCACTCGCTGCCGGCGGGACTCCTCGCCTGCGTCCCCCTGTCGTTCGTCGCCTACGGGCTCTACGGCCTGTTCCTCGCCGCGTTCGGCCCGTCCCTCGCGACGAGCGGCCGGTACTGGGAGGGCAGCCTCTGGTACACCGGCTTCGAGGCCACGGACGGTGTGACCGCCGCGATGGCGGGCGTGTTCGGCGTGGCCATCGGGGTCGCGGGCATCGCCCTGGCCCCCGCCGTCGCCTCCGTCAACGCCCGCTTCGTGAAGGCCGCCCTCGCCCCCAGCGAGCAGGAGCTGATGGCCGCCCGCATCGCGCACCTCGCCGCGACCCGCTCCGACGCCGTCGACACCTCCGCCGCCGAACTGCGCCGTATCGAACGGGACTTGCACGACGGGGCGCAGGCCAGGCTCGTCGCGATGGGCATGACCCTGGACGCCGCCGAGCACCGCCTGGCCGAGGACCCCGAGGCCGTACGCGCCCTGCTCGCGGAGGCCCGTGCCTCGTCCGTCGCCGCGCTCCAGGAGCTGCGTGACCTCGTCCGCGGCATCCACCCGCCGGTCCTCGCCGACCGCGGACTCGCCGACGCCGTACGGTCGTTGGCGCTCCTGAGCCCGCTGACCGCCGAGGTCACCATCGACCTGCCCGCGCGGCCCGAACCGCCGGTCGAGTCCGCCGTCTACTTCGCGATCGCCGAGACCGTCACGAACGCGGCCAAGCACGCGGACGCCGAGCGCCTGTGGATCGACATCGCCTACGACACCGAGCGCACCGCCCTGCGGGTCAGCGTCGGGGACGACGGCCGCGGCGGCGCCGACCCGTCGCGCGGCACCGGCCTCGCGGGCGTCGAGCGCCGCCTCGCCACCTTCGACGGCATCCTCGCCGTGCGCAGCCCCGCCGGCGGCCCGACCCAGATCTCGATGGAGGTGCCGTGCGCGTTGTCGTCGCCGAAGACCACTTCCTGCTGAGGGACGGTCTCGTACGGCTCCTGGCGGCGTACGGCCATGAGGTCGTCGCCGCCGTGGACAACGGCCCGGAGCTGCTCGGCGCCCTCGTCGCCGAGAAGCCCGACGTCGCGATCGTCGACGTACGCCTGCCGCCGGACTTCTCCGACGAGGGTCTGCGCGCGGCACTGGAGGCACGCCAACAGGTCCCGGGGCTCCCGGTGCTGCTGCTCTCGCAGTACGTGGAGCCCTTGTACGCGCGGGAGTTGCTGGCCGACGGCGCCGGCGCCGTCGGCTACGTCCTCAAGGACCGGGTCACGAACGGCGCCGAGTTCCTGCGCACCATCGGGCAGGTCGCCGACGGCGGAACCGTGATGGACCCCGAGGTGGTGTCCAAGCTCCTCGCCCGCAAGGTCCGCGACCAGCGCGTCGGCTCGCTGACCGCCCGCGAGCGCGAGGTCCTCGGACTGCTCGCGCAGGGCCGCTCGAACGCGGGCGTGGCCGAGGCGCTCGTCGTCAGCGAGAAGGCCGTGACCAAGCACATCGGCAACATCTTCACGAAGCTCGGCCTCTACCCCGGCGAGAGCGACAACCGCCGCGTCCTCGCCGTCCTGGCGTATCTGGAGACCTGAGAGTCCCTCTTCGGGTCCGGTCAGTCGCCGGGCGCCGTCGTGGCCAGCAACTTCCGCAGGAGGTCGGCCAGTTGCGCGGCCTGCGGCCCGTCGAGCGCGGCCTCCAGGGCCTTGCGCTGCTCGTCGAGCCCGGCGCCGACCGCCTCGTCGACGATCGCGAGGCCCTCGTCGGTGAGCGTCACCTGGAGCCCGCGCCGGTCGTGCGGATCGGGCGAGCGGCGCACGAGGCCGCGCCGCTCCAGCTTGTCGAGCCGTCCCGTCATCCCGCCCGTCGTCAGCATCAGCGTCGCCGACAGCTGCCGCGGCGAGAGCGTGTACGGGGCGTCGGCGCGGCGCAGCGTCGCGAGCACGTCGAACTCGCCGCGCGAGATGCCGAGCCGCGCGTACGTCTTCTCGATCCGGTCGCCCATGCCGCGCGAGAGCCGGTAGACGCGCCCGAAGACCTCCATGGCGGTGGTGTCGAGATCGGGCCTGACCGCGGCCCACTGCTCGATGATCGCGTCCACCGCGTCCTTGCCGTCTGCCTTGCCGCCTGCCTCGTCGGCGCTCCTGTCGCTGCTCATGGGACGAGTATCCGCGCCGGATCGGTCGGGAGCAAGAAAGTAGCTTGACGAAAAGTAACTTGCGACTAAGCTACTTTCCATCGAGCTACTTGAGGAGATCCCGTGCGGAAGCAGAAGACGTATCAGCGCATACCGGGAGAGCGGTCGATGACCTTCGCCGCCGCCGTGAACGGTGTCGGCAACGGCATGTACGTCCCGTTCACCCTCGTCTTCTTCCACTACGTCACCGGGCTCTCCTTCCCGGTCGTCGGCGCGGTCCTGACGGTGACGGGCCTGGCCGGGATGGCGGCACTGCCCCTGGCGGGCGCGGCTGTCGACCGGTTCGGGGCACGCCCCGTCCAGTACGTCCTCTACACGGTCCGCGCGCTCGGCTTCCTGCTCTACCCGGCGGCCCACTCGCTGCCCGCGTTCGCGGCGGTGGCGTTCGTGACGGCGGCCGCCGACCGGGCGTTCCCCGCGGCCCAGTCCGCCCTGATCGGCGAGGTGGCGCGGGGCGCCGACCGGGACCGGCTCCAGGCGGCGCTGCGGGCGCTGACCAACGGCGGCAGCGGTGCGGGGGCGCTGCTCGCGACCCTGGTCATCGGTGTGGCGGGCAGCGGCGCGTACACGTACGCGGCCTGGGGTAACGCGGCGACGTGCACGCTCGCCGCCCTGCTGCTGCGCCCGCTGCGCCCGGTCCGCACGGAGGCGACCGGGCCGCGCCGCAAGGCGGGCTACCGGATGGTCGCCGCCGACCGCCCCTTCCTCACCCTCACCGCGGCGAACTTCCTCAACGCCCTGTCCTACTCGGCCCTTTCGGTCCTCTTCCCGCTCTTCATCGTGCAGTGGCTGCACGGCCCCGCCGCCCTGACCGGCACCGCCTTCACCGTCAACACCGTGCTGTGCGCGGTCGCCGGGATGTTCGTCGCGGGCCGCGTGCGCGGGGCCGGGGCGCGGCGCACCCGGGCGGCGGCGCTCGGCGGGATGCTCTTCGCACTGTCCTTCGCGGGCCTCGCGCTCCTCGGCACGGTCCGCCCGGCGCAGGGCTGGCTGATCGGCACGCTCCTGGTCGCCCTGGTCGTCGTCTACACGCTCGGCGAACTCGTCCACAGCCCGTCCGCGGAAGTCCTCGCCGTCTCGGCGGCGCCGGAGGAGACGCGCGGCCGCTACATGGCCACGTACCAACTCTCCTGGTCCCTCGCGAAGTCGGTCTCGCCGTCGCTCTTCACGGGGCTGCTCGCCCTCGACGGCCGCGTCCCGTGGCTGTTCCTGATCGGCACGTCGGCGATGGCCGCCGTGATGCTGATCCGGGTCGAACGTCGGCTCCCCGCCGAGTCGGTGGTCGTGGCGGGCGCGGGCCGCGTCCTGCGTCGCGAGTCCGTGGCGGTGGCGTCATGAGCCGCGCGACGACGATCCTGCTCACCGCCCTCGCGCCCGTCTCCTGGGGCTCGACCTACGCGGTCACGACCGAACTCCTGCCCCCGGACCGCCCGTTGTTCACTGCGACGGTACGGGCCCTGCCCGCGGGCCTGCTGCTCCTGGCGCTGGCGCGCCGGCTGCCGAAGGGGCAGTGGTGGTGGAAGTCGGCGGTCCTGGGCGCCCTCAACATCGGCGCGTTCTTCCCGCTCCTCTTCCTCTCCGCGTACCGGCTGCCGGGCGGTCTCGCGGCGGTGGTCGGCTCGGTCGGCCCGCTGTTCGTGGCGGCCCTCTCGGCGGGCCTGCTCGGCCAGCGCCCCACCCGGCGCACGCTGTTGACGGGCGTCGTGGCGGCGTTCGGGGTCAGCCTGGTGGTGCTGCGGGCGGCGGGCGCGCTCGACGCACTCGGCGTGGCGGCGGCTCTGGCCTCGACGGCCTCCATGTCGACGGGCACGGTCCTCACCAAGAAGTGGGGCCGCCCCGAGGGCACAGGACCCCTGGCCCTCACCGGCTGGCAGCTCACGGCGGGCGGCCTGCTCATCGCCCCGCTCGCCTGGCTGGTCGAGGGCGCCCCGCCGGCCCTCGACGGCCGGGCCCTGACGGGCTACGCCTACCTGGCCGTGGCGAACACGGCGGTGGCGTACTGGCTCTGGTTCCGCGGCATCGGCCGCCTCACGGCCACGCAGGTCACGTTCCTCGGCCCGCTCTCCCCGCTGACGGCGGCGGTCATCGGCTGGGCGGCGCTGGGGCAGGGTCTCTCGGCGGTCCAACTGGTGGGGATGGGGCTGGCGTTCGGTGCGACGGTGGCGGGCCAGATCGGTCGCCCCGTACCCCGTACGTTCGTTTCTCCTAAACAAACTGCCCAAAAGGTTTCGATGGACGTGACAGGTCGCTCGCTGCGACGGTGAGTGACATGAAGACGACGACGGTGACACCCCCGGTCCGGACCGAGCAGGTCGAGCGCGCGGCGAAGGCGCGTCCCGCGCCCACCCGAGGGCTCGGCGCGGGCCTCGCCCTCGCGGCGCTCGCCACCGTCGTCTGGTCCGGCAGCTTCGTCACGTCCCGCGCGCTGCACGACAGCGTCCCGCCGGTCCAGCACGCGTTCTGGCGCTGGATCGTGGCGATCGCGGCGGTGGCCCCGTTCGGGATGCGGGCCGCCTGGCGCGAACGGGCGCTGCTCCGCCGCCACTTGGGCTACCTGACCGTCGCCGCCCTGCTCGGGGTCACCGTCTACAACACCCTCGTCAACCAGGCGGGCCTGACGACCTCCGCCGGCAACATGGGCATGATCATGGCCGCGTCCCCGGTTCTGATGGCACTGTACGAACGCCTCGGCGGCGCCCGCCTGGGAAGCCGGCGCGTCTCGGGAACTCTCATCGCCTGCGCGGGAGTTGTGCTCCTCGTCAGCAAGGGAACCCTGGCCCCCGACTTCTCGCCCGGCGACCTGTGGGTGGTCGCGGCGGCCGTCTGCTTCGGCTCGTACAGCGCGTTGCTGCGGCGCAGGCCGAAGGAGATCGGGGGCGTGGCGTTCCTGTTCGCGACGTTCGTGCTCGGCGCGCTGATGCTGCTCCCGGCGTACGCGGCGAGCGTCACGGTCCAGGGCGGCTTCGAGGTCCGCCCCGGTACGGTCGGCCCCCTGCTGTACGTCGGCGTGGTCTCGTCGGCGGTGGCCTTCTTCGCCTGGAACAAGGCGATCGCGCTGATCGGGGCGGCGCGGGCCGGAGTCGTGTACTACGTCCAGCCGGTGTGCGTGGCGCTGCTCTCGTACGCGGTGCTCGGCGAAGGGCTGGGCCGGCTCCAGGCGGCGTGCATGGTGCTGATCCTCGCCGGAGTCGTCCTCGCGTCAACGCGCCCATCCCCGCAGAGCCTTCGCCAGTAGCCGGGCGGTGGACAGGTCGCAGCGCCCCAACTCCAGGAGGGGGAGGGGCGTTTCGCGTACGTAGGCGACGAGGTCGACGGCGAGGGAGGGGAAGGTCATCCCGGCGCCTTCGAGGGCCGTGCGCAACTCGTCCCGCACCTTGAGGGCTTCGTCGAGGTCGTGATCCTGGTCGTTCGGCATGGGGCTCCTTCGGGTGCTGTTCGTGTACGTAGCGTTACGTGGCGTGGTCGGTTTGGGTAGGTGGGGAGCGTTGCCCAAGCAGGCGTGCAAGCAAGGGGGTTGGTGCCGTGACCGCTGCGCCGGACGACTCGATCCTGTTCGTGACGGCCCGCGGGATGTTCGCGTCCGAGGCGCGGCGCCTGAGGGAGGAGGCGGGGCTCTCGCTGACGCGGGTGGGGGAGGTCGCCCGGTGCGACAAGGGCTACGTGAGCCGTATCGAGAGGGGGGAGAAGTTCCCGAAGGAGTCGGTGGCCGCGGCGCTGGACGAGGCGCTGGGGGCGCGGGGGCTCCTTGAACGGCTCTGGCTCCTGGCTGTCAGCGGCAGCATCGACGATTACGCGCGGCGCTTCATGGAGCTTGAGCAGCGGGCGTCGAAGATGCACAAGTACATGGCGCAGACGATCCCCGGCATCTTGCAGACAGAGTCCTACGCCCGCGCGCTGATCGGCGCTTCGCGCCCCAGGCTGTCGGCGGAACAGGTGGAGGAGCTGGTCGTTGCCCGCGTCGCGAGGCAACGCATCCTGCGCCGGGAGGAGCCTCCGCTCTTGTGGGCAGTGCTGGACGAGGCGGTGATCCGGTGCCCGATGGGCGGCGCCTCGGTGATGGTCCGCCAACTGGAGCGTGTTGCCCAGGCGGCGGGACAACCCGACGTCACGATCCAGGTGTTGCCCTTCTCGGCGGGTGCCCGAGGTCTGGAGGGAGGATCGCTCACCATTCTGTCCTTCCCGCGGGGATCGGACGTGGTCTACCGCGAGGGAATCGACTCCGGCAGCCTCGTGGAGTCCGCCGAGGCGGTGTCGGATTACTCTTTCCGGTACGACCTGTTGCGCGTCAAGGCGCTGACCCCCGAGGCGTCAATCGACCTGATCCAGACAGCGATTGAGGAGTACCGATCATGCGCACGCACCCCGGAGCCGACCTGAGGACGGCCGTCTGGCGGAAGTCCAGCCGGAGCAACGGCGGGGGCGGCGACTGCCTGGAGGTCGCCGACAACATCCCCGGCCCCCGCCTCCCGATCCGCGACAGCAAGAACCCCACCGGCCCCGTGATCACCGTCCCCCGCACCGCATGGGCCACGTTCATCGACTCGCTCTGAAGCGCCCCCTCGTTGATAGCCTGCGGCGATGGACGACGTGTTGGATGAGGGGCCGTTCTTTCACGGGACCAAGGCCGAGCTTCGGGTCGGGGACGAGCTCACCGCCGGCTTTCGGTCCAATTACCGGCCCGAGATCGTGATGAACCACATCTACTTCACCGCGCTGCGCGACGGCGCGGGACTTGCCGCCGAGCTGGCCGCCGGGGACGGTGAGCCGCGCGTGTACCTCGTCGAGCCGACCGGGGAGTTCGAGAACGACCCCAACGTCACGGACAAGAAGTTCCCCGGCAATCCCACGCGCTCCTACCGCAGCAGCGAACCGCTCCGGATCATCGGGGAGGTCACCGACTGGGTGCGCCAGACGCCCGAGGCCCTTCAGGCGTGGCGGGACCGCCTCGACGCGATGCGGGCGGACGGACGGGCCGAGATCATCAACTGACCGGCGTTTGCCGGAACGGCAAAACGGGCGCGGGGCGGCCGGGACCCGGAGGCATGATCGAGGTGTTGCCTACGCGTAGCCGTATCCGCATCCCGTATCCGGAGGTCTCCATGGTGCAGCCGCCGTCCGCCCACGCACCCGTCCCCGACCCCGTCCACCGGCTCGTCCCCTCGCCCGCCGGACGGATCCACCTCGTGGAGCAAGGGGAGGGGCCCCTCGTACTGCTCGTTCACGGGTTCCCGGAGTCCTGGTACTCGTGGCGGCGGCAGTTGCCCGTCCTTGCCCGCGCCGGGTATCGGGCCGTCGCCGTCGACGTACGCGGGTACGGGCGGTCGTCGCGGCCCGACGAGGTCGAGGCGTACCGGATGCTGGAGCTCGTCGAGGACGGCGTTGCCGTCGTCGAGGCGCTGGGGGAGACGAGTGCCGTGGTCGTCGGGCACGACTGGGGTGCCGGGATCGCCGCCAACTCCGCCCTCGCGCGGCCCGACGTGTTCCGTGCCGTCGGGATGCTGAGCGTGCCGTTCGCCCCGCGCGGCGGGCCCCGGCCCAGTGAGGTGTTCGCCGGGATGGCGGGCGGGGAGCAGGAGTTCTACGTGTCGTACTTCCAGGAGGCGGGGCGCGCGGAGGCGGAGATCGAGCCGGATGTGCGGGGGTGGCTCGCCGGGTTCTACGCCGCGCTGTCCGCCGACACCATGCCGGGACCCGACGCCCCCGATCCGCACTTCGTCACGCGCGGCGGGCGGATGCGGGACCGGTTCCCGGGCCGGCTCCCGGAGTGGCTGGGGGAGGCCGAACTCGACGTGTACGCCGGGGAGTTCGAGCGTACGGGGATGCGGGGAGCCCTCGCCCGGTACCGGAACATGGACCGGGACTGGGAGGATCTGGCCCGCTTCGACGGGGCGCCGATCGAGCAGCCCTCGCTGTTCGTCGGCGGCACCCGGGACGCCTCCACCATGTGGCTCCGCGACGCCATCGACGCGTTCCCGAAGACGCTCCCCGGGCTCGTCGGCTCGCATCTGCTCGACGGCGCCGGGCACTGGATCCAGCAGGAGCGCGCCGACGAGGTCGGTCGGTTGCTGGTGGAGTGGCTGGGCGTCGTCACACGCCCAGCTCCATGAGGGGGAGGGTGCGGCCCGGGATCGAGCCCGACGGGATCGTTCCCGTGTGGCGGCCGCCCATCGCCTCGTAGAACGGCACCGCGTTCGGGTCCGCCGCCCAGCGAATCGTCGTGAAGCCCTCGGCTGCCGCCGCCGTGCGTACGTGCTCGAAGAGGAGCCGGCCCACACCCAGCCCCATCGCCTCCGGGGCCACGAACATCAGGCCCAACTCGCCCCGGGGCGGCTCCCCTTCGAGCGTCGCGAGGCCCAGGATCCGGCCGCCGTCGGGGGACTCCGCCACCGCCGTGCGGCGCGGCGCGATGTCCTCCGGCGTGAGCGTCAGCTCGGCCACGCACGCCGCCATGAACGCCTCGTCGTACCCCCAGTGCGCCTTCGATCGCAGGGCCAGCGCCGTGAGCTCCGGCGCCTCCTCGGGGCGGGCCGGGCGGATCCGTACCGTGTTCGTCCGCGTCATGGGCTCAGCGTAGGCCGCGTTACGTTGTGCCGTATGAGCGAGCGAGTGCCGGGGCCCGACCGGTGGGACGTGAAGAAGCTGGTCATCCTGCGCACCCTGCGCGAGCGCGGGACCGTGACCGCCACCGCGCAGGCCCTGCTCATGACGCCGTCCGCCGTCTCGCAGCAGCTCACGAATCTGGCGAAGCAGCTCGGTGTGACGCTGCTCGAAGCGCAGGGGCGGCGCGTGCGGCTCACCGATGCCGCGTATCTGGTGCTGCGGCACGCCGAGGCCGTGTTCGCCCAACTGGAGCGCGCCGACGCCGAGTTGGCCGCGTACGCGCACGGGGAGGTGGGCGTCGTGCGGGTCGCCGCGTTCTCCACCGCCGTGCCCGCCCTCGTCGTGCCCGCCGTACGGGCGCTGCGCGCCGCGCACCCGGGGATCACCGTGCGGGTGCGCGAGGCCGAGGCGGGGGAGGCGTACGAACTGCTTGCCGCCGGTGACGTCGACCTCGCCCTGTCCCTCGCCGCGCACGCGCCGACCGCCCGCGACCCGAAGTTCACCCGGGTGCCGCTGCTCGCCGACCCGCTGGACGTCGCCCTGCCCGCCGGGCACCCGCTCGCCGCCGAGCCGGAGCTGCGGCTCGCCGACCTCGCCGGTGAACCGTGGATCTTCGGCGGGTCCGGGCCCTGGTCGGAGATCACCACCGCCGCCTGCGAGGCCGCCGGGTTCGTGCCCGAGCAGGCCCACAGCGCGGCCGGGTGGACGGCGATCCTCGCCATGGTGGAGGCGGGGATGGGTGTCGCCCTGGTGCCGCGGATGGCGGCGGCGCGGCGGGACGGCGTCACCATGTGCGCGCTGGGCGCCGACCGGCCCGTACGGCATGTGGTGGCGGCCGTGCGGAAGGGGGCGGAGGAGGGCGGTGCCGTGCGGCGGGTGCTGGACGCGTTGCGGGTCTCGTAGACAAACGTTCAGTTCTGCTGAAAAGGATCCTCGAAAACTTTCGATGGACCTGAGGGGTCGCCCGGTCCGATGGTGGGTCCATGACGACGACCCCGAACGCCCAGGCCCCGAACGACCAGGATCCGCACGCCAACGACGCCGCCCCCTACGGCGGCGGCGACCCGTACGCCGACTACCGCACCTTCGGTGACGCCGACGCCTTCACCGACCTCGTCGACCTCGCCGACCGGCGGCTCGGCGCCGGGGTCATCGCCGCCAACGACGAGTTCTTCGCGATGCGCGAGAACCTCCTCGTGCGCGAGCGGGCCGTCTTCGACCCCGAGCACTTCGGGCACAAGGGCAAGGTCATGGACGGCTGGGAGACCCGGCGCCGGCGCGGCACCGCCGACTCGCCGTTCCCGGCCCCCGAGGACCACGACTGGGCGATCGTGCGGCTCGGCGCCGCCGGTGTCGTCCGCGGCGTGATCGTCGACACCGCCCACTTCCGCGGCAACTACCCGCAGCGCGTCAGCCTCCAGGCCGCCTCGGTGCCGGGCGCCCCCGGCCCCGACGAACTGCTCGCCGACGACGTGAAGTGGGAGGAGATCGTCCCGCCGAGCCAGGTCCGCGGCCACGCCGCCAACGCGTTCGCCGTCACCTCCGAGCGCCGCTACACGCACGTCCGCGTCTGCCAGCACCCCGACGGCGGGATCGCGCGGCTGCGGGTTCACGGCGAGGTCGTCCCTGATCCGGAGTGGCTCGGCCTGCTCGGCACGTTCGACCTCGTCTCCGTACTCAACGGGGGTGTGTACGAGGACGCGTCCGACAAGTTCTACTCGTCGCCGACGCAGATCATCCTGCCCGGTACGTCACGGAAGATGGACGACGGCTGGGAGAACCGGCGGCGCCGCGTGCACGGCACGAACGACTGGGTGCGGTTCCGGCTCGCCGCCCAGGGGGCGATCCGGGCCGTCGAGATCGACACGGCGTATCTGAAGGGGAATTCGGCCGGGTGGATCGCGTTGAGCGGGCGGAACGGGGAGACGGGGGAGTGGTTCGAGATCATCCCGCGGACCCGGTTGCAGCCCGACACGCTGCACCGTTTTCCGCTGGCCGCGCAGGCGGTGGCGACGCATGTGCGGTTGGACGCGTTCCCTGACGGGGGTGTGGCGCGGATGCGGGTGCACGGCGTTCTGACGGAGGCGGGGCGCTCGGCGCTGGAGGAGCGGTTCCGTCGGGGGTGACACCGGTTCGTCGCCGGGTGCGGGTGCGTGGGGGCTGGTCGCGCAGTTCCCCGCGCCCCTGAGATGCGCACCTTCGGTGCGGCATCTCCCCGATGACCTCAGCCTCTATCGGGGAAATGCGACGCGAAGCGTCTGCATTTCAGGGGCGCGGGGCTGTGTCATTAGCGGCTCCGCCGCGGGGCGCGACCAGCCCCCACCGGGCCGCAGTCCGCAATCAGACAGCGACCCGGCAGACGGGAACGGAATCCGGCTACACGTCCGCGGCCTGCGCCCGAAGCGCGCGCTCCACCCCGGACCGCGACTCCGACACCAGCCGCCGCAGCGCAGCGCTGGGCTCCGCCGACGACAGCCACTCATCCGTCAGCGCCAAAGTGTCGCCAGACACCTGCACCGACGGATACAGGCCCACCACGATCTGCTGAGCCATCTCGTGCGAGCGCGAGTCCCAGACGTCCTTGAGCGCCGCGAAGTACTTCTCGGTGTACGGCGCGAGCAGCTCCCGCTGGTCGGTCTGGACGAAGCCGCCGATCACCGCTTCCTGCACCGCGTTCGGCAGCTGGTCGGAGTCGACGACCGACGCCCACGCCTCCGCCTTGGCCTCCGGCGTCGGCCGCGCCGCGCGCGCGGTCGCCGCGTGGCGCTCCCCCGCGGCGGTCCTGTCGCGGTCGTACTCCGCGCCGATCTCCGCCTCGTCGTACCGCCCGGTCGCGGCGAGGCGCTGCACGAACGCCCAGCGCAGCTCGGTGTCGACGGCCAGGCCCTCGATGGACTCGCGGCCCTCCAACAGGGCGACGAGCAGGTCGAGTTGCTGCGGGGTGCGGGCCGTCGCCGCGAAGGCGCGGGCCCAGGCCAGCTGGTGGTCGCTGCCCGCCTCGGCCGTACGCAAGTGCGTGAGCGAGGCCTCGGTCCAGCGGGCGAGGAGCGTGTCCCGGTGGGCGGGGGCCGCGTACAGGTCGATGGCCAGCTTCACCTGACGGTGCAGGGACTGGACGACGCCGATGTCGGACTCCTTGGCGATGCCCGACAGGACGAGGTCGAGGTACGCGCTGGCCGACAGCTCGGCGTCGCGCGTCATGTCCCACGCCGACGCCCAGCACAGCGCGCGCGGCAGCGACGACTCGAAGTCGCCGAGGTGCTCGGTGACGAAGGCGAGGGACTGCTCGTCGAGGCGGACCTTCGCGTACGACAGGTCGTCGTCGTTGAGCAGGATCACGGCCGGGCGGCGCTTGCCGACGAGGTCGGGGACCTGCGTCAACTCCGTCGCGGTGACGTCGAGTTCGACGCGCTCGCCGCGCAGCAGCTTGCCGCTGTCGTCGTCGAGGTCGTAGAAGCCGATCGCGATGCGGTGCGGGCGCAGCGTCGACGTGCCCTTGGCGCCCTCGGGCAGCGCGGGGGCCTCCTGGCGGATCGCGAACGACGTGATGACGCCGTGCTCGTCCGTCTCGATCTCGGGCCGCAGGACGTTGATGCCGGCCGTCTCCAGCCACGCCTTCGACCACGACTTCAGGTCACGGCCGCTGGTCTCCTCAAGAGCGCCGAGCAGATCCGAAAGCCGCGTGTTGCCGAACGCGTGCCGCTTGAAGTACGCCTGCACGCCCTGGAAGAACTCGTCCATGCCGACGTAGGCGACGAGCTGCTTGAGGACCGAGGCACCCTTCGCGTACGTGATGCCGTCGAAGTTGACGAGCACGTCGTCGAGGTCGGTGATGTCCGCCATGATCGGGTGCGTGGACGGGAGCTGGTCCTGGCGGTACGCCCACGTCTTCATGGAGTTGGCGAACGTCGTCCACGAGTGCGGCCACTTCGAGTCCGGCGCGTACGCCTGGCAGGCGGCCTCGGCGAACGTCGCGAACGACTCGTTCAGCCACAGGTCGTTCCACCACTCCATGGTGACGAGGTCGCCGAACCACATGTGCGCCAGCTCGTGCAGGATCGTGGCCGCGCGCACCTCGTACGCGGCGTCCGTCACCTTCGAGCGGAACACGTACTGGTCGCGGATGGTGACCGCGCCCGCGTTCTCCATCGCGCCCGCGTTGAACTCGGGGACGAACAGCTGGTCGTACTTGGGGAAGGGGTACTTGTAGTCGAACTTCTCCTGGAACCAGTCGAAGCCCTGCCGCGTCACCTCGAAGATCGCGTCCGAGTCGAGGTGCTCGGCGAGCGACGGGCGGCAGTAGATGCCCAGCGGCACGCTCTGGCCGCCCGGACCCTCGTACGAGGAGTGGACGCTGTGGTACGGGCCGACGATGAGCGCCGTGATGTACGTCGACATGCGCTGCGTCGGCTCGAAGACCCAGAGGTCGTCCTTGGGCTCCGGCGTGGGGGAGTTGGAGATCACGGTCCAGCCGGTGGGCGCCTTCACCGTGAACTGGAAGGTGGCCTTGAGGTCCGGCTGCTCGAAGGACGCGAAGACGCGGCGGGCGTCCGGGACCTCGAACTGCGTGTACAGGTAGGCCTGTTGGTCGACCGGGTCGACGAAGCGGTGCAGGCCCTCACCGGTGTTGGTGTACGCGCAGTCGGCGACGACCCGCAGTTCGTTCGGGCCCGCCTCCAGGTGGGCAAGGGCGATCCGCGAGTCACGGAAGACGGCGGCGACATCCAGCGAGCGGCCGTTGAGGACCACCTCGTGCACGGCGTCCGCGATGAGGTCGATGAAGGTCTCGGCGCCCGCCTCGGCGCTGTCGAAGCGCACGGTGGTCGCGGACCGGAACGTGCCGCCCTCCTGCGCGCCCGAGAGGTCGAGATCGATCTCGTAAGAGTCAACGGTGAGCAGCTTCGCCCGCTGCTGCGCCTCTTCACGGGTCAGATTGGTGCCAGGCACGCGGTCATCTCCTAGTGCGGTCTACGTTCATGACGTTTTCGGTCATCCTTCCACGCGGGATGGGCGAACGCGATGTCCGTTTTCCGCCGGTGAACACGGGCGCGCGAAGCCAGCCTGGACGTATGACCAGGTACACCGCACTGCCCATCGACGCCGTGGCCCTCGAGGAGCTGCGCACGACCGACGACGCGGGCCGCCCCTGCGTCCCGTACACCGCGACCACCGCCGAGGCGGGCTCCCCGCTGCGCTGCTGTCTCAAGCCCGTCGAGGAGTGCGAGCGGATCGCCCTCGTCTCGTACGCGCCGCTGCGGCGCTGGGCGGCTGAGACGGGCGCGCGTCCTGGGGCGTACGACGAACAGGGCCCCGTCTTCATCCACGTCACGGACGAGGACTGCCCCGGGTACACCCCCGACCCCGGCCGCTACCCGTTCGACCGGCCCGGAGCGCGGCGCACCCTGCGGCGCTACGACGCCCGCGGGCACATCGCGGGCGGCGCGCTCCTGGAGATCCCGCAGAACGCGACGGCCGGGTTCGACGCCGCCCTCGATGAGGCGTTCGCCGACCCGGCCGTGGTGCTCGTACATGTCAGGGCGCTGGAGTACGGCTGCCTGCACTACGCGGTGCGGCGGCCGACAGCCCCCTGATCACTGCTTGGCGGACAGCTCCTGCGCGACGAGCTCCGCGATCTGCACCGCGTTCAGCGCGGCGCCCTTGCGGAGGTTGTCGTCGGAGACGAAGAACGCCAGACCGTTCTCCACCGTCTCGTCATTGCGGATACGGCCGACGAACGAGTCGTCCTTGCCCGCGGCGACCAGCGGCGTCGGTACGTCCGTGACGACGACGCCCTCGGCCGAGGAGAGGATCTCGGTGGCGCGCTCCGGGCTCAGCGGCCGGGCGAAGCGGGCGTTGATCTGGAGCGAGTGACCGGTGAAGACCGGGACGCGCACGCAGGTGCCGGAGACCTTCAGCTCGGGGATCTCCAGGATCTTGCGGGACTCGTGGCGGAGCTTCTGCTCCTCGTCCGTCTCGTTCAGGCCGTCGTCGACGATGGAGCCGGCCATCGGCAGCACGTTGTAGGCGATGGGCGCGACGTACTTGTTCGGCGCGGGGAACTCGGCGGCCGAGCCGTCGTGCGTGAGCTTCGGGGCGTCCTCGCCGACCTTCTGGACCTGCTCGAACAGCTCCTCCACACCGGCGAGACCGGAGCCGGAGACCGCCTGGTACGTGGCGACGACGAGGGCTTCGAGGCCCGCCTCCGCGTGCAGCGGCTTGAGGACCGGCATCGCGGCCATCGTCGTGCAGTTCGGGTTGGCGATGATGCCCTTGGGGCGGTCCGCGATCGCGTGCGGGTTGACCTCGGAGACGACGAGCGGCACCTCGGGGTCCCTGCGCCAGGCGGAGGAGTTGTCGATCACGACGGCGCCCTGCGAGGCGACCTTCTCGGCGAGGGCCTTGGAGGTGGCGCCGCCCGCGGAGAACAGCACGATGTCGAGGCCCGTGTAGTCGGCCGTCGCCGCGTCCTCGATCGTCACGCCGTCCAGGACCTTGCCCGCACTGCGCGCCGACGCGAACAGGCGCAGCTCGTCCACCGGGAAGTCCCGCTCGGCGAGGATCTTGCGCATGACCGTGCCGACCTGACCGGTGGCTCCGACGATTCCGACCTTCACAGGAACTTCCTCCGTACGTGCGAGCGGCCCTCCGGCCTGCGGGTGCGTCCATGATGCGTCTGTCCAGGCCCGCCTTGTCCAATCCATTGTCCGGTGGTCGGGACGGCGTGGTACATCCCACAGCGCATCCCCCAGCATGCTCATGGCACACGGCGAACGTTTTCGTGGCGTACGGCGTCGTAGGGCAAAGGGGTGGGAGGGGAGGGTCAGTGCTGCGCAGAAAGCCGAGGGGACGGCCGGGCGACCCGTTGGACAAGGCCGTCGAGGACCGGGTGCGGGCCGTGCTGTCGCTGGGCGGCGTGCCGTACGCGGATCTTCCGGACGGCGTCCAGCAGGTGCGGCTGCGGCTCCTGGAACGGGCGGCGAAGGGGCAGGAGGAGCCGCGCGACGTCTCCGCGTGGGCGGCGGTCGTCGCCTCGAACCTGGCCATGGACTGGCACCGGGCGCGCCGCCGCCAGGAACGGCTCGGCGAGCGCCTGGCCTCGCTGCGCCAGGAGGACGCCCGGGACGCCGCCGACACCCGCGTCCTCTCCCTCGCCGTGGCGAAGGGCCTCGACGAGCTGCCCGACCAGCAGCGGCAGGTCGTGGTTCTGCGGTTCTACGCGGATCTGCCGGTCAGGGACATCGCGGCCGAGCTCGGCGTGCCCGAGGGCACCGTCAAGAGCCGGCTGCACACCGCGGTCCGTGCGCTCAGGGCCCGGCTGCACGAGCAGGAGGTGGTGTGACGTGACCGGCGATGCCCGCGAGGACCAGCTTCTGATGCTCGCCCTGACCGGGGAGCCGCTGCCGGACGACGATCCCGACGCGGCGGCCGTGGCGGCCGACATCGCGCTGCTGCGGGACCAGGTCAAGGGCCTCGGCGACGCACTGGCCTCCCGCCCCGCACCGGCTCCGGCTCCTGTACGCGCGCCCGCACGCGCCCCCGTCCGCAGGCGCCGCCCGCTGCGTATCGCCCTCGGCGCGCTGGCCGTGGCCTGCGCGGCCTCGTTCGTGGGCGGACTGCTGTGGCTGGGCGCCAACGCGCCTGGCGGCGGGAACGACGACGCCGCGGGCTCCGCCGCCCAGGACAAGTCGGCGAAGGGCGGCATCACGCACTTCCGCGCCCTGCAACTGGCCTGCTCGCGCTGGACGGTCGAAGGCACCGTGCGCAGCGTCACGCCGCGCGACGACGGAGACGTACAGGTCGTCCTGAAGGTGAAGCGCTACTACCGGCCGGAGCGGTCGGCCGCGACGTACCCGACGGTGAGCCTCACGCTCGACGGGGCGGCCCGCAAGGAGCTGAAACCCGGCACGCTCGCCCTGATCACCGTCCCGCTGTACCCCGAGGACGGGCAGGACTGGGAGCTCGGGCGGGGCGTGGGCGACGTACGGCCCGAGCTGGTCAAGGCGCTGCCCGAGGCCCGCGACCTGACGTGCCCGGGGCCGAACCTGGGCCGCGGCTGACCGGGACGGCGAAGGGGGCGGACGCCCATGGCGCCCGCCCCCCCGGATCATTCAGGCCGTTACGGCGTGACCTTCTCGATCTTCACGCTGCCGACGCCCGCGGCGACACCGCGCTCGTTGAGCAGCTGCACCTGGCCGAAGAACTCCCGGCCCTCCGGCGCCGCGGCCGCGGCCGTGACCTCGGCGGAGACGTCCGTGGACGCCCCGTTGGCCAGCGAGACCGTCTTCGTCTCGTCGACCTTCACCGTGCCGAGCGACGGGGAGAAGAAGACGTCGACGTAGTCGTACGCGGTCGAACCGGACGGCACCGAGTAACCGGCGACCTCCACCGTGTACGTGCCGGCGGCCGGCTTCGCGATGCTCACCGACTCCTCCGAGTCGCCGTCGGCGGACTGGGCGACGACCTTCCCGGACGCGTCGTAGACCGTGAGGTCCAGGTCGGCGGCCTGGTCGGAGACGTTGCCGATCGTGACGTCGAGCTTGTCGGTGCCCGCGGGCACGTCGACCGTGGACGTCTGCGTGGCACCGTTCGCGATGGTCGGACGCGCGGTCTTCGACGAGCCGAGCGCACCGCCCTGGAGCTTGCCGCCGCTGATGGCCGCGAAGTTGTTCGTGACCTTCCACGAGACGGCGGCCGGGGTGTTGACCTTCGCCTCGGGCAGCGTCTGCACGGCCGGGTCGAACGCGGCGCCGAGCACGGACACGTCCAGCGTGTACGGGTTGTCGAGCAGCGGCGACGTACGGCGCGACTCGACCTCGATCTCCCAGACACCGGCCTGCGGGTCCGCGTACGAACGCAGGTCGGGACGGCAGGTGTTGGCCGGGTTGTAGTTCGGGTAGCAGCTCGGCGTCGACGTGTCGTCGACCGGCACCCCGTACGGGTGGATGGAGATGAAGCGGGTCTGGCTCTTGTCGGCGAGACCGCTCATCCGCACCTGGAGCGCGGACGCGCCCTCGGGCACCGTCAGGAAGTACGACTTCGTGCTGTTGCGCTGCACGGAGCTCTTGGCGGTGAACGTGTACGACGGCTTGGCCAGCGGCGTCGAGACGACGACGGTCGCCATGACCTGCTGGTCGACGCCCTCGGTCTTCGGGTCGTCGACGTTCAGGATCGCGCTGCGCAGACCGGCCGAGGAGGGACGGGCCTGCACCTTCACGGTGACGGCCTTGTTCAGCGGCAGGTACACGTAGCTGGAGCCCGCGACGGCGAAGGTGTCACCGGAGTTGTTCTTCAGCGACAGCTTGTGCAGGACCGGCTTGGCCGAACCGGACGTGCGCGTGATCGTCACGTCGTACGTCTTCTTCTCGCCGGCCTTCAGACCGCCCTCGCGGTCGTAGATGCCGGTGCCGAAGCCCGGCGTCTTGAGCGCGTAGTCGATGGCGGTGTCGACGGGCGCCTTCACGGTGTACGTGTGCGCGCTCGCCCCGTCCTCGATGGAGTCCCAGGCGTCGACGATGTCGATCAGGCCGGAGCCCTCCGCGTACGCCTGCTCGCCCGGGATGTGGTGCGCGGTCGAGGTGAGCGCGGTGCGCAGCTTCGCCGGGGTCAGGCCGATGTGCTCGCGCTTGGCGGCCGAGAGCAGCAGCGCCGAGGCGCCGGCGGCCTGCGGCGACGCCATCGAGGTGCCCTGGAGCATCGAGTAGCCGGCCGGCAGCGTGTAGCCCGCCTCGGCGACCGGCGAACCGGGCAGCCAGGTCTGGGTGGTGTTGATCGCGGCACCGGGCGCGGTGATGACCGGCGCGAAGCCGCCGTCCTCACGCGGGCCGCGCGAGGAGAACGGCATCATCGCGTACGACTTGTCGACCTGGGAGCCGTAGTTGGACGCCCACGTGGCCTTCGAGATCGAGGCGCCCACGGAGACGACCTTGTCGGCGAGGCCGGGGTCACCGATGGTGTTGGCACCCGGGCCCGAGTTGCCGGCCGAGATGACCAGCTGCACGCCGTACTCGTCGATGAGGCGCGTGTACAGCTCGGAACGGGCGTTGTTGCCGTCGTTGAGCGCCGGCAGACCGCCGATCGACATGTTGACGATGTCGACGCCGCGCTTGGTGACGAGGTCGATCATGCCCTCGGTCAGCGCGATGTTCGTGCAGCCGCCGGTCCACGTGCAGGCACGGGACGAGACGAGCTTGGCGCCGGGGGCGGCACCGTTCATGTTCTTGTTGCCGAACAGGGAGTTGGCCGCGGTGATGCCCGCGACGTGCGTCCCGTGCTCCGACTCGATGACGCCGATGTTGACGAAGTCGGCCTTCTTGCCGACCCAGTCGCCGCCGTACGGGTCCATCGGGACGTCCTTGCGGATCTCCACGACGAACGGCTGGCGCTCGACGACGTCGGTGGACGGGTCGTCCTTGCCGAAGTAGCCGACCTGGTAGCCGTCCTTGTACGGCTTCATCGGGGTGTCGTCCGTGAAGTCGCCGTTGTCGTTGAGGTCGACGGTCACCGTGCCCGAGGCGGCGTCGTACAGGACGCCCCACTTGTCGGTGGTGTCGCCGTCCCGGTTCGCGTCACCCTTGGCGTCGCCGCCGGCGGTGGCCGCCTCCGAGAAGGTGCTGACCCCGTACGAGCCCGCGGCGGCCTTCCAGGTGCGGCCGGCGTACGTGAACGTCGGGCCTGAGACCTGCGTGACCATCGGGCGCCAGGTGGCGTCGCTGTCGAGGATCGGGTCGGTCGCGGTGACCCAGTCGACGATCTTGCGCTCGCCGGTGGTGGTCTTCTGGAGGGCGGGGTGCCCGAGGTCGACACCGGAGTCGAGGATGCCGATGGTGACACCGCGGCCGTCGGCCTTCGGGTTGTCCTTCACGAAGTCGACGGCGCCCGTCTCGAAGGACGGGTTGTACGGGTTCTTCGCCGGGGTGTTCGCGCCGGGCCCGCTGTAGGAGCCGGCCGCCGCGTCCGAGGCGCCCTTCGCCCGGTCCGCCGTCGGCGTCGGGTCGTCGAGGGCGATCTCCTGGCGCAGGTCGATGCCGTGCACGGAGTCGAGCTTCTCGGCGGACTTGATGGCGGCGTCGGCCCGGCCGGTCGGCACGGTCGCCCGTACGTAGCCGAGCTTGTCGTAGGTCCGCCCGACGGAGCCGCCCTTCACGGAGTCGAGCTGACGGGCGACCTCCTCCGTCCTGCCGGGGGCGGTCGCGACCATGAGGGTCACGTTCTTCTTGCGGTCGGCCTTGGCGTCGGCGAGCAGTTCGGCGTCGTGCGAACCGAGCTTGTCGCCGGCGGACTTGACGGCCGGGTCGGCGGCCGGAGCGGTGTCGGTGTCCGCGGCCAAGGCCATGGGTATCGGCCCGGCCGCGGTGAGGGCGGCCACCAGGCCGGCGGCGGCCGCGAGCCGGGCCGCGCGTCTCGCGCCGGATATCGGTGCGCGCTGGGGATCGGGGGTCATCAGCATCCCTGTACGTAAAGGTGAGACACCATATGGATGGGTGGAGCTGGTTCGAAATTGATCCGGAATTCGGTGCCGGATGACCGCTCAGCTTTACGTAAGTGACCACAGTTTGGGGAGAGTTGCCCGTGACGTGATGAGGCCATGGCGTACTTCCGCCATACGCCAGGAAGGTCAAACCGCCCCGAAACACCCCCGGTGGCGCGCGAGTTCAGCTCTCGCGTGACCGGGCGTAGTGCCGTGACGCCTTGGCGCGATTGCCGCACAGGGCCATGGAGCACCAGCGCCGGGTGCCGTTGCGCGAGGTGTCGAGGAAGTGCAGCAGGCACGCCTCGTGCGCGCAGGGCCTGATCCGGTCGGGGGCGGTGCGCAGCAGTTCCAGGTAGTTCCGCGCGGCCAGCCAGCCGGGGGCCCGTGCCGGGTCCTCGAACTCGGGCACCTCGCCAGGACCGGCCGCCGTGAGCGTCGCCCGGATCCGCCCGTGGCCGAGCACGGCGTCCACCCGCGCGACGCCGTCGTCCGCGCCGTCCACCGCCGCGAGCAGGGCGTCCCGCGCGCTCAGCGTGTGCCGCAGGGTCGCGGCGTCGGGCGTGCGGTCGAGGCCGGCCGCCCGCAGCCACACGCCGAGCCCGGCCTCGTCGGCGAGCAGGTCGTGGACCTCGCCGTCCTGGCGCCAGCGCGTGTTCAGCAGGTCGAGCGCGAGCGGCTCGCCGGTGAGCGGCCGCGGATCGGCACCGGTCGTGGCGGAACGCATGATGGGGCTCCCTCCCGGAACTAACCGCTCAAGCCTACGTGACCGGTTGGCGGGCTCGGCCCCTGCGGGCGTATCTCCTGCGCACGCCTCCCGATACCTCTAGCGTCGGGGGATGCACAAAGAGCTGAGGGTGGCGGCGTACGCGGTGTGCGTACGCGACGGACAGGTACTCCTCGCCCGCTGGGTCGCCGGCGACGGGACGCGGCGCTGGACGCTGCCCGGCGGCGGCATGGACCACGGCGAGGACCCGTACGACACCGTGATCCGCGAGGTCGACGAGGAGACCGGCTACACCCTCGTGCCGACCGCCCTGCTCGGCGTCCACTCCGTGCTGCGCCGCTACCCGCGCAAGCTCGGCACGGTCGCCGACTTCCACGGGCTGCGGATCGTCTACGAGGGCGAGATCACCGGAGGCACCCTGCGCCACGAGGAGAACGGCTCGACGGACATGGCCGCCTGGCACGACCTCGACTCCGTCGCCGAGCTGCCGCGGGTCGAGCTCGTCGACGTAGGACTCGACATGTGGCGCGACCGCCCGCCGAACGGGCATCTCGTTCCCCGGAAGATGCCGCAGCTTCCCGGGGGATGACTCCCGGACCCCCAGCCGGAACCAGGTCGACCGGGCATTCCCTTCCCCGGAAAGTGAACGCAAAGTGACCGACAGGGCGCCGGTCACGTACATGCGCATGACGATGCGGACCCGTGCCCTCCCCCCGGTGATCCACGTACGGTGATCGGCGTCGCGCGTTGCGTCACCGTTAACGCGCAGGCCATCCCCGATGCCAACGATCCAGTACGGACGGGCGGTTCGAGCACCGCCGCCCGGCCGCCACTGTCGATGCGTTCGCACTCGGGGAGACCGCGCCATGCCGCGCATACGCTCTGTCACCAAAGCCGCCGCAGACTTCGACCGCCGTACGATCCTGGCCGCGACCGGCGCCGTGACGCTGAGCGCCGGGATCGGCTACGCCCTGCGGCCCGGCGACTCGGCCGCCGCCACCTCCTCCTCGGGACCGGCCACCGCCGTTCAGGCCGTCTCCCGCAAGGCGCCCGCCGCGCCCCTCGCCCCCTACACGCGCGGCACGACCCTCGCCTCGGTCGCGACCGCGTCCGGCTCCGGATTCCGCCGGCTCGGCGACGGGCCCGCCTGGCAGCGCGTCGTCCGCTCCGACCTGGCGTCCCCGCGCTCCGGCCGCGAGGCCCGCCGCACCGCGCTCGCCGCCTTCGTCCAGTTCACCGACCTGCACCTGGTCGACGTCCAACACCCGTTGCGCTACGAGTACTTGCGCTCCCAGACCGCCAGCGCCTGGCGCCCGCAGGAGGCACTGTCGGTCGCCGGAGCGGTGGCCCTGGTCGAGCGCGTCAACGCGTTGCGCGGCGCCCCCGTCACCGCCTCGCCGCTCCACTTCGTGATGACGACCGGCGACAACACGGACAACAACGCCCGCTCCGAACTCGACTGGTTCCTCACGGCGATGAGCGGCGGCCGCATCACCCCCAACACCGGCGACCCGCGCCACTACGAGGGCGTCCAGAACAGCGGCCTCCCGCTCTACTGGCACCCGGACGCCGCCCTGCGCGACACCGACAAGCGCGACCACCACTTCCCGCGCATCGACGGCTTCCTCGCCGCCGCCATCGCCGAACTGCGCAGCCCCGGCCTGAACCTCCCCTGGTACTCCACGGTCGGCAACCACGACGCACTGCCCGGCGGCTGCTACGCCCCCGGCGACGGCTTCTTCGCCGAATTCGCGGCAGGCGGCCGGAAGTTGATGGACCTCCCGTCCTCCGCGGCCAAGGCGATCTGGGACAACGTCAAGAACGGCGGCGACCCCCGGGGCAAGGCGTTCAAGGAGCTGCTGCGCTCCCAGGCCCGCCACATGCGCTCCGTCACCCCCGACGAGTCCCGCGCCCCCTTCACCCCGGCCCAGTACCTGGCAGCCCACCTGGACCCGGCCCACACGGGCCCCGGCCCGGTCGGCCACGGCTACACCCAGGCCAACCTGGCCGCCACCACCCAGTACTACGCGTTCCGCGTCTCCGACGACGTCCTGGGCATCAGCCTCGACACGACGGACCCCGGCGGCCACTACGAGGGCTCGATCGGCGCGACTCAACTGGCATGGCTGAAAGCCCAGTTGAAGTCGGCCGCGGCCGCCGGCGACCACGTCGTCGTCTTCTCCCACCACACCAGCAAGACGATGCGCAACCTCCGCGAGGACCCGCACCATCCCGGCGAGCAACGCCACGGAGGCAAGGAACTCGCGTCCCTCCTCGCCGCCCACCGCCCGGTCCTCGCCTGGGTCAACGGCCACAGCCACAAGAACGACATCACCCCGCACCCCGGCCAGGGCGCGGGCCGCGGCTACTGGGAGATCTCCACCGCCTCCCACGTCGACTTCCCCCAGCTGGCCCGCATCATCGAGGTCGCCGACAACCGCGACGGCACGCTCTCCCTCTTCACCACCCTCATCGAGTCCTCGGCCCCCCACCGCACCGACTTCACCGACCTGACCCAGACAGGCCTCGCGGCCCTCTACCGCGAACTCTCCTTCAACGCCCCGGGCTCACGGGCGACCCTCTCCGGCACACCGGGGGACCGCAACACGGAACTCGTGCTGCGAAAAGGCTGACGAGCGACCGACAGGTGAAGGGGTGGACCCGGGACCCGGGTCCACCCCTTCACTCCCCTCCTGGCTACCGCCCCGTCTACCGGGGCAGCACCACGACATACGCCGCCGGATCCCGGTCGCCCGCCGCCATCAGGGCAGTACGGACGACGGCGGCCTGCTGTTCGAGCGAGTCGCGCAGTTTGCGCGGGGTGATGTACACGACCGTGATGCCCAGGCGCTCCAAGTGCTCCCGCTTACGGGCGTATTCGCTCCACAGGGCGTCCTCGTCCTGGCGCGGCGCCCGGGTGTCGAGTTCGACGGCCACGGCCTGATCGGGCCAGTACGCGTCGAGGCCGCCGAGGTGAGGGCCGCCGGGCAGGCGCAGGTCCACGTTCCACACCGGGTCGGGCAGGCCGTGCGCGCGGACCATCGTGTAGAGGCGGTCCTCGGCGATGGCACGGCCCTCGGCGAGCAGGGAGTCCACCGCGTCCACGACGTGCGGCCGCGTGAGCAGCCGGGCCTGCGTCAACTCCCGTACCACCGATGCCGGTTCGCAGTGCCCGCCCCGCACCGCCTCCGTGAGCAGCCGCCGGACCGCCCCCGCGTCGGACAGCTGCGCCACCGCGTCCGCGAGCGCCCGCGGCACCGGAGCCACCGGAACTCCGCCGATCTGTACCGGAGTCGGCAGCCCCGTCGCCCGGATCAGGCGCACGAACTCCGTGGAGCGCAGCCGCCGGGTGCGCGGCACGAGCACGTCGATGTGGTCCAGGGAGAGCAGCGGGGGAGCGGACGAGAATCCGTGCAGGGCCAGCGCCGCGAGGCCGGTGACCAGGGCGTCGGTGTACGGCACGGCGGGCGCCGTGTGCGCCTCGCCGGCGGCGGGCTGCACGGGCACCGCGTCCAGCTGCCCCTGCCGTTCCGCGACCCGGCCCGCGTACAGCAGCACCGCGTGCAGCCGCTCGTCACTGGTCGCCGGGCCGGGGTGGAGCAGAAAGACCCCCGGCAGCACCTGCTGCCAGGGCCCGCCGGCCCGGCACTGCTCCTGCGCCGAGGCGGCGGAGACCCCGTGCGCCTTCAGCTGCGCGCCGCTCATGACGCGCCGCTGGGTCTTGATGAGGTGACGGAGAGGCCGGGGGGACACGGATGCCGGGGTGTTGTGGTTCATGACCCGGACATTCCCGCCCGGATCCGCTCCGCTAACCGCTGTTACAGTCCCGTCGACAAAACCGGACGAGCTCGCCCTAAAGTCCCCCCGCCGATGTGCCGAAAAGCGCAGGCGACGCAAGGGGTTACGGCGCGAATTGCTCGCTTTCGGTAACACCCTCGCCTTGGGCAAGCCGCCGCCCCCGCCTTGGGCAATCTGCCGCCAAGGGCGGCAGGGTGGGCAAGGCGGCCCCCCAGCGCGGGGCGAGCGCTCCAACAGGCGCCCGCCCCACCCCCGCTCAGCGACTAACCCGCCGCCGCACCCGTGTCACACGCCTGCCCCCGCAACCCCCGAGCCAGATCATCCCGAGCCTCAAGGACAAGCCGCCGCAGCGCAGGCGCCGCCCCCTCGTGCGAGGAGAGCCACGCATCGGTCGCGTCCAACGTCCCCTGGGAATCCTGCAACCCGGGGAACAGCCCCCGCACCACATCCATCCCGATCTGGATCGACCGCTCGTCCCACACCCGCTCGATCACCGCGAAGTACTTCTCCGCGTACGGCGCCACGAGCTCCCGCTGCGACGGCTGCTGGAACCCGGCGATCGTCGCCTCCACCAACGCGTTCGACAGCGCGTCCGACTCCACGACCTGCGCCCACGCCTGCGCCTTCACGGCCGCCGACGGCCGCGACGCCAGGCACCGCACCTGGTGCCGCTTGCCGGACGCCGTGTCGTCACGCGCCAGCTCCGCCGCGAGCGCCGCCTCGTCGGCGACCCCGTACGTGGTGAGCGTGTCGAGCAGCGCCCACCGCAGCTCCTGGTCGACCTCAAGTCCGTCGATCTTCCCGGTGCCCTCCAACAGCCCCTGAAGCAGCTGGAGATCGGCCTCGCGCGACGCGACCGACGTGAAGAACCGCGCCCACGTCAGCTGGTGCTGACTGCCGGGACCGGCCGTCCGCAGCTCCCGCAGCGCGCCCTCGGCGAGCAGCGCCCCGCCCTCCTCGCGCCACGCGGGCGCCGCGTAGTGCACGAGCGCCGAACGCGCCCACGCGTGCAGCATCTGGAGCACGCCGATGTCGCTCTCCCGCCCGGCGAACCGCAGCACGAGCCCGATGAAGTCCCGCGCGGGCATGAGCGCGTCCCGCGTCAGGTTCCACAGCGCGCTCCAGCACAGCGCCCGCGCCAGCGGGTCCGTGAGGTCGCCGAGGTGCTCGCGCAGCGTGGCGAGGGACGTCTCGTCGAAGCGGATCTTGCAGTACGTGAGGTCGTCGTCGTTGACGAGAACGAGCTCGGGAGCGTCCGCCCCGGCCAGCTCGCCGACCACGGTCCGCGGCCCGTCCACGTCGACCTCGGCGCGTGCGTACCGCTCCAGCGCGCCCGCGCTCGTACGCCGGTACAGGCCGACGGCGACGCGGTGCGGCCGCAGTTCGGGGTGCGACTCGGCGGCCTCCTGGAGGACGGACAGCTCGGTGATCCGGCCGTCCGCGTTCAGGATCACCTGCGGAGTCAGGGAGTTGACCCCGGCCGTCTGCAACCACGACCGCGACCACGCCGCCATGTCGCGCCCGCTGGTCTCCTCAAGGACCGACAGGAGATCGCCGAGCTGCGTGTTCCCGTACGCGTGCCGCTTGAAGTAGCGGCGCGCGCCCTCCAGGAACGCGTCCCGGCCCACGTACGCGACGAGCTGCTTGAGCACCGAGGCGCCCTTGGCGTACGTGATCCCGTCGAAGTTGAGCTTCGCGTCCTCCAGGTCACGGATGTCGGCCGTCACCGGGTGCGTGCTCGGCAGCTGGTCCGCGCGGTACGCCCACGACTTGCGGTTGTTGGCGAAGGTGATCCAGCCGTTGGTGAAGCGGGTCGCCTCGACCATCGAGAAGGAGCCCATGAAGTCGGCGAAGGACTCCTTCAGCCACAGGTCGTCCCACCACTGCATGGTGACGAGGTCGCCGAACCACATGTGGGCCATCTCGTGCAGGATCACGTTCGCCCGGCGCTCGTACGACGCCTGCGTGACCTTGCCGCGGAAGATGAACTCCTCGCGGAAGGTGACCATGCCCGGGTTCTCCATGGCGCCGAGGTTGTACTCGGGCACGAACGCCTGGTCGTACTTCCCGAAGGGGTACGGGTAGTCGAAGTTGTCGTGGAAGAAGTCGAGCCCCTGCTTCGTCACCAGGAACACGTCGTCGGCGTCGAAGTACGGCGCGAGGCCCTTGCGGCACATGGCGCCGAGCGGCACGACGAGCTTCGAACCGTCGTCGAAGGACCGCTCGTAGGTGTCCGTCACGTAGTGGTAGGGGCCGGCGACGACGGCGGTGATGTACGTCGAGATCGGCTTGGTCTCCGCGAACTGCCATACACCGTCGACGAGTTCACCCACGCCGTTGGACCACGCGGTCCAGCCGTCCGGGGTCTGCACGCTGAACCGGTACGGGGCCTTGAGGTTCGGCTGCTCGAAGTTGGCGAAGACGCGGCGGGCGTCGGCCGGCTCGTACTGGGTGTACAGGTACACCTCGCCGTCCTCGGGGTCGACGAAGCGGTGCATGCCCTCGCCGGTGCGGGAGTAGGCGCACTGGGCGTCGACGACCAGTTCGTTGTCCTCGGCGAGGCCTTCGAGGTGGATGCGGGTGCCGTCGAACACGGCGGCCGGGTCGAGGTCCTCGCCGTTCAGCGACACCGCGGTCACGGACGGGGCGACGAGGTCGACGAAGGTGCTCGCCCCCGCCTCGTTCGCCCGGAACCGGATCGTGGTCACGGAGCGGAACGTGCGCGGCCCCTCACCGGTGGCCTCGCCGACGGCGGAGCGCAGGTCGAGGGCGACCTCGTACCCGTCGACGGACAGCAGACCCGCCCGCTCGCGGGCCTCGTCGCGGGACAGATTCTCACCGGGCACGGGCGGCACTCCTTCGTGACGTTCTCAAGGGTCGTTCTCTGCGTTCGGTCCCCAGGTCGGTCTCCGGGTTCGAACGCCTACGATCCTCGCACGCGGCTGTGAGGGCGGACATCCGGGAATGCGTCCGGCGCGGGCCGCGTTGCCGCAGCCGAGACCACTTGGTGACTTTCTGAGGAGACCCATGTCCGCTACGGCCGAAGCGTCTGCGAAGACCCCCGTCGACTTCTGGTTCGACCCGCTGTGCCCCTGGGCCTGGATGACGTCGCGCTGGGTCCTTGAAGTCGAGAAGCTCCGCGACATCAAGGTCAGCTGGCACCTGATGAGCCTCGCGGTCCTGAACGAGCCGCGCCTCGACGAGCTGCCGGAGGAGTACCAGGAGATGATGCGCACCCAGGCCTGGGGCCCGGTCCGCGTCGTCATCGCCGCGCAGGAGGAGCACGGTGCGGAGGTCCTCGGCGACCTGTACACCGCGCTCGGCACCCGGATCCACAACCAGGGCCAGGGCCCGACCAAGGAGGCCGTCGCCGGCGCCCTGGAGGAGGTCGGCCTGCCCGCCTCCCTCCTCGACCACTGGGACGGCACCAAGTACGAGGCCGAACTCCGCGCCTCCCACAAGGAGGGCATCGACAAGGTCGGCCAGGACGTCGGCACCCCGGTCATCGCCGTCCCCGGCGCCGACGGCGAGCAGATCGCCTTCTTCGGCCCGGTCGTCACCCCCACCCCGAAGGGCGAGGACGCGGCCAAGCTCTGGGACGGCACCCTCCTGGTCGCGTCCGTCCCCGGCTTCTACGAGATCAAGCGCACGCGCACGCAGGGGCCGATCTTCGACTGACGTCAGTTGCGGAAGGCCTCGGGGAGGTCGCCGCCGTCCTGCGCGTTGGCGTAGTGCTGGTAGCGGACGCACCCCTTGCGGGTGCAGATCCAGTAGGCCTCGACGTTGCTGACGCCTTTGTCGGCCCGGATGGCTTCCTTCTCCGGCTCCCAGCGGACTCGGCGGAAGTCCTGCATGCCGCCACAGTTCTTGCAGTTCAAGTGCTTGTACACCGTGCCCTCCTCGCGGCCGAACACCCGGCGTCGTGAGGCTACGCCGCCCGCGCGTCGCGGGGCAGCCCGGAATGCGTCCCGCCGGGACGGATTCCGGGCCGCGGCACGGCGAAGGGCCCCGCGAGTCACGTCCTCGCGGGGCCCTTCGCTTCCTCCGCCCGCCGGCGTGAAGGCTGAGAAGACGATCACGAGGCGGGGCGTCTCAAGGGGTCACGGGGCGAGCAGCAGGGTGTTGCCCCGTTCCTTCGCGGCCGCGTAACGCCGCGCCACGTCCTGCCAGTTGACGACCTGCCACATCGCCTCGATGAAGTCGACCTTCTGGTTCTTGTACTGGAGGTAGAAGGCGTGCTCCCAGGCGTCGAAGACGAGGATCGGGGTCGAGCCCTGGCCGACGTTGCCCTGGTGGTCGTAGATCTGCTCGACGACGAGGCGCCCGCTGAGCGGCTCGTAGGCGAGGACGCCCCAGCCCGAACCCTGCGTCGTCGCCGCGGCCTTCGTCAGCTGCGCCTTGAACCCCGCGAACGAGCCGAACGACTCGGCCAGCGCGTCGGCCAGCTCGCCGACCCCGTCCGCCGCGAGCGGCTCGCCGCCGCCCTCGCCGCTCATGTTGTGCCAGTAGATGCTGTGCAGGATGTGGCCGGAGAGATGGAAGGCCAGGCTCTTCTCCAGCCCGTTGAGCGCACCCCACTGCTCCTTGTCGCGGGCCTCGGCCAGCTGCTCAAGGGTGTCGTTCGCGCCCTTCACGTACGCCGCGTGGTGCTTGTCGTGGTGCAGCTCGATGATCTGCGGGTTGATGACCGGCTCGAGCGCCGCGTAGTCGTACGGAAGTTCAGGAAGTGTGTAGATGGCCATGTCCGTCCGTGCCCTCCGACTGCTTATTGCAAGTTATTCGCAAGTGCAGGCTAGCAGCAAGAGTGCCGGGCACAACGCGAAGGACCCCCGGGCCAGTTGAACTGGCCCGGGGGTCCTTCGAGGAGTGAGGGGAGCGGGAGCGTCAGCTCCGCGCCTCCTGGCGGCGCTGGCTGGCGTACCCGGCGGCGGCGAGCGCGGCGACCAGGACCGCCGAGACGACCAGCTGGTCACGGCCGGAGTCGGTCGTGCCCATCGCCACGAAGACACCGATGATCGCGACGAAGGCGACCCACGTCAGGTACGGGAAGCCCCACATCTTCACGGTGAGCAGCTCGGGCGCCTCGCGGTTCAGGCGGCGGCGCATCTTCAGCTGGGTGAGGCAGATGAAGGACCAGACGACCAGGACGGCGCAGCCCGTGGTGTTCATCAGCCACGTGAAGACGGTGTCGGGCCAGTAGATCCCGGCCAGCACGGCGAGGAAGCCGAATACGCAGGAGCCGACGACGGCCGGCATCGGGACGCCCTTGATCACCTTGCCGAGGAAGCGGGGGCCCTGGCCGCGCTGGACGAGCGAGTAGGCCATGCGCGAGGAGCCGTAGATGTTGGCGTTCATCGCGGACAGCAGGGCGATGAGGACCACGACCTGCATGATCGTGCCGGCGCCCGGGACGCCCAGCTCGTCGAGGACGGTGACGTACGGGCCGTCGGAGACGACCTGCGGGTCGTTCCACGGGACCATCGTGACGATGACGGCCATCGAGCCGATGTAGAAGATCGCGATGCGCCACACGGCGGTGCGCACGGCACGCGCCACGTTCTTGCGCGGGTCGTCGGACTCGGCGGCCGCGATGGTCACCGTCTCCAGGCCGCCGTACGCGAACACCGCCGTCAGCAGACCGGCGATCAGGCCGGCGCTGCCGGTCGGCGTGAAGCCGCCGTCACCGGTGAGGTTCGAGGTGCCCGGCGCGTCGCCGAAGACGCCGCAGATGCCGAGCACGCCGAGGACCAGGAAGACCGAGATGGCCAGGACCTTGATGCCGGAGAAGACGAACTCGAACTCGCCGAAGTTCTTCACCGCGGCCAGGTTCGTGAGGCAGAAGAACGCCATGAAGATCGCGACCCAGCCGTAGGCCGGGATGAACCCGACCCAGCCGTGCATGATCGTGCCGGCCGCGGTGGCCTCGGCCGCGACTCCGCAGCAGAGCATCACCCAGTACATCCAGCCCGAGGTGACGCCGGCCCAGACGCCGATCTCCTTCTCGGCGTGCACCGAGAACGAGCCGGTGGCCGGACGGGCCGCGGACATCTCGCCGAGCATGCGCATGATGAGCATGACGACCGCGCCGGCGCCCGCGAAGAGCAGCACGATGGCCGGGCCCGAAGCGGCGATGCCCGCGCCCGACCCTACGAAGAGCCCGGCGCCGATGACGCCACCGAGGGCGATCATCGACAGGTGGCGGCGCTTGAGGCCGTGCGTCAACTGGGAGCCGGAATCGCCGTCGGCAGGCGTCTGGGCCTGCGACTTCTCCGGAGCGGTGGTGCTGGTCATGGGGGCACCCTGTTCAGTACGTGAGACGGTTACCGCCCCCGTCGGTTCACCTGGTGAGACGGGGGCGTTCCGGAAGTCTGCGGGCGACGTCCGTTCAGGAGAAGTGGGCGACCGCTATGCGGACACCCGGCT
Source organism: Streptomyces sp. NPDC052225 (assembly GCF_040679615.1). Taxonomy (NCBI): domain Bacteria; kingdom Bacillati; phylum Actinomycetota; class Actinomycetes; order Kitasatosporales; family Streptomycetaceae; genus Streptomyces; species Streptomyces sp. NPDC052225. The sequence continues at coordinate 192,960 of NZ_JBFAVD010000011.1, read as the reverse complement.
CACGCACGGTGACGGTCGCGCCACTCCCGTGCACCCGCAGTAAGGAGTACGGCTGCGGTAGCTCCTGTCGACCACAGCAGCTGCGGCCGCGCGGTGTCGTCCGTCAGCATCAGCCCGAACACCGCCGCCATCGCCGCGAGCGCCGCCCAGGTCAGCCACGGGAACGCCCACATCCTCAGCACGAGCCGCTCGGGCGCCTCGGCCTCGATACGGGGCCGCAGGCGCAGTTGCGACGCGGCGATCAGCGCCCACACGAACAGCAGCACCGCGCCGACCGAGTTGAGCATGTAGAGGAAGACCGAGTCGGGCCACTTCAGATTGAGCAGGACGGACACGAAGCCGAACGCCACCGACGCGAGCACCGCGCGGCGCGGCACCCCGCCCCCGCTGACCTTGAGCAGCGCCTTCGGCGCCTCGTCGCGCTCGGCCAGCGAGAAGATCATGCGGGACGAGCCGTAGAGGTTGGCGTTGAGCGCGGACAGCAGCGCCACGAACACCACGATGTTCATGATCTGGCCCGCCGACGGGACCCCGATCGAGTCCAGGACCGTCACGTACGGGCTGATGCCGGCGTGCTGCGCGGTCCAGGGCATGACGGTGACGATGACCAGCATCGACCCGACGTAGAAGAAGAGGATCCGGAAGACCGCGCTGCGCACCGCCCGCGCCACCGAGCGCACCGGGTCGGCGGACTCGGCCGCCGCGATGGTGACGACCTCCAGACCGCCGAACGCGAAGATCACCGCGAGGACGCCGGAGACGACGCCCTGCCAGCCGTGCGGCAGGAAGCCGCCGTCGCCGGTGAGGTGGGTGAGGCCGACCGGATCCGTGTCCGGGAGCAGGCCGAAGATCGCGAGCGTGCCGAGCACCAGGAACGCGATGATCGCGAAGACCTTCAAGGTCGCGAACCAGAACTCGAACTCGCCGAAGTTCTTCACGGCCGCCAGGTTCGTCACGGTGAACACCACCATGAACAGGAGCACCCACGCCCACTGCGGAATCCCCGGCACCCACCCGTTGGCGATCTGCGCGGCGCCCGTCGCCTCCACGGCGAGGACGACGACGAGCAGGAACCAGTAGAGCCAGCCGACGCTGAACCCGGCCCACCGCCCGAGCGCCCGCTCGGCGTGCACGGAGAACGAACCCGACGCGGGCATCGCCGCCGACATCTCGCCGAGCATCCGCATCACGCACATCGCGAGCGCGCCCGCGATCAGGTACGAGACGACGATCCCCGGCCCGGCGACCTCGATCCCGGCGCCCGAGCCGACGAAGAGCCCGGCCCCGATGACGCCGCCGAGCCCCAGCATGGTCAGGTGCCGCTGCTTCAGCCCGGCGGAGAGCGGTTCGTCGGGCGTGGGGCTGTCGTGCATGGGGGGCTTCAGCCGATCTCTGGCGCTGCGGGGTGTCGTGCAGGGTTTGGCAGGAACCTACAGTCTTCCGGCCCGGCACCCTCGTACGCAAAACGCGGCCGTCCACCCCTGGCCTCAGTGACGAGCATCACCCCGTGCGAGGTGTACAGCCGCCCCTTTGTGCGGAGCCCACCAAGACCGCGCCTCCGCCTTTGTCGATCGGCGACCGTGATCCGCTCAACTCCCCTGGGATAGCGTCACGGAGTCCCACCCTGCCCGTAGACACGTACACACATCGCGGAGTCCCCATGAGTACCGCCACCGCTGCTGTCGCCGCCCGTCCGGGCAAGGTCCTGGCCGACCTGCTGCCCGCCTCCCGCACGAAGTCCGCCGTAGTGGCGCGGAGCGCGGCGCTGGTCGTCGGTGGCGCCGCCCTCACCGGCCTCGCCGCGCAGATCGCCGTGCCGGTGCCGGGCTCGCCGGTGCCGGTCACCGGGCAGACCTTCGCCGCGCTCCTCGTCGGCACCGCGCTCGGCGCCCGCCGCGGCTTCCTCGCGCTCGCCGTGTACGCGCTCGCGGGCATGGCCGGCATGCCGTGGTTCGCCGAGGGCGGCTCGGGCTTCTCGATGCCCTCGTTCGGTTACGTCATCGGCCTGATGCTCGCCTCCGCGGCCGTCGGCGCGCTGGCCCGCCGCGGCGCCGACCGCTCGGTGTGGCGCACCGCGCTCACGTTCCTGCTCGGCGAGGCGATCGTCTACGCGGTCGGCGTCCCGTACCTCGCGCTGTCCACCGGCATGAGCGCGTCGGCCGCGATCGCCGCGGGCCTGACCCCGTTCCTGCTCGGCGACGCCCTGAAGGCGGCCCTGGCGATGGGCGCGCTGCCCACCGCCTGGAAGTTCGCCGACAAGTAAGCGCCTCAAGCAAGCGGCTTCAAGTCCCTTACTGCACGTTGTAGTTCCTCCGGAAGAGGTTCGCCGGGTCGTACGCGGCCTTCACATCGGCGAGCCTCTTTCGCGTCTCGGCGTCGTACAGACCTTCCGTACGGTCGCCGCCGCCGAAGGCGAAGTTGAGCGAGCGCCCCAGGGCGTGCTCCGCCACGGCGCCGAACGCCCTCGCGTGATGCGCCCGCGCCGCCTCCCGCGAAGTCCCGTCCAGCGGCGACAGGATCCGCACCAGCCAGCCCGCGTCCCGGTACGGCACCGCGTTCGGCGCGGGCCGCGACAGCGCGCCGCCGAGGTGGTTGAGCTGGACGACGTGCATGGCGTCGGCGGCGGGCCCGGACAGCGCGAACAGTTCGGCGGCGCCCGCGACGTCCAGCTCGTCGAGGAAGACGCTGTCCCCGTAGTAGGCGTGCGGGAAGTCCGGGTCGCTGTGGATGGTGTGGCTCTCGCCGTACGGCATCTCGCGCACGGTGTCGCTGACGGCGGGCCCGAGCGCGGCGCGCAGTGGGGCCACGAGCCGCTCGCCCTCCGCTGCGGAGCCGGTGAAGGCGATCCGCACCGAGACCAGGTAGGAGCCGCGCAGGTGCGGCGGGAGCTGCGGCAGGTCCGGGTGGACGAGCGCGGCGAGCGACGAGGTGAGGGTGTCGGGGAGCGTCGCCGTCCAGTGCGCGTAGGCGCGCAGGATGTCCGCCGGGTCGTTCACGCGTCCGTCGTAGGCGAGCGCGCCTCCGTAGAGCCGGGTCACCGGTACCAGGCCGACCTCCAGGCCGGTCACGACTCCGAGGTTCGCGCCGCCGCCGAGTAGGCCCCAAAAGAGGTCCGGATCGCTGTCGGCGGTGACATGGCGGTGGGCGGCGTCGGCGGTCACGACGTCCACGGCCCTCACGTGGTCGGCGGTGTACCCGAACTTCCGTGCCAGGATGCCGAGTCCGCCGCCCAGCGTGTAGCCGACGGCGCCCACGCCCGGCGCGGAGCCGTTCAGCGGGGCGAGGCCGTGCTCGGCGGCGGCCGCGGCGACGGCACCCCAGCGGGCGCCCGCGCCGACGCGTACCGTCCGGGCGGCCGGGTCCACGGTGACCGCGTCCATCCGCCGGGTGCTGACGAGGACGCCGCCCTCGGCCGCTCCCGGGAGCCCGTGGCCGGTGGCCTGGACGCCGATCGGGAGGTCGCCTTCGGCGGCGTACCGCACGGCGGCCACCACGTCGTCCGCGGTGACCGCCGCGAAGATCACCTCGGGCCGCTGGGCGAACCCCGTCTGGAATCCGGCGAGTTCGTCGTCGTAACCGGCGTCGCCCGGGCGGAAGGTGATCGGCGAGCTGTTCCTGTCCTGCGTGTCCTGCGTGGTCGTCATGGCACGTACTGTGCCCGCATAACCTGACAGGGAGCGTCAGCTTTGCGCGCCCTCTTCCCCGGCGCGGCGCCGGGTCCACCACAGGCCGGCGGCGCCGGCGGCGAGCAGCCCCGCGCCGGCGGCGCCGAGCGGCAGCACGTTCTCACGGGGACCGGTGGAGGGCAGCTCCCTCTTGTCGTTCCCTTTGTCCTTGTCGCCGGCCGGTGCCGCCGGCTTGTTCTCCGTGTCGAGCAGCAGCGGCGTCACCGGCGCGTTCGGCGAGGGGCTGGTCGTGCCGAACGGCACGGGGCCCTGCTGCCAGAAGGTCTTCTTCTGGTCCCCGCTCTGCACCGGCAGGCAGATCTTTCCGGTCTTCGAGAGATCGAATGTCGCAGCGACCTTGTACGACTTGAATTTCCCGGCCGCGAGATTGTCGATCGGGCAGTCGAATGCGCTGTTCGAGCCCTTCGGAAGTTTGTTCTCCGGAATCGCCGCGCACCCCGGCACGTCTTTGATCACGAGCCCGTCGAAGCCGGCCACGACGAGATGGATCTGCCCGCTGTCCTTCGTGCCCTCGTTGTTCACGGTGGCGACGAGGTTCCGCGTTTCCCGGGTCGAATTGTCGACGTTGATCTTCTTGGGCAGGCCCGTGGTCAGTTTGACGCCGGACGGCGCTTTGTCCATGGCCTTTCCGCCCTCGCCGCTGCCTGGTCCGGGGCCGCCGTCCGCCCCCGCCGTACCCGGCAGGAACAGCATTGCCGTAGCCGTCACCGCCAGCAGTGAACCGGCCGTTTTGACCTGTCGCCGTGCACTCATGTTCGTCCCCCTGGGATTTTCATGGTCTTTCGCGTTCCCCCAACCGCATCCGGGCAACTGCGCCCGAATTCGCGGTACTTGAAGAGGTACCACAAGATTTCTCCGCACTATGCTGGGACGGCGTGAAGTGTCACCTGTGTGTGGCGGGGGGATTCGGCGGTTTCGTTGGATACGGGGGTGCAGTGGATTGCCAGGGAATATGAGCGGAGGCGTCAGGGGATTGATGGTGGCGGACCGCTACCGCCTCGACGCGCATATCGGCCAGGGCGGAATGGGGCGCGTGTGGCGCGCGGTCGACGAGGTGCTCGACCGGCCCGTCGCCGTCAAGGAGATGCGCATCGACGGCCTCGACCCCGAGGACACCCGCACCCGCCGCGAGCGCACCCTGCGCGAGGCCCGCGCGACGGCCCGGATCGACCATCCCAACGTGGTGCGCGTGTACGACGTCGTGGACCAGGGCGAGCGCCTGTGGATCGTGATGGAGCTGGTCGACGGCCGCTCCCTGGAGCAGGTCCTCGTCGAGGACGGGCCGCTGAGCGTGGGCGAGGTCGCGGCGATCGGCATGTGCCTGGCCCAGGCGCTGCGCGAGGTGCACGCGGGCGGCGTCCTGCACCGCGACATCAAACCGGGCAACGTCCTGGTGGAGCGGAACGGGCGGCGCCGCGTCATGCTCACCGACTTCGGGATCGCCGCGATCCAGGACGCCGAGGCGCTCACCATCGTCGGGATGCTCGTCGGCTCGCCCGACTACATGGCCCCCGAGCGCGTCTCCGGCCACCCCCAGGGTCCGCCGTCCGACCTCTGGTCCCTCGGCGCGACGCTCTGCGCGGCGCTCGGCGGCCGCTCGCCCTTCTCCCGCGACACGACCCTCGCGACCCTCCACGCCGTCCTGTACGAGGAGCCCCAACTGCCGCCCGAGGCAGGCAGGTTGAGCCCGCTCCTGGCCCGCCTGCTGGCGAAGGACCCGCAGGCGCGCCCTGGCCTGGACGAGATCGCGCGCGAGCTGACACCGCTGCCCCCGGACCTGCCGCGCCCCCGTGCCGACACGCTGGACTTCACCCCGCGCCGCCGGACCCCGGAGCCCGCCCCGGCCCCGCCCCCGGCCCCGCGCCCTCGCCCGCGCCGCAGGCTCACGCTTCTCGCGGCCGGGGGAGTCCTCGTCGCGGGCGCCGCGGTCGCCCTGGCCCTCGCACTGCCCGGCGGCGGCTCCGAGGCGGGCGGCGACCCGACGCCCACGTCCCGGCCGCCGACGGTCGCGGGCACGTCCCGCGCGCCGTCGACGACCCTGCCCCCGGGCGCGCGGCAGGAGGTCGGCTTCGCGTGGGTGCCGCCGAGGGACTGGAAGCGCTCGGTCAGGACGGCGGCGGAGGTCCATTACACGTCGCCCGACGGCTCCCAGGAACTCGCCGCCCAGTCGGCGCTCGCCAAGGACGATCTCCTGGCGACCTGGCGGAAGTCCGAACACGACGCCCACCAGGGCCAGGCCTACGAGAAGATCCGCCTCGGCCGCACCACGTTCCGCGGCCGCCCGGCCGTGATCTGGGAGTACCTCTTCACCCTCGACGGCAGGCGCTGGCACGCGGAACAACTCGCGTTCGAGCAGGGCTCGCAGTCGTACCAGATCAGTACGTGGTACGAGGTGGGGCGGGGGGAGCCCCAGGCCCGCCGCACGTACGCGAACGTGAAGAAAACCTTCACGCCCTCGATTCCTTGAGCCCCGCCGGGCACGGATCAAGCCCCTCCGGGCACAGGTCAAGCCCCTCCGGCGATTGAGGAGCGGGGCCCGGGGCGGAGCCCCGAGACCTCAGCCCCGACACCGGGTCACTTCTGAACGCGCTGCACCCGATCCCGTACCAGCGAGAACCCGACCACGAACGCGGCCACCAGCAACGACAGCAACACCTGCTCCCGCCCGGCGTCATCCGTCAGCATGTACACCAGCACGAACGAGATCGCCGCGATCGTCGCCCACGTCAGATACGGGAACAGCCACATCTTCACGACGAGCTTCTCCGGCGTCTCGCGCAGGATGATCCCGCGCATCCTCAGCTGCGTGAAGCAGATGACGAGCCACACGAACAGTGCGACGGCTCCGGAGGAGTTCAGCAGGAAGTTGAAGACGGTGTCCGGCCACTGGTAGTTGAACCACACGGCCAGGAAGCCGAAGACGACGGACCCGAGGATCGCGGTCCGCGGCACACCGCGCGACGTGGTCTTCGCGAACGCCTTCGGCGCGTCACCGCGCTGCCCGAGCGAGAACGCCATGCGGGAGGCGGTGTACAGGCCCGAGTTGAGGCAGGACAGCACGGCGGTCAGCACGATGACGTCCATGACCTGGCCGGCGTGCGGGATGCCGATGGAGTTCAGGGCGGCGACGTAGGAGCCCTCGTCGACGATCGACTTGTCGTTCCACGGCAGCAGCGTGAGCACGACGAAGATCGAGCCCAGGTAGAAGATGCCGATACGCCAGATCACCGAGTTCGTGGCCTTGGTGACGGCCTTCTGCGGGTCCTCCGACTCCCCGGCGGCGAGCGTGACGATCTCGGAGCCCATGAAGGAGAAGACGACCATCAGCACACCGGTGAGGATCGCGCCGGGCCCCTTGGGGAAGAACCCGCCCGCGTCCGTCAGATGCGCGAGCCCGCTGCCCGGATTGTCCGAACCCGGCAGCACACCGAAGACGGCGAGCAGGCCGACGACCACGAACGCGCCGATGGCGACGACCTTGATCCCCGCGAACCAGAACTCGAACTCGCCGTACGAGCCGACGGCCGCGAGGTTCACGGCGGTGAGCACGACCATCACGATCAGCGCCCAGCCCCACTGCGGGACCCCGGGTATCCACCCGTTGAGGATCTTGGCTCCGGCCGTGGCCTCCACCGCGAGCACGACGACCCAGAAGAACCAGTAGAGCCAGCCGATGGAGAAGCCGGCCCAGCGGCCGAGGGCCTGGTCGGCGTAGGCGGAGAAGGAGCCGGAGGTCGGCCGGGCGGCGGCCATCTCACCCAGCATCCGCATCACGAAGACGACCATGGCGCCGACGAGTGCGTACGAGATGAGGATGGCGGGCCCTGCGGCCGCGATACCGGAACCGGAGCCCACGAAGAGGCCGGCGCCGATCACTCCACCGATGGCGATCATGGACAGGTGCCGGTTCTTCAGCCCTGCCTTGAGGCCGTCGCCGCCGTTCTCCGGAGGGGTGCCCGGTACGGCGTCCGTGGTGGGGGATGACTGCGTGGTCATGCACGGGTCCTTACGTCTGGTGTCAACGTGCGGTCGCATTGAAGGCACGCGGGCGGCGCAGGCGGAAGGCTTGAGTCCGGATTGTTGTCAACAGCACGTCAACCCCCTCACGGGCCCGCGCCCCCTCCGACGCCGCACCCGGACGCTGCTACCCGGCCCCCGGCGTGCCACACTCGGACCCATGCGCGTGTACCTCGGCTCGGATCATGCCGGCTACGAACTCAAGAACCACCTCGTCGAGTGGCTCAAGGCCCACGGCCACGAGCCCGTCGACTGCGGGCCCCACATCTACGACGCCCTGGACGACTACCCCCCGTTCTGCCTCCGCGCCGCGGAGAGGACGGCGGCGGACCCCGAGTCCCTCGGCATCGTGATCGGCGGCTCCGGCAACGGTGAGCAGATCGCCGCGAACAAGGTCAAGGGCGTCCGTGCCGCCCTCGCCTGGAGCGAGCAGACGGCCGCGCTCGGCCGCGAGCACAACGACGCGAACGTGATCTCCATCGGTGGCCGGATGCACACCCAGGAGGAGGCGACGAAGTTCGTCGAGATCTTCCTGTCGACGCCGTACTCCAACGAGGAGCGCCACCAGCGCCGCATCGACATGCTGTCGCGGTACGAGGAGACGGGCGAGCTCCCGGCGATCCCGCCCCACCACCCGCAGGACAAGTAAGCCCCTCCGGCGATTGAGGAGCGGGGCCCGGGGCAGAGCCCCGCGACCCGCGCCTCAATCGCCGTTGCCATGCCCGCCCCGAGAGGAAATGCCGTGCCCGAGGGCCACACCATCCACCGCCTGGCCCAGGATCACGCCGACCGGTTCGCGGGCCGCAAGACGACGGTCACCAGCCCCCAGGGCAAGTTCTCCGACGCGGCAGCGCTCCTCACCGGCCAGAAGCTGACCCGCACCGAGGCCCACGGCAAGCACCTCTTCCTCGGCTTCGGCGGAGCCGACACCTGGGTCCACATCCACCTCGGCCTCTTCGGCAAGTACACCCTCGGCGACACCCCCGCCCCGCCGCCCACCGACACCGTCCGCCTGCGCCTGGCCAACGCCGCGCACTACGCGGACCTGCGCGGCCCCACCACCTGCGCCCTGATCACGGACGCCGAGAAGCAGGCGATACACGACCGCCTCGGCCCCGACCCGCTGCGCGCCGCGGACACCCCCGAGAAGGCGTACGCCCGTATCTCCCGCAGCCGTACGACGATCGCGGCGCTGCTCATGGACCAGAAGGTCATCGCGGGCGTCGGCAACGTCTACCGCGCGGAGGTCCTCTTCCGGCACGGCATCGACCCGTACACCCCGGGCCGGTCGATCACGGAACCCCAATTCACCGCGATCTGGGACGACTTGGTGGCGCTCATGCGCGACGGCGTCCGGGCGAACCGCATCGACACGGTCCGCCCCGAGCACACCCCCGAGGCGATGAACCGCCCGCCCCGCGTGGACGACCACGGCGGCGAGGTCTACGTGTACCGCCGCGCGCCGCAGCCCTGTCACCTGTGCGGAACGCAGATCCGTACGGCGGAACTCGCGGCCCGCAATCTCTTCTGGTGCCCGACCTGCCAGCCGCCCCGCACCCGCTAGAACCCGTGCGGCAGCCAGGGCGCGACGACCGACCCGAACGCCACGGACGCCTCGGCGAGCGCCCCCTGCCGCAGCTCGCGCACCCGCCCGGCCCCGGCCAGCTCGGCCAGTGACACGTCGCCGAGATACGCCGCGCCCAACTCCCTTACGGACAGGGCGAGATCGGCCCGCTCCTCGGTCCGCTCGCAGGACGCGCCCTTGGCGTCCCCGGACAGCCGCCAACGCCCCTGGTTCCAGGGGCAGAAGGCGTCCTCCACCTCGAACACCACGTCCACGGGGGCGAGATACGTACGGGCTTCGAGCGCGGCGCCCACGTCCACGAGCCGTACGTGCAGGGAGTCGCGCACCCGCACCTCGCAGCGCCGGATGTCGGAGACCAGCGAGAGGACCGGGTCGTCGACCGGCCGGTTGCGGGCCTCCACGGTCTCCGTCAGGTCGATGTCGCACAGGAACCGCCACAGCGCCGCGTACGCCGCAGGGTCGAGCGCCGTGACGTCCCGCGCCTGGATCCGGCCGTGCGGCACGGAGTGCGCGGACTGCGGCTTGTTGTGGAAGCGGGCGAACCCGACCGTCTCCCCGGCCCGCTCGGCGACCACGCACAGCAGCGGCGACGCGCCGCCGCGGTTCTGCTCGTCGTCGAGCAGCGGCAGCCGCTCCCAGCCGGGCGTGCGGGCGATCATCCCGGGCCGGGTGCCGACCGTGCGCAGATACACGGCCTCGCACCGCCCGGCGGCCTCGGCGGCGTCCACGAACCGCAGCCGTACGTCGTCCGTGCCGGCCGGGGCGTGGATCCGTACGCGCGTCGAGTCGATGGTCAGTGCCGCCTGCCGGGTCGCGATGCCGTACCCGAACCGTCCGTAGATCGCGGGCTCGGACGCCGTCAGGACGGCGAGGGGCTCGCCCCCGGCCCGTAGGTCGTCGAGCTGGCGCCGCATCATCGAGGTCAGGATGCCGCGCCGCCGGTGCGTCGCCGCGACGGTGACCATCGTCACGCCCGCGGCGTCCACGAAGGCGCCGCCGGGGACCGAGACCCGGAACGAGAAGGCGCCCGCGGTGCCCACGCACTCGTCCCCGTCCCACACGCCGTACGAGCGGTCGAGCTCGGTCAGGTCGTCCCACAGCTGCCGCTCCTGCGGCGGCTCCGCGACCCCTCCGAAGGCCAACTCAAGCCTGGAGTACCAGTGTTCCCACTCGTCGCGGCGCAGCGTGCGCAGGTCGGTCGTCATATGCCATCCCTACCAGGGGACCCGGCGCGGGGCGAGACATTTTGATGCCCGGAAAGGGGGACAAGTGGGACCTCCTGTGCACAGTCGGAGGCTCCACGGATAAGGTCCACGAGCAATGGCGGTACGAAGAGAGCGGCGCGGGCGCGAGCAGCGCGCGGAGGCCGAGACGTTTCCGGCCCGGATGAAGATGCGTATGCACCGGGTCCGCACCGCCGTGCGCAGATCCGGTGTCGACTACTTCCGCGGCGACGGCTCGGACTGGATCGCGCTCGCCGGACTCCTGATCACGGTGCCGCTGATCGCGTGCGGCACGATCCTCAACCCGGTCTGGTGCTCGCCGTCCGTCCTGGTCCTGCCGATCGTCGCGGGCGGCCTGCTGCTGCGCCCCGCGAGCCTGCTCGGCCTGTACGCGGCCGCCGCGACGGCCCTGATAGTGGAGTCGGTCCAGCTCGGCCCCTACTCGCAGCACGCGGCCGCGGTCACGCCGGGCACCGTCCTCACGGTCGCGGCCTGCGGCTTCTTCGGCCTCCTGATAGCGCAGTTCCGCAGCCGCGTCGGCGTGCCCTGGCGGCGCGGCGGCACGATGCTCTTCGACCTGCGTGAGCGGATCCGTACCCAGTCACGCCTGCCCAAACTCCCGCCCGGCTGGCACCGCGAGATGGCGCTGCGCCCGGCCGGCGGCCAGTCGTTCTCCGGCGACTTCGTGGTCGCCGCCCGCACCAACAACGGCCGCACCCTCGAAGTCGTCCTCACCGACGTCTCCGGCAAGGGCATGGACGCGGCCTCGCGCGCGCTGCTCCTCGCCGGCGCCTTCAGCGGCCTCCTCGGCTCGCTCCCGCCGCACGCCTTCCTCCCCGCCGCCAACGGCTACCTGCTCCGCCAGGACTGGGACGAGGGCTTCGCGACCTCCATCCACCTCGTCCTCGACCTCGAATCCGGCGACTACGAGCTCTACTCGGCGGGCCACCCGCCGGGCCTTCAGCTCAGCGCGGGTTCGGGCCGCTGGGAGGAGAAGGCCGCGGAAGGGCCGCTCCTCGGCGTCTACGACGGTGCCGAGTTCGACGCGACGAAGGGCACGCTGCGGCCCGGCGATGTCCTGATGCTCTTCACGGACGGCCTCGTCGAGACGTCGGAACGCGACATCGCGGAGGGCATGGACCGCCTCACCGGCGAGGCGGACCGCTATGTCACCGGGGGGTTCCACGGCGCGGCCTGGCATCTCATCGAGGCGGTGGCCAAGGACGTGAACGACGACAGGGCTCTGCTGCTGATCTGCCGGGACGCGTAGCGCCGTCCGGCGTCGGCGGGTGTGCGGCTGCGGCTTTCGTCGTGGCTGGCCGCGCGGTTCCCCGATGTAGGCTGCGCGCAGCGCATGCCTTCTAGGGGCGCGGGGAACTGCGCGGCCAGCCCCACCGAACCTGCACCCGGCGACGAACCGCTGAAGCCGCGGCGAGCCGCCGCTAGACCCCGGCCCGCAAAACCCGGGCCAGCCAAGCGGAGCGCCCCGCCGCCAGCGGCCCGAGAACGGCGAGCACCAGCACATACCCCGCGATGAACGGAGACAGCCGCGCATCGAGCCCGGCCCCCGCCGCCATCGTCGCGAGGATCAACGCGAACTCCCCCCGAGCCAACAGCGTCGTGGAGATATTGGCCGCGGGCCCGCTCCCGAACCCGTACACCCGAGCCGCCCCCAGCCCGGCCAGCACATTCATCACCAGCGTCACCGCGACAGCGGCCAGCACGGGCCACACCACACTCGGCAGATCCCCGGGATCGATCGACAACCCGAACGCGAAGAAGAAGATCGCCCCGAACGCGTCCCGCAGCGGATGCACCAGTTTCCGGATCCGCTCCCCGGACGCGGTCGACCCGAGCATGAGCCCGACCATGAACGCCCCGATCGCGTCGGCGACCCCGAACCACTCGGAGACCCCCGCGACGAACACCGCCGCGCCGAGGAACGAGATGACGAGCAGCTCGTCGTCCTTCACGTCGAACAGCCGCCCCACGACCCGCGTCCCGAACCGTGCCGCGAGCGCGAGCAGCAGCAGGAACCCGAACGCCTTCCCGCCGTCGAGCACCGCCGCGGCCAGTGAGTCGGCCCCGGACAGGATCGGCTGGAGCGCCGCCAGGTACAGCGCGAGGAAGACGTCCTCGACCACGATGATGCCGAGGATCGGCTTGGTCTCCGGGTTGCCGAGCCGCCCGGTGTCGACGAGGACCTTGGTCACGATCGCGGACGACGAGATGCCGAGCACCCCGGCGAGGACCAGAGCTTCGGAGGTGCCCCAGCCGAGGGCGAATCCGAAACCGAGGCCGGCGCCGACGTTCAGGGCGAGGTACGTCCCGCCGGCGACGGCCATCTTGCGGCCGCCCGCCTTGAGGTCGTCCATGTGGAACTCGAGGCCGAGGTAGAAGAGCAGCAGCACCAGGCCGAGTGCGGAGAGCATCTCCAGGTCGTGCGGGTCCGAGACGAGCACGACGCCCGGTGTGTGCGGGCCGAGCAGGATGCCGGCCAGGATGAACAGAGGGATGGTGGGAAGTCCGATGCGCCCGCCGAGGCGGGCGAGGACGGCGGCGGCGAGAAAGGCGCCACCCATGGCTATCAAGGTGTCTGCGTGTCCGATGGGCCCGTTCCTCCTTGGTGAAGAGCCGTAGCTGAGAGTCTTGGTAAAGAGAACGTCAAGAAAGCGTCAATAGTTAGCTTACCAAAGGACCGGGAAGAGGGGCCGGAAGGCCCTGGTGGGGGATAACCCCACCCCGGATCCGCCAGCCGCCCTCATGGCTGCGGGACCCTCCGGATCCGTACGTTCGAGACATCGGCGCACAAGGCGATCGATCACGTACGAGAGGGCGACCATGGGCCTGCGCAAGAAGCGGCACCACCAGGAGGGGGCGGCGACGCCCGCCACCGGGAACTGGGCGGTCGAACTGCGCGGAGTCCGCCGCAGGTACGGCCGCGGCAGCGGGACCGTGCACGCCCTGCGCGGGATCGAACTCGCCCTGCCCACCGGCTCGTTCACCGCGGTGATGGGCCCGTCCGGCTCCGGCAAGTCCACGTTCCTTCAGTGCGCCGCGGGCCTGGACCGCCCCACCGAGGGGACCGTCGCGCTCGGCGGCACCACCATCACCGGCATGAGCGAGAACAAGCTCACCGCCCTGCGCCGCACCCGCCTCGGCTTCGTCTTCCAGGCGTTCAACCTGCTGCCCTCGCTCACCGTCGAACAGAACGTGCTGCTCCCGATGCGCCTCGCGGGCGAGCGCCCCGACCGGCGCCGCGCCGCCGACGTCCTGGCCCGCGTCGGCCTCGGCGACAAGGGCCGGCGCCGTCCCGGCGAGCTCTCCGGCGGCCAGCAGCAGCGCGTCGCCATCGCCCGCGCGCTCGTCACCCGGCCCGACGTGATCTTCGCCGACGAGCCGACCGGCGCCCTCGACACCACAACCGCCGCCGAGATCCTGGGACTTCTGCGCGACGCCGTCGACCGGATGGGCGCCACCGTCGTCATGGTCACGCACGACCCGGCGGCCGCCGCCTACGCGGACCGGGTCCTGTTCCTCGCCGACGGCGCGATCGTCGACCACCTGGAAGGGGCGGGCGCCGACCGCATCGCCCACCGCATGCGCACCCTGACCGTCCGCACGCCGGTAGGGGCGGCCGCCTGATGTCGCTGCGCCCCAACGGCCTCGCCCGTTCCGCCCTCCGCTTCAAGCCGGCCGCCTTCGTCGGCACGTTCGTCGCCCTGCTGATGTCCGCCCTGATCGTCTCGGCGTGCGGCATCCTCCTGGAGACGGGCCTGCGCGCCTCGGTCCCGCCGGAGCGCTACGCGGGCGCCCCGGTGCTCGTTGCCGCCGACCAGAGCGCCCACCACATCACCGGCTCCGGAGAGGACCGCGAGGACGAGGCCGTCCCGCTCCCGGACCGCGCCCGTATCCCCGACTCCGTGGTGGCGAAGGCGGCTTCGGCCCCCGGCGCCCGTGAGGCCGTCGCCGACGTCACCTTCCCCGTCCAGCGCGACGGCAAGGCGCTCGACGCCCACAACTGGGGCTCCACCGCCTTCACCGGCGACAAGCTGACCGCGGGCGCCGTCCCGCGCGCGGGCGAGGTCGTGCTCTCCGGTGCCGCGCTCGGCGACCGCGTCACCCTCACCACCCCCGACGGTCCCCACACCTACCGCGTCTCCGGCACGACGACCGCCCCCGGCGCCTGGTTCACCGACACCGAGGCCGTACGCGTGTCAGGGCACCCGGGACGCGTCGACGCGGTCGCCGTCTGGCCCAAGGCCGGCGTCTCCACCGGCACCCTCAAGTCGCAGGTGGAGAAGGCCACTTCGGGCGCGGGCGGCGCCAAGGTCCACACCGGCGACGACCGCGGCGCCGTCGAGGACTCCACGCTCGCCTACGCCAAGGAGATGCTGGTCGGGATCGGCGGCTCGTTCGGCGGCATCGCCACCATGGTCGCCGTGTTCACCGCGGCCGGCGCCGTCGCCCTCTCCGTCGGCCAACGCGCCCGCGAGTACGCCCTGTTGCGCGCGATCGGCACCACCCCGCGCCAGATCCGCCGCTCCATCGCCACCGAGACCCTCCTCGTCGCCCCGCTCGCCGGAGCCCTCGGCTGCCTGCCCGGCATCGCCCTGGCCCGCTGGTGGTTCGGACAGCTCCAGGCCAAGGGCGCCGTCCCGCAGGCGGTCGACCTGGCAGTCTCCTGGATCCCCCTCACAGCAGCCGTCGGCACGGCCCTCCTCACCGGCCTGCTCGCCGGATACCTGGCGGCCCGCCGCCCGTCGCGCATCAAGCCGGGACAGGCCCTGGCCGAGGCGTCGGTGGAACGGCTGCGCGTCGGCTGGATCCGCACCCCGCTCGGCATCGCGGCGGCGGTCGGCGGCCTGGTCCTCTCCTTCGTCGCCGCCAACCTGACCGGTGACGACGCGGCCAACACCGCGCTCGGCATCGTCATGTGCTTCATGCTCGCGGTGGCGCTGCTCGGCCCGCTCGTGGCCCGGCTGTGCGCCGCGCTCTTCGGCCTCCCGCTGCGCGGCGCGGGCGCGTCCGCCTCGCTCGCGGCCGCCAACTCCCGTGCCAACGCCCGCCGTCTGGCCTCCGCGATCACCCCGATCGTGCTCGCCATGGCCTTCTCGTCGGTCCTCGTCTTCATGCACACCAGCGAGGACAACGTCGCGGCCGACCAGCAGAAGGCGGCCATCACCGCCGACCACATCGTCACGTCCGACACGGGCCTCGCCCCCGGCGCGGCCGCCGAGGCGGCCAGGACCCCCGGCGTCACCTCCGCCGTCGGCATCCTCAACACCGCCGTCCTCGTCCCGGCGAGCTCCGAACTGCAGTCGGCCTCCACCCAGGCCGTCACCGGCACCGCCGAGGACTTCGCCCGGGTCCAGGACCTCAAGGTCACCCACGGCACCCTCGACCTCGCGGACCCCGGCACGGTGGCCCTGGACGCGACCCTCGCCCACGCCGCCCACGTCGGCGTCGGCGACAAGCTCAGCCTCCGCCTCCCCGACGGCACCAAGGCGGCCCCGACGGTCTCGGCGACGTACGAACGCGGCCTCGGCATGCCCCAAGTCACCCTCCCGCGCGCGGCGTTGACGGGCCACGTCACCAACCCGTACGACACGGAGGTCTGGACGAAGGGCGGCACGGGCGAGGGCCTCGCCCGCATCGGCACCCCCCTCGCCCGCGCCGACTACACCACCGCCCGGTCCCTCGACCGCGAGATGAACGCCTGGGCCAACACCACCATGGCGGCGGTCCTCGGCGGCTTCGCGGCGATCGCCGCGGTCAACACCCTCGCGATGACGGTCCTCGACCGCCGCCGCGAACTGGGCACCCTCCGCCTCATCGGCTCGACCCGCCGCCAGATCCTGCGCATGCTCCGCTGGGAAGCCCTCCTCGTGGCGGGCGCGGGAGTGACCCTCGGCACAGGAATCGCCCTGGCCACCCTGATCCCCATGATGACCGGCCTCACAGGCCAGGCCCCCCACATCCCACCCGCCCTCTACGCCGCTTTCGCAGGCACAGCCCTGTGCCTGGGCCTGGCAGCAACAACCTTCCCCGCAAAGTGGGCCTTGAGGACAGCCCCTTAAGGGGCGCGGGGAACTGCGCGAGCAACCACGACGAAAGCGGCACCCGCCGTGCAACCGCACACGGCAGACGCCCAGGCGGCTCTACACCCCTAAGGTCAACGCCATGCTGACCCTGCCCGAGGTAGAAGCCCTGGCCCGCCGAGCCCACGCGACCCAGACCGACAAGGCCGGCCGCCCCTACGCAGAACACCTGGAAGCCGTGGCCCACGGAGTACGAAGGCGCGGCGGAACCGCGGAGCAGATCGCCGCGGCCTGGCTCCACGACGCCATCGAGGACGACGCCCTCACCCCCGCCTGGCTGTCCGAAGCCGCACTCCCGGAGCAGACCAAGGCGATCGTCCTGGCCCTCACCAAACACAAGGGCGAGCCCCCGGAGGCGTACGCGCAGCGCATTCTCGCCACCCCGGGGGCCCGCCTGGTGAAGGAGTCGGACCTCGCACACAACGCGGACCCGGCCCGCCTCGCGGTCCTGGACGAACCGACCCGGGCCCGCCTGACCCGGAAGTACGCGACGATGCGCGCCCTCCTGGGCCTCAAAGACTCACCGACTGAGGACTAGGCGCGGGCCCGGGCCCGCGCCACCTCGGCGGGGTCCTTCTTGAACGCCCACTCCATCTTCGGCTCCATGGCGAACCGGAAGATCCGCTGGACCGGCGGTGTGCACAGCACCGTGACGACGGCCGCGGCGACCACGGTGACGGCGATCTGACCGGCCGGCGTGTGGACCCAGTCCGCGTCGAACCAGTTCCAGAAGCGCGAGCCCTTCGCCAGGAACCCGTGCAGCAGGTACCCGTACAGGGTCCCGGCGCCGAGCACCGTGAACCACATCTTGCGCCGCGGCACCCACGCGAAGAAGCACGCGGTGAGCACGATCGAGCAGCCGAACAGCGCAAGGGTCATCACGACACCGGCCCACCACGGGGCGCCCAGCTCCTGCGCGCTGTCCCGGTGGTAGAACCAGGCGGACGTCATCCGGGGCCCGGCCCAGTACGCGAGGGCGAGCGCGCCGAGCACGATCGGCACGGACAGGATCCGCACCTCGCGCCGCCGCACCAGCTGGAAGTGCTCCGGCTTCATGAACAGGCCGAGCACGAAGAAGGGCAGGAACTGAAGGACGCGCTGGAGGTCCAGGTCGTCCCCGAGTTCGGGGGAGACCGAGGCGAGCACGGCGACGGCGACCGCCACCGGGATCGGCCAGCGGATGATCTTCCACAGCGGCGTGGTCAGCCGCCACACGAACAGCGCGACCAGGAACCACGTCAGGTACCAGGGGTCGAGCAGGCTGATCGGGTACGAGGGGTCGTCCCCCGCGGTCCGCTTGAAGAGGGTGTACGCGATCTCGAACAGCACGTACGGCACCGCGACACCGGTGATCAGCCTGCGCAGCCGGTCGGGCCGCATGTCGAAGCTGCGCGAGAAGTAGCCGGAGATCAGGATGAACGCCGGCATGTGGAACGTGTAGACGGTCATGTACAGCGCTTCGGCGGTACGGCTGCCGTCGGTCAGCGGCTCCCAGCAGTGGCCCATCGCGACGAAGACGATGGCCAGGTACTTGGCGTTGTCGAAGAACGCGTCCCGCTGCCTGGGCTTGGGGGCGGCGGCCTGAGCGGGGGCCGGCGCGGGAGCGGTGGTGGAAGCGGGGGCAGGGGGCGGGGGGACTGGGCTCGCGGGCCGCGCGGCCGGGGGCAGCGGGCTGCGGTGCGAGCCGTGCGGGTACAGCGAGTTGGTCACAGGCCCTCCCACCAGGAACGAGGGGGGACGACCGGGGACCGCACTGCGCCGGTGGGGATCAAGGCAGTGTCGAACATCTGAGGCACCCTAGCGGTGCCCGCGGGATTCCGTAAAACCCTCAACTCGATTCCTCCTTATCGACCCCGGGTACCCAGGATTCGGCAAAGTCGACATGGAGCCGAAAGAGAGTCGTACGACGGCCCCTCATTGCCGATCTGTCCGTTATCGCACCTCTAATCCCTCTTAAACGGCGCATAACGCCCGCGACTGACTACGTCGATATGCCCGATAGGCCGGAATCGGCGGGCGGCATTAATGAGCCGCCGAATTCCCGTGAATTCGCTGTGTCGTACTCAAGGAGAAAGTGCGGGAAAACCGCGAGCGGCGTGCGCGGACCATGCGAGGGGCACGTGTGGGCCGCATGTGCGCCAATAGAAACGATCAAGCCGAATTCCGCGCCTCCCCGGGCGCCCCCGCGCCCCCGCCGACGTGCGCGGCTCATGCGCCCCAAGGGCGCGCGGGCCTCGCGCCCCCACGCGCGCGTGGCCGACGATGCGTCACCGACCGCATACGGAGGCCGTGTTGGTGGCACGATGGTTCTGGCGGGGGGTGTGCGGGGCTGTGCCCCCCGGGCCGGGAGAGCGGACCGACCTAGGGTGTGATCAGTGTGGCCATTTCGCTGTCAGTGGTGCTGTTGTTGGCGATCGTCCTCGTGGTGCTGATGCGCGGCGGCTCGATCAAGGCGGGACCTGCCGTGGTGGCGGTCCTCTTCGGCTTCTTCCTGGCCTCGACCGGAATGGCGCCTGCGATCAACAACTTCCTCAACTCCGTCGCGGACAGCATCAGCGCGATCAAATTCTGAGACCCAGGCCGGGGGACACGAAAAAGCCCCCGGCCCGGTCCGCGGCGAGCGGAACCGGCCCGGAGGCCTTGTTCTGAAGAGCGGGCGACGGGAATCGAACCCGCGTAGCTAGTTTGGAAGACTAGGGCTCTACCATTGAGCTACGCCCGCACGGAGCGCGCCGCAGGTCGGTGACCACGGCACGCAGGCATCGTAGCGGGTCCAGGCCCCCGTCCGCACACCCCATTGCCGGCCCCCGTCGAGGGCCCCGCAATGCGGGCGCCGCACTGCCTGCGGGCATGTACCCTACGTGTCGCACCGACGGGGTGTGGCGCAGCTTGGTAGCGCGTCCGCTTTGGGAGCGGAAGGCCGTGGGTTCAAATCCCGCCACCCCGACCAGCGTTGTCGCCGCGGCACACGGCCGCCGACCGCATCCGGGCATCCTCACCGAACCGGGAATCAAGATCGCATTGTGGGTGCGCTGCGGCGTGCCGTTACTATGCAAGCTGCATGCCCGTGTGTCTCTAAGCCGGGCAGAACCCAAGAAGTCAGCCCCCAAGGA
The DNA here is from genome assembly GCF_040679615.1 of Streptomyces sp. NPDC052225. Lineage (NCBI taxonomy): Bacteria > Bacillati > Actinomycetota > Actinomycetes > Kitasatosporales > Streptomycetaceae > Streptomyces > Streptomyces sp. NPDC052225. Next base: position 173,235 of record NZ_JBFAVD010000011.1, on the reverse strand, counting down.
GACCGAACCGTGAAGAGCGCCGTGGAGACCCTGAACCCGACCCGGGTTCGGCTCAGCATCGAGGTGCCCTTCGAGGAGCTCAAGGACAGCCTCGACGCGGCGTACAAGAAGATCAACCAGCAGGTCACGGTGAAGGGCTTCCGCAAGGGCAAGATCCCGGCCCGAGTCATCGACCAGCGGTTCGGCCGCGGTGCGGTCCTCGAAGAGGCCGTCAACGACGCGCTTCCGAAGTTCTACACCGAGGCCGTCAACGAGGCCGAGCTGAACGTCCTGGGCCAGCCCGAGGTCGACATCACGGAGCTGAAGGACGGCGAGACGCTGAACTTCACCGCCGAGGTCGACGTCCGCCCGGCGATCGAGATCCCGGACTACTCCGGCATCGAGGTCGAGGTCGACGCGGTCGAGGTCACCGACGAGGACGTCGAGAAGTCGGTCGAGCAGCTGCGCGACCGCTTCGCCTCGACCTCCCCGGTCGAGCGCGCCGCCGAGGACGGCGACGTCGTGACGATCGACCTCGAGGCCAAGGTCGAGGGCGAGGTCCTCGAGGACGGCGTCGCGTCCGGCGTCTCCTACACCATCGGCTCGGGCGAGCTGCTCGACGGCATCGACGACGCCGTGAAGGGCCTGGAGGCCGGTGGCGAGGCCACCTTCACCTCCCAGCTCAAGGGCGGCAGCGCCGAGGGCAAGGACGCCGAGGTCACCGTCAAGGTCACCCAGGTCGCCGCCCGTGAACTCCCGGCCCTGGACGACGAGTTCGCCCAGCTCGCCTCCGAGTTCGACACCCTCGACGAGCTGAAGGCCGACAGCCGCAAGCGCCTCGAGAACATGAAGCAGTACGACCAGGCCACGCAGGCCCAGGAGCGCGTCCTCGAGAAGCTCCTGGAGCTCGTCGAGGTCCCCGTCCCCGAGAAGCTCCTCGAGGACGAGGTCAACACCCGCAAGCACAACCTGGAGCACCACCAGCTCGGCCAGATGGGCCTGGACATCGAGAAGTACCTCGAGATCCAGGGCAAGACGGTCGAGGAGTTCGACGCCGAGACGCGCGAGCAGGCCGTCAAGGGCATCAAGACGCAGTTCGTCCTGGACGAGCTCGTCAACAAGGAGAAGCTGAACGTGAACCAGGAGGAGCTCACCGAGCACCTCATGCGTCGCGCCGCCTCCTCCGGCATGTCCCCCGACCAGTTCGCCCAGGCCGTCGTCGAGGGTGGCCAGGTGCCGATGCTCGTCGGCGAGGTCGCCCGCGGAAAGGCCCTCGCGGTGGTCGTCGAGGCCGCCACGGTCAAGGACACCAACGGCGAGATCGTCGACCTCGAGGACGACGAGGAGGAGTCGGCGGAGACCGTCGAGGCCGCCACCGAGTCCACCGAGGCCGAGGCCGAGGAGACCAAGGAGGCCTGAGCCTCCCTGTAGTCACGCGACAGGCCCCCGGGACACCGTCCCGGGGGCCTGTCGCGCCCCTGCCCGGGGCCGACCCCCACCTGCGCTCACAGCGAACAGTTCCCTTCGCGGGATTCCCCGGAGGGACCCGCGCGTTAGGGTCCATGAATACGAGGGCAGGGGAGTCCCCGAGTGAGGGGCCCGGCCTCAGTTAGAGACGCGAGACGGCGCGTAGCCGTCAGAGACGAGCAGGTGGATACGTGACGATTCAGATGCCTTCCGCCGCCGGAGAGCCGTCCATCGGCGGTGGCCTCGGCGACCATGTCTACAACCGGCTGCTCGGCGAGCGGATCATCTTCCTCGGCCAGCAGGTCGACGACGACATCGCCAACAAGATCACCGCGCAGATGCTGCTCCTTGCCGCCGACCCGGACAAGGACATCTTCCTCTACATCAACAGCCCCGGTGGCTCGGTGACGGCCGGCATGGCGATCTACGACACCATGCAGTACATCCCGAACGACGTCGTCACCATCGGCATGGGCATGGCCGCCTCGATGGGCCAGTTCCTGCTGACCGGTGGCACCGCGGGCAAGCGCTTCGCGCTCCCGAACACCGACATCCTGATGCACCAGGGCTCCGCCGGCATCGGCGGTACCGCCTCGGACGTCAAGATCCAGGCCGAGTACCTGCTTCGTACCAAGCACCGCATGGCGAGGATCACGGCCGAGCACTCCGGCCAGACCATCGAGACGATCATCCGTGACGGTGACCGCGACCGCTGGTACACGGCCGAGGAGGCCAAGGAGTACGGCCTCATCGACGAGATCATCACTGCCGCTACGGGCGTTCCGGGCGGCGGCGGTACCGGGGCCTGATCATCGCGATCACCCCCCGGCACAGCCACCCAGCCCACCCTCACCAGGACGGAACACCGACCATGAACAACATCCCCGGCAGCGGCCTGTACCAGGGTCCGCAGGTCGACAACCGCTACGTGATCCCGCGCTTCGTCGAGCGCACCTCGCAGGGCGTGCGCGAGTACGACCCGTACGCGAAGCTCTTCGAGGAGCGCGTGATCTTCCTCGGCGTGCAGATCGACGACGCGTCCGCCAACGACGTCATGGCGCAGCTGCTGTGCCTGGAGTCGATGGACCCGGACCGCGACATCTCCATCTACATCAACAGCCCCGGCGGCTCGTTCACGGCCCTCACGGCCATCTACGACACGATGCAGTTCGTGAAGCCGGACATCCAGACGGTCTGCATGGGTCAGGCGTCCTCCGCGGCCGCCGTCCTGCTCGCCGCCGGCACCCCGGGCAAGCGCATGGCGCTGCCGAACGCCCGCGTGCTGATCCACCAGCCCTCCGGCGGCACCGGCCGTGAGCAGCTCTCCGACCTGGAGATCGCGGCCAACGAGATCCTCCGGATGCGTACGCAGCTGGAAGAGATGCTGGCCAAGCACTCGACGACGCCGATCGAGAAGATCCGCGACGACATCGAGCGCGACAAGATCCTCACGGCCGAGGACGCCCTGGCGTACGGCCTGGTCGACCAGATCATCTCGACGCGCAAGATGAACAACGAGGCGATCGCGTAAGCGCGGGCTGTATCGTCTGCCATCCCCTGGCGCGGTTCACGTCAAAGTGAACCGTGCCAAGGGGGGCCCGAACGGGGGGCCCGGCAAGGTACCGTCGGATACAGGCACCAGGAGCCGCTGAACGTGGCGTCTCCCAGGCGAAGGGGAAGCACCTCGTGGCACGCATCGGTGACGGCGGCGATCTGCTCAAGTGCTCGTTCTGTGGCAAGAGCCAGAAGCAGGTCAAGAAGCTCATCGCAGGTCCCGGCGTATACATCTGCGACGAGTGCATCGACCTCTGCAACGAGATCATCGAGGAAGAGCTCGCCGAGACGAGCGAAGTGCGGTGGGAGGAGCTCCCGAAGCCGCGCGAGATCTACGAATTCCTCGAGGGTTACGTCGTAGGCCAGGAAGCCGCCAAGAAGGCGCTCTCGGTCGCGGTCTACAACCACTACAAGCGCGTCCAGGCCGGTGAGAACGGCGGAGCGGCGAGCCGCGAGGACGCGATCGAACTCGCGAAGTCCAACATCCTGCTGCTGGGCCCCACGGGCTCGGGCAAGACGCTGCTGGCCCAGACGCTGGCGCGGATGCTGAACGTGCCGTTCGCGATCGCCGACGCCACGGCGCTCACCGAGGCGGGCTACGTCGGCGAGGACGTCGAGAACATCCTCCTGAAGCTGATCCAGGCGGCCGACTACGACGTCAAGAAGGCCGAGACCGGGATCATCTACATCGACGAGATCGACAAGGTGGCCCGCAAGTCGGAGAACCCGTCGATCACGCGTGACGTGAGTGGCGAGGGCGTCCAGCAGGCGCTGCTCAAGATCCTGGAGGGCACCACCGCCTCCGTGCCGCCGCAGGGCGGACGCAAGCACCCGCACCAGGAGTTCATCCAGATCGACACGACGAACGTGCTGTTCATCGTGGGCGGCGCCTTCGCCGGTCTGGAGAAGATCATCGAGTCGCGGGCCGGCGCCAAGGGCATCGGCTTCGGCGCGACGATCCACTCCAAGCGCGAGCTGGAGGAGAAGGACCAGTTCCAGGAGGTCATGCCGGAGGACCTGGTGAAGTTCGGGATGATCCCGGAGTTCATCGGCCGTCTCCCCGTCATCACGTCCGTGCACAACCTGGACCGTGAGGCTCTGCTCCAGATCCTCGTCGAGCCGCGCAACGCACTGGTCAAGCAGTACCAGCGCCTCTTCGAACTCGACGGCGTGGAGCTGGACTTCGAGCGCGAGGCCCTGGAGGCCATCGCCGACCAGGCGATCCTGCGCCGCACCGGCGCGCGCGGCCTGCGCGCCATCATGGAGGAAGTCCTCCAGTCGGTGATGTACGAGGTCCCGTCCCGCAAGGACGTCGCCCGCGTCGTCATCACGGCAGAGGCCGTTCACTCGAACGTGAACCCGACGCTGATTCCGCGCGACGTGCGGGGTACGGGCAGCGGCGAGCAGAAGTCCGCGTAGCCGTACGGCAGTTGACGCAGAGGGGCCCCGGTCGGATGTCCGACCGGGGCCCCTCGTCATGTCCGGGCGTCCGTCATGCGGGGACGCGGATCTCCTTGCGGAGCTTGGCGGCGATGTCGGAGGCCGCCTTCAGGTCCGGGGTCTTGCCGGCCATCATGTCCGTGATCTCGGCGGACATGACCATGGCCATGGTGCTGTGGTCGCTCCAGATGCAGACCGGCATGTGCATCACCTTGGGGGCACCGCTGGTGCCGGCCGAGGAACCGGTGTTCTCGATCTTGACGTCCTGGCACTTCAGGACGACGTCGTCGGTGCTGTAGTCGGTGGGGTCACCGACGAAGGTGACCTTGCCGTCGTCGCCGCTGTCCTTGGCCATCTCCAGCGCGCCCTTTTCGAACATGCCGTCGACGAGCTTCTCCGGGTCGTCGATCTCGCCGTAGGCGCCCTGGAACTGGAGCATCTTGCCGGCCAGCGGGTTGGACTTGTCCCCGGCCTGGTAGGACGCGGAGACCGGCTTGCCGTTCTTCAGGCCGTCCTTCTCGGCGTCCTTCATGTCCTGCTCGTCGAAGCCGTCGTTGTCCTTGGTGTCCTTCTTGTACTCACCGAGAACCGTCGCCGGCGTCGTCAGCTTGTGCGCGCCGTCGTCCGCCACCGACGCGCTGCCGCCCCCGCCGAACATGAAGTACGCGCCCACGCCGATCGCCGCCACGACCGCGACCGCCGCGATGATGATGCCGGTCTTCTTCTTGCCGCCGCCCGCCGGAGGCGCCGGCGGGTACTGGCCGTACGGGGCCTGCTGCGGCTGCTGGCCGTAGGGGCCGGGCTGCTGGGGCTGGCTGTAGCCGCCCGGCTGCTGGCCCGGGTAGGCGCCCGGCTGCTGCGGCGGGACGCCCTGCGGGGCCTGCTGCGGGTACCCGTAGCCGGGCTGCGGAGCCTGGGGCTGCTGGCCGTAGGGGCCCTGCTGCGGCTGCTGGCCGTAAGGCCCGGGCTGCTGGGGCTGCTGGCCTCCGTACGGGCCCGGCTGGTTGTGGCTCATTACTGGGGTTCCCTCCCGAGGTTTATGTGCTTCCGACATCCTGACGTACGCACGTGCGGTCCGGGCCACCGGATTCGGTTTCAGTACAGGCTTGTGACCCCTCTAAACTGGGCCCGTGACCGAGAACTCTCAGCAGCAGAACCCAGCGCCCACCTCCGAACTGCCGACCCAGTACGCGCCGGCCGAGGTAGAGGGGACGCTGTATGCGCGCTGGGTGGACCGGGGCTATTTCACGGCTGACGCCAAGAGCGACAAGGAGCCGTACACGATCGTCATCCCGCCGCCGAACGTCACGGGCGCGCTCCACCTGGGCCACGCGTACCAGGTCACGCTCATGGACGCCCTGACGCGCCGCAAGCGCATGCAGGGATACGAGACGCTCTGGCTGCCGGGCATGGACCACGCCGGTATCGCGACGCAGAACAAGGTCGAGCAGCAGCTCGCCGAGGAGGGCAAGTCGCGGCACGACATCGGCCGCGAGGCCTTCGTCGAGAAGACCTGGCAGTGGAAGAACGAGTACGGCGGCCGGATCCTCGGGCAGCTCAAGCGACTTGGCGCCGGTCTCGACTGGTCGCGCGAGCGGTTCACCATGGACGAGGGCCTGTCCCGCGCCGTTCAGAAGATCTTCAAGGACCTGTTCGACGACGGTCTGATCTACCGCGCCGAGCGCATCATCAACTGGTGCCCGCGCTGTCTGACGGCCATCTCGGACATCGAGGTCGACTACCAGGACGACGACGGCGAGCTGGTCTCGCTGAAGTATGGCGAGGGCGACGACACCGTCGTCGTCGCCACGACCCGCGTCGAGACGATGCTCGGTGACACCGCCGTCGCCGTCCACCCGGACGACGAGCGGTACGCGCACCTCATCGGCAAGCGCATCAAGCTGCCGCTGACCGACCGGACGATCCCGGTCGTCGCCGACACGCATGTCGACCCCGAGTTCGGGACCGGCGCCGTGAAGGTCACGCCCGCGCACGACCCGAACGACTTCGCGATCGGGCAGCGCCACAACCTCGAGACCCTGACCGTCATGGACGAGCGGGCGGTCATCACCGTGTCCGGACCGTTCGAGGGCCTCGACCGGTTCGAGGCGCGCTCGGCGATCGTCGCCGCGATGCGCGAGCAGGGCCGGATCGTCGCCGAGAAGCGCCCGTACGTGCACAGCGTCGGTCACTGCTCGCGCTGCAAGACCACCATCGAGCCGCGCCTCTCGCTCCAGTGGTGGGTCAAGGTCGAGACGCTCGCCAAGGCCGCCGGTGACGCGGTCCGCGACGGGCGGGTCACCCTGCACCCCAAGGAGATGGAGAAGCGGTACTTCGACTGGGTCGACAACCTCAACGACTGGAACATCTCCCGGCAGTTGTGGTGGGGCCACCGCATCCCCGTCTGGTACGGCCCCGAGGGCCAGGTCGTCTGCGTCGGTCCCGACGAGCAGCCGCCGGGCACCGAGGCCGAGGGCTGGACGCAGGACGAGGACGTCCTCGACACCTGGTTCTCGTCCGGTCTGTGGCCGTTCTCCACGCTGGGCTGGCCGGAGGAGACCGAGGACCTCGCGAAGTTCTATCCGACCGATGTGCTCCTGACCGGGCACGACATCATCTTCTTCTGGGTCGCCCGGATGATGATGTTCGGCCTCTACTCGATGGACGGGCAGATCCCGTTCAAGACGGTCGCCCTGACCGGTCTGGTGCGCGACGAGTTCGGCAAGAAGATGTCGAAGTCGAACCCGAACGCGGTCGACCCCCTCGACTGGATGGACGAGTACGGCTCGGACGCCGTCCGGTTCACGCTGGCCCGCGGCGCCAACCCGGGCGCGGACGTGCCGATCGGCGTGGACTGGGTCCAGGCGTCGCGCAACTTCGCGAACAAGATCTGGAACGCGACCCGCTTCGCGCTGATGAACGGCGCGACGATCGAGGGCCCGCTGCCCGACCCGTCCGAGATGACGGCGACGGACCGCTGGATCCTGTCGCGGCTCAACAAGACGGTCGCCGAGGTCGACGCCTTCTACGACGACTACCAGTTCGCCAAGCTCAGCGACTCCCTCTACCACTTCGCGTGGGACGAGGTCTTCGACTGGTACGTCGAGCTGTCGAAGACGACGTTCATGGCGGGCGGCGAGCCGGCCAAGGTCTCGGGCCGTGTCCTCGGCGAGGTCCTCGACGTGACGCTGCGTCTGCTCCACCCGGTCGTCCCGTTCGTCACGGAGACGCTGTGGACGACGCTGACCGGCGGCGAGTCGATCGTCGTCACCGACTGGCCGAAGGACTCCGGCTTCCGCGACGAGGCCGCCGAGCGGGAGATCGAGACGGTCCAGCAGGTCGTCACCGAGGTCCGCCGCTTCAAGGGCGAGCAGGGTCTGAAGCCGGGCCAGCGCGTCCCGGCCCGCCTGACCCTGGCGGGCACCGCGCTCGCCCCGCACGAGCCGGCGATCCGTCAGCTCCTGAAGCTCCAGGAGGAGGGCGAGGGCTTCGCGGCCACCGCCACCCTGCCGGTGGCCGGCGCCGAGGTGGCGCTCGACCTGTCCGGCGCGATCGACGTGGCGGCCGAGCGCAAGCGCCTCGCCAAGGACCTCGCCGCCGCCGAGAAGGACAAGGCGCAGGCCGAGGGCAAGCTGGGCAACGAGAAGTTCCTCGGCAAGGCCCCCGAGAAGGTCGTCGAGGGCATCCGGGCGCGCCTGGCCAAGGCGGACGAGGACATCGCCCGTATCCAGGCGCAGCTGGAGCGACTGCCGCAGGCGTGACGCCCGTACGGCACTGAACGGCGAAGGCCCCCGGAACCGCACGGTTCCGGGGGCCTTGGCGTGCGGCCGCTACTTCTTTCCGCGCGGCACGATGCGGGCTATCGCCGTACCGACCGCGATCAGCGCGAACGCGGCGAGGAACAGCCACATCACCTGGGCGCCGGTCGCGGCGAGGGTGCCGCCCGAGGCGACGGTGCCCGCGGCCGCGGCGGAGGAGACGTTGTCGTACATGAGAGCTCCAAGAGGCAAGAGGAAGTGGGGGAGTTACCAGGCCTTCTTGCGGCGCAGCAGCGCGTCCGCGTACGCCTTGCCGTGGCAGGCCTGGAGGAAGAAGTCGAGGACCAGCTCGTACATCGAGGCCGCGACGAGCATCTGGCGCCAGCCGCGCAGCCGTACGGTCACGACGCGTTCGACGACGAAGACGCCGGTGATCGCCAGCCAGAAGAGCTGCATGTGCAGTCCGCCGGTGCTGAGCGCCCACACGAGGGTGGACAGGTAGACGAAGGTCACCAACACGCCCAGGAACGTGAGGAGTTGGCGGCCCCAGTAGCGCCAGGTGACGCGGGTCAGGCCGTACTGGAAGCAGTTCTCGACGGCGCCGCGCTTCCAGCGCAGCCGCTGGCGCCACAGGGCGCGCCAGGTCGGCATGACCTCGGTGACCAGGGTGCACGCGGCCGGGGAGATGACGTCGTACCCCAAGTGCTTGACTGCGAAGGTGAGTTCGTTGTCCTCGGTGAGGACCGTGGTGTCGTAGACGCCGCCCGCGCCGTCGCCCGTGGGCAGGGTCGCCGCGAGCCGCGCGGCGGATATCTCGCGCAGGACGCGGACCGGGAAGACGGCGGCGGTGCCCGTCAGGACGAGGCACTTGCCGTCGAGGCGGGCGACGTCGCGGGCGTAGCGGGCGAACTCGTTGCGCTGGAGGTGGCCGACGAAGCCACCGCCCTCGTCGCCGCGGAAGACCCCGCCGACGCCGCCGTAGCCGAGGGCGACGTGGTCGAGGGCGACCGCGAGGAACTCCGGGTCGAGCGAGCAGTCGGCGTCGGTGACCAGGACCGCGTCGTCGTCGGCGAGCGCGGGAAGCAGGGTGGCGAGGGCCTGGTTGAGGGCGCCGGCCTTCTTGTGCCGGTTGCTCTCGGTGACGAAGACCTCGGCGCCGGCCGCGCGCGCCAACTCCTCGGTCGCGTCGGTGCAGTTGTCGGCGACGACCACGGTCCGGTCGGGCCGCACGGTCTGCTGTCGCAGTCCGGCGAGCGCGATGCCGATGCGGTCCTGTTCGTCGTGTGCGGGGATCACCGCGACCAGTGCCATTGCCGAGCCGTCCCTTGCTCAGTCGTCCGTGCCGTACGAGGAATCCGTACGACGCCGTCGACTGTGGGCCGGTGGTGTGGCAGCCGTGTTGGTTCAATGTTGCACGAATGTGGCAGGCGGAAGGTCAGGAGCGGTTCGGGTCGTTGGACCCGGGTCCTACGTCATTGCTGCTGCGGCGGCCGGTAGCGGTAGCCGACGCCGCGCACCGTCTCGATGGGGGCGGGGGATCCTGTGGCCTTCTCGAAGGCGCGGCGCAGGCGCAGCACGACGTAGCGGACCTTGGCGGGGCTGCCCTCGGCCGGGTTCTTCCAGACCCGGTCCAGGAGCTGGACCGGGGTGAGCACCTGGCCGGGGTTGCGGGCCAGGATCTCCAGGACGTCGAACTCCAGCGGGGTCAGCGGCAGGAACGTGCCGGCGACCGAGGCCTCGTGGGTGACGACGTCCAGGCTGAGGCGGCCGTCCTCGATCAGCTGGGCGGCGGGGGCCACGGGGCGGGCGCGGCGCAGGCGGGCGAGCACCTGCGCCTTGCCGAAGGGCCGCGACATGGTGGCCCACAGATAGTCGTCGGCCCCGCTCGCCAGGGCGCGCACCGCGACCGCCTCCCGGTAGTCGCGGTCGATCACCATGACGCGCAGGTCCTCGGTCATCTCCCGCACCCGGCGCAGCACGTCCCAGGGCCCGGGGTCGCGCAGGTACATCCCCAGGACCAGCAGGTCCGGCCGGTACCGGTACAGATCGCGCAGCGCCTCCCGGCCGGTCGACGCCAGGTGGTAGGTGAACCGGGGGTCCCGGAGTTCGTCGAGCGCCCACTGCTGGGAGACGGCCGGCATCGCCACCAGCAGCATCGGCAGCGCCCGCTCCCCGGGCCCGCGGTACGTCACGCCGCGCGCAGCCCGAGCCGTACGAGTTCCGCCGCGGCCAGCGCGTCCAGGGTCGCCGGGTCGCCCTCGCGCCAGCCCTCGGCGAGGCTGCCCGGGGTGCTGTCGGGAAGCGCGTCGGCGGTGCGGCCTACCTCGTCGAGGGGACGGAGCAGGGCGCGCAGCGCGAGCAGTTCGCGGCCGTCCTCGGTGGCCGCGAGGTCCCGGGCGGCGGCGGCCTGCCGCACCCAGCGCAGCCGGCGCGGCAGCCACAGCACGAGCAGCAGCCCCACCGGTACGGCGAACAGGGCGCCTGCGGCGACCAGCGCGAGCAGCTGCGCGGGGCCCGCGCCCGCGGGGGCGGCGTCGGCGAGCCGGTCACCGGCCCGGGCGACATCGTGCAGGGTGCCGTTCATCCGGGGGCCGAGCAGGGGGAGGCGGGGCTGGGGGTGCGGGGCCGCCGCGGTGAAGAGCCGGTGCGCGACGGCCGCGGTCACGGCCCACCCCGCGGTCCACAGGAGGGCCGCGCCGTCACCGATGATCTGCCGTGTCCTGCGGGCGGGTTGATGTGCGTACCACATGGTCAGATTGGACCCCCAGGGCGCCGGAGCCGGGCGGTCACCGCGCCGCAGGACGGAACGGTTTACGGCGGATGGACGCGCCGGCGCGAACTGTCCGCACAGGGTGCGACGTTGGCGGCGGGCAGCGCGGGGCGGGCCCGGCCGCGGCGCTGCGGCACCGCCGCGGACCTTGGATGATGGGGACCATGCACGACCGGGCCGCCACCTCCGCGCTGCGCCGGGCGACGGCCGCGGGACGTCGTCTGGGGCGGCAGTGGCCGCGCCTGGAGCGCTGGCGGGGCACCCCGCACGCCGTCGACCTGCTCACCGCCGGCGGCTGCTTCGCCCTGATGAGCCTGGACATCCCGGGCCTCGCCCGCGCCGACAACGCGCTCAGCGGCGCGACCGCCACCGTCGCCCTCGCGCTCGGCGCCGCGACCCTGCTCCTTCGCCGCAGGGTGCCGTGGGGGCCCTGGCTCCCGTACGCCGTCGCACTGCTCTTCCTCGGCTGGCTGCACGAGGTGACACTGATCCAGTTCGCCCTGTACTCCGTCGCCCGCTACCGGGGCAGGGCCGCGGGCATCCTGGCCTGCTGCGGCTATCTCGTCGTGGCCTGTGTGTCGTACGCGCTGCCGAACTGGCCCGCCCACCGCGGGGAGACGGTCAGCCAGTTCCTGGCGCTCGTCGTGCCGATCGGGGTGCTCGCGACAGGCGTCGGCATCGCCGCGAACCGGCGCGACCTCGTCCTCGCCCTGGAGCAGGAGCGCGCCGAGACCGCGCTCCTCCAGGCCGTGCAGGGGGAGCGGACCAGTGTCGCGGGGGACGTGCACGACTTCGTGGGGCGCGAGCTGACCCTGCTCGCCGTGCGCGCGGAGGTGCTGTCGCGCAGGGCCCGCGGCGAGCCCTGGGAACAGGACTTCGACGAACTGTCCGAGACGGCGCGGCGCGCGCACCTCCTCCTGAACGAGATCGTCGTACGCCGGGGCAGGGGCGGCGGCGCGCCCACCCCCGGCCTCGAAGCCCTGCCCCGCCTCGCCCGCGAGACCGGCACCGCGGGCAACGCGGTGAGCCTGCACGTCGCCGCCGCCGCCCACCATCAGTCGCCGCTGCGCCAGGCTGCGGTCTACCGGGTCGTGCAGGAGTGCCTCACGAACGCGGCCAAGCACGCGCCCGGCCTCCCCGTCGACGTGACGGTGACGCTGACCCCCGAACGCCTGCGCGTGACGGTCACCAACCCGGCCCCGGCCGCGCTCCCCGCCACGGCCCCGGTCTCGGCGGGCACCGGCACGGCGGGGATGGCGGAACGGGTCCACGCGATGGGCGGCACGTTCGCCTGCGGCGAGCGGGACGGGGTGTACGCGGTGACCGCCGAGATCCCGGCGAGGTCAGTGCCCTGAAGGGGCGCGGGGCTGTATCGATATGCGGCTCCGCCGCGTGGGCGCGGCCTGAAGGGGCGCGGGGAACTGCGCGAGCAACCACGACGACGCTGCGCTCGCTGACGAAGCCCGACCGGCAACGGCCCGGGCTCCGCCCCGGACCCCGCTGCTCAATCGCCGCAGGGGCTTAAGCGGCCGCGCTCAGCATCCGCTCGAGCCCGTCGAAGTCGTCCACGCACTTCCCGCACCCCAGCGCGACGCTGTCCAGCGGATCGTCCGCCACGAACACCGGGATCCCCGTCGCGGACGCGATCCGCAGATCGAGGCCCGGCAGCAGCGCACCCCCGCCGGTCAGCACGATCCCGTGCTCCATCACGTCACCGGACAGCTCCGGAGGACACTCCTCCAGCGTCGCCCGCACCGCCGAGATGATCGCCTCCACCGGCTCGTCGAGCGCGGAGCGCACCTCGCGCACCGTCAGCTCCACCGTCTTCGGCAGCCCCGCGACCTTCTCCCGCCCGCGCACGGTGAACGCCCGCATCTCGAACGCCTCCTCGCCGGGCACGGGCCACGCGGAACCGATCGCGATCTTGATGTCCTCGGCCGTCCGCTCCCCGATGAGCAGCCCGTGCTCCTTGCGTACGAAGTCGGTGATCGCCTCGTCGAGCCGGTCGCCGCCCACCCGCAGCGACTGCGACGTGACGACGCCGCCCAGCGAGATCACGGCCACCTCGCTCGTGCCGCCGCCGATGTCGACGACCATCGACCCGCGCGGCTCCGCTACCGGAAGCCCCGCCCCGATCGCCGCCGCCATCGGCTCCTCGATCAGATGCACGGCCTTCGCCCCCGACCGCTGCGCCGCGTGCACGATGGCCCGCCGCTCGACGGGCGTGACGCCGCTGGGCACGCACACCACCATGCGCGTACGGGGACGCCGCCCCGGCACCACCTTGCGGACGAAGTGCCGGATCAGCTCCTCGGCCGCTTCGTAGTCGCTGATCACGCCGTCGCGCAGCGGCCGGATCGCGGTGATCGACCCCGGGGTGCGCCCGATGGTCTCCTTCGCCTCGGTGCCCACGGCGAGCACACCGCCGCGCCCGCCCTCTCTGACGGCGACGACCGAGGGTTCGTTGAGCACGATGCCCTGACCGCGCACGTAGAGCAGGGTGTTGGCGGTGCCGAGATCGATGCCTATGTCCATGATCGCCAAGTTTGCAGGGTGACACTGTGATCCGGCGGGACCAAAGTCCCGAAACGGACAGGCCGAAAGTCCCGAACCCGCTCGGCAGGTGGCGTCCGTGCCGCTGTCGGTGGGGCTCCGTAGACTGGCGTACGTGAGTGACCTCCCCCCGCGCGACAGCGACGACCACGAGCCCGCCGACCCCGCCGACGCCTTCGAGGAGATCGTGGGCGCCGAGACCGACCGCGACCCCGACCTCGCGGTGATCGAGGCGGGCAGCCGCACCCTGCGCACGCAGGGCGGCCCGCCGCAGGGCGACGGCATCCCGGCGCGCCCGCAGGACCCCGAGGTGGAGAAGGCGCTGCACGCGGTGGAGGCCGACCTGGCCACGCGCTGGGGCGAGACGAAGCTGGAGCCGTCCGTCGCCCGCATCGCGGCCCTGATGGACGTGCTCGGCGAGCCGCAGAAGGCGTACCCCTCGATCCACATCACGGGGACGAACGGCAAGACGTCCACGGCCCGCATGATCGAGGCGCTCCTCGGCGCATTCGAGCTGCGCACCGGCCGGTACACCTCGCCGCACGTCCAGTCCGTCACCGAGCGCATCAGCCTCGACGGGGCGCCCATCTCGTACGAGCGCTTCATCGAGACGTACGAGGACATCAAGCCGTACGTCGAGATGGTCGACTCCCAGCAGGAGTACCGGCTCTCCTTCTTCGAGGTCCTCACCGGCATGGCGTACGCCGCCTTCGCCGACGCGCCCGTGGACGTCGCGGTCGTCGAGGTCGGCATGGGTGGCAGCTGGGACGCGACGAACGTGATCGACGGCTCGGTCGCGGTCATCACCCCCATCGACCTGGACCACACCGACCGGCTCGGCTCCACGCCCGGCGAGATCGCCGGCGAGAAGTCCGGGATCATCAAGCAGGACGCCACCGTGATCATGGCGCAGCAGCCGGTGGACGCGGCGCAGGTGATCCTCAAGAAGGCCGTCGGGGCGAACGCGACGGTGGCCCGCGAGGGCCTGGAGTTCGGCGTCGTCTCGCGCCAGGTCGCCGTCGGCGGACAGCTCATGACGCTGCGCGGCCTCGGCGGCGAGTACGAGGAGATCTACCTCCCGCTGCACGGCGCCCACCAGGCGCACAACGCGGCGGTGGCGCTCGCCGCCGTCGAGGCGTTCTTCGGCGTCGGCGCGGAGCGGGTCGAGCCGCTCGACATCGACACGGTCCGCAAGGCGTTCGCCACGGCGACGTCGCCGGGCCGCCTCGAAGTGGTGCGCCGCTCGCCGACCGTCGTGCTCGACGCCGCGCACAACCCGGCGGGCGCCCGCGTCACCGCCGAGGCGATCAGCGAGGTCTTCGACTTCAGCCGGCTCATCGGCGTCGTCGGAGCCAGCGGCGACAAGAACGTACGAGGACTCCTCGAGGCCTTCGAGCCGCTCTTCGCGGAGGTCGTGATCACGCAGAACTCCAGCCACCGCGCCATGGACGCCGACGAACTGGCGGCCATCGCGGTGGAGGTGTTCGGCGACGACCGCGTCCAGGTCGAGCCGCGCCTCGACGACGCGCTGGAGGCCGCGATCACGCTCGCCGAGGAAGAGGGCGAGTACGCGGGCGGGGGAGTCTTCGTCACCGGATCCGTGATCACGGTCGGCGAGGCCAGGCTGTTGCTGGGGAAGGGCTGATCGCTGTGCGTACGTTGTGTTCCTCGACCCTGATCGGGGAGTTCTTCATCATCGGCTTCGCCGGGCTCGTGGCGATGAAGGACGACAGCCTGTCGGCCGGTGCGGTGTGGACGGTGTGCGGGGTCGCGATGCTGCTCAGCGTGGTGCTGTGCGGGATGGTGACCCGGCCGGGCGGCGTCCAGCTGGGCTGGGCCCTCCAGATCGCCCTGATCCTCAGCGGTTTCGTCGTCCCGATGATGTTCTTCCTGGGGGCGTGCTTCGCGGGCCTGTGGTGGGCGTCGATCCACTTCGGCCGCAAGATCGACGAGGCGAAGGCCCGCTGGGCGGAGCAGGGTCCGAGCGCCGCGTAGGTTTCGGTCGTGCTTCGGCTGCGGCCCGGTGGGGGTTGCTCGCGCAGTTCCCCGCGCCCCTGAAATGCAGACGCTTCGCGTCGCATTTCCCCGATGGAGGCAAGCGGCGAAGCCGCAAGCCTCCAGGGGCGCGGGGAACTGCGCGACCAGCCCCGACGAAAGCCGCACCCGCCCCACAAGCCCCACCCCCTACGGCGCCTAGCCAAACCCAGATGACCCGCCCCCGGTAACCCCCTGTAATCTCGGCCCTCACCGCACATCCAGGCCGTACAAGGAGTCCAGCCACCATGACCCAGCGCACGCTCGTCCTGCTCAAGCCCGACGCGGTCCGCCGTGGCCTGATCGGCGAGATCATCGGCCGTATCGAGCGCAAGGCCGGCTGGACGATCAGCGCTCTCGAACTGCGCAGCCTGAGCCAGGAGACGCTGGAGCAGCACTACGGCGAGCACCAGGGCAAGCCGTTCTACGAGCCGCTGGTGGCGTTCATGTCGTCCGGCCCGGTCGTCGCCCTGGTCGTCGAGGGTGAGCGCGTCATCGAGGGCGTCCGCCAGCTCGCCGGCCCGACCGACCCGATCGCCGCCGCCCCCGGCTCCATCCGCGGCGACTTCGGCGTCATCGTCCGCGAGAACCTGATCCACGCCTCCGACTCCGAGGAGTCCGCCGAGCGCGAGCTGAAGATCTTCTTCCCCGGTCTCGCCTAGGACCCGCGGTCACCTGTCCGCTCCGTGAGACCGGCGGAAGTCGATTTCTGACACGACGTCAGTCATAGGGCGCCACTGACCTGGAGCGGTCCGAGAATTCGGGCCGCTCCTTTGGCATATGCGCCCCGATTGGGGGAACGCGACCCTCCGTCGGCACGTCCCCATTAGCGGGGCGGGGATTCATCTGCTGACAATGGCGAAGACCCTCGCGCCGTGACTGTGCAGGCGAGACTACGATGGAGCCTCCACGCCACAC
The DNA here is from genome assembly GCF_040679615.1 of Streptomyces sp. NPDC052225. Lineage (NCBI taxonomy): Bacteria > Bacillati > Actinomycetota > Actinomycetes > Kitasatosporales > Streptomycetaceae > Streptomyces > Streptomyces sp. NPDC052225. Next base: position 156,762 of record NZ_JBFAVD010000011.1, on the reverse strand, counting down.
CGCGTCCACCCTCTCGCCTACCTGACAAGCAATCAAACGCTCCACTTGGGAAGGCCAGACGAATCCTGATGGGGAACTCAATGTCGTTCATCGGCCGTGACATGGCTGTCGACCTCGGGACCGCCAACACGCTGGTGTACGTCAGGGGCCGCGGGATCGTACTCAACGAGCCGTCCGTGGTCGCGATCAACACCAACACCGGTGGCATCCTCGCGGTGGGCGCCGAAGCCAAGAAAATGATCGGCCGCACCCCTGGCAACATCGTGGCGGTCCGTCCGCTCAAGGACGGTGTGATCGCCGACTTCGAGATCACCGAGCGCATGCTCCGCTACTTCATCCTGAAGATCCACAAGCGGCGCTACCTCGCCCGGCCCCGAGTCGTGGTCTGCGTGCCCTCCGGCATCACCGGCGTAGAGCGCCGCGCGGTCATCGAGGCCTCTTCGCAGGCCGGTGCCCGCCAGGTGCACATCATCGAGGAGCCCATGGCCGCGGCCATCGGCTCCGGCCTCCCCGTCCACGAGGCCACGGGCAACATGGTGGTGGACATCGGCGGCGGCACCACCGAGGTCGCCGTCATCTCGCTCGGCGGAATCGTCACGGCACAGTCCATCCGTGTCGCCGGCGACGAGCTGGACAACGCGATCATCCAGCACATCAAGAAGGAGTACTCGCTCCTCCTCGGCGAGCGGACGGCCGAGCAGATCAAGATCACGATCGGCTCCGCGTACGACCTGGACAACGACGAGCACACCGAGATCCGCGGCCGCGACCTCGTCTCCGGCCTTCCGAAGACCGTCGTCATCTCGGCGGCGGAAGTCCGCAAGGCCATCGAGGAACCGGTCAACGCGATCGTGGACGCGGTCAAGACGACCCTCGACAAGTGCCCGCCCGAGCTGTCCGGTGACGTGATGGACCGCGGCATCGTTCTCACCGGTGGCGGTGCTCTCCTGCGCGGCCTCGACGAGCGGCTGCGCCGGGAGACCGGCATGCCGATCCACATCGCCGAGGACCCGCTGGACTCCGTGGCGCTCGGCTCCGGCAAGTGCGTCGAGGAGTTCGAGGCGCTGCAACAGGTGCTTGACGCCTCGCCGCGCAGATGATCTGACGCGCCCCTAAAAGGGGGGTCCGCCGTACGAGTGCCTGCCACTTCGTGCGGCGGATCGTTGATATAGAGGCAAGGCACAAGAATTCCCCGCATTTCGATGAGGAAGGCACGGCCGCCGCACGTGAGGGACACACGAGAGAGCCGGCTGCTCCTGGTGCTGCTGATCGCCATCGCGTTCGCACTGATCACGGTGGACATCCGCGGCGGCGAGGACTCGCCGGTCGACGGTGCCCGACAGGCCGCCGCCACGGTCTTCGGGCCGGTGGAGAACGGCGTCTCCGGCGCGGTGGACCCCATCGGCAACGCCATAAGCGCGGTCCGCGACTCCGGCAAGCGGCACGACCGCATCGGCCAACTGGAGCGCGAGAACGCCGCGTTGAAGGCCAAGCTCGGCAGCGACGACCGCAACCGCAGCAAGATCCGCCAGCTCGACACCATGCTGAAGACGGCGGGCGCGGGCCAGTACGGAATCAAGGGCGCCCAGGTCATCGCCATAGGGTCCGCGCAGGGCTTCTCCTGGACGGTGACCATCGACGCCGGCGCCAACGACGGCGTCAAGCGCGACATGACCGTACTGAACGGCGACGGGCTCGTCGGCCGCGTCACGACGGTTGGCCCGAACACCGCCACCGTCCTGCTCGCCAACGACCCCGACTTCACCGTCGGCACCCGCATGGAGAAGACCGACGAACTCGGCTTCGCCTCCGGGCAGGGCGACCGTCCGCTCCGCGTCCAGCTGCTCAACGGCAAGGCGAAGGTCAAGAAGGGCGACCGGCTCGTCACGTTCGGCTCCCAGGCCGACAAGCCGTTCGTGCCCGGCGTCCCGGTCGGCAGGGTCGTCCGCGTCGATCCGTCCGGCGGCGACCTGACCCGTACCGTCTACGTCCAGCCGTACGTCGGGTTCACCAAGCTCGACATCGTCGGCATCGTCGTCCAGGCCCCGCGCAGCGACCCGCGCGACGAGGTCCTGCCGGCCAAGCCCGCCAAGCCCAAGCCGGCCCCCACCGTGACGGTCACCGTCACCCCGTCCGCACCCGCGGGCAACGCCGCCGACAACGGCTACGAGCAGTAGTCAGGAGGAGCAAGAACCATGCGCTTCAACCGGATGCTGCTCTCCACCACCCTCGTCGTCGTCGCCCTGGTCATCCAGGTGTGCGTCCTCGCGAGGCTCCAACTCCCCGGCGCCGTGCCGGACCTGCTGCTCCTGACCGTCCTCGGTCTGGCGCTCGTGTACGGGCATGTGGGCGGCGCCCTCATCGGCTTCGGGGCGGGACTCCTCGCCGACCTCGCCCCGCCCGCCGACCACGCCGCGGGCCGCTACGCCCTCGTGCTCTGCGTCATCGGCTACCTCGCCGGACTCGCCAAGCCCGACAACGGCCGGCTGCGCACGGCGTCCGGGCCGATGCTCGTGGTCGTCGCCGCCGCCGTCGGCACGACCCTGCTGTACGCGGGCGTCGGCGCGCTCGTCGGCGACACCGCGGCCCGCCACGTCGGCCTCGGCAGCCTGCTGTTCACCGCCGCGCTCTACGACCTGTTGCTCGCCCCGTTCGTCGTGCCCGGCGTCATGGCGCTCGCCAGACGCGCCGAGAACGATCCGCTGGCCGAGGCCGGCGGCGGCACCGGCAAGGCCGCCGACGTCTCCGCCGGCTGGCTCTCCTCCGGCACCGGACTGCGCATCGGCGGCCAGCGAGGCGGCCTGCGCATGAAGGCCGTCAAGGCGCGCTCCGCCCGCGCGGGACGCATCAAGGGGGTCAAGCGCCTGTGACCGCCCACCCGTCGCCCACCACCGCCCTTCCAGCGAATGGGCTGCGCCCATGACCAATATTCCTGAGACAGGACGGACGCCCCGCGTCCAGATCCGGCTCATCGTCCTGCAGATCCTCGTCCTCTCCCTGCTGCTCACCCTCGGCGGCCGCCTCTGGTACCTCCAGATCCGCAACGGCGACGAGTACGCCAAGGAAGCCTCCGGCAACCACGTCCAGCAGGTCGTCACGCCCGCCGTGCGCGGCTCGATCCTCGACGCCCGCGGCGTGCCCATCGCCGACAACGAGACGCGCCTGGTCGTCTCCGCCTCGCGCACCGACCTGATGAAGATGGACGACGACGGCAAGGCCGTCCTCACCAAGCTCGCCGGCGTCCTCGGCCTCAAGCCCAAGGAGGTCGAGGAGAAGGTCCGCCTCTGCGACGCCAAGACGCCGCAGCCCTGCTGGAACGGATCGCCGTACCAGCCCATCCCGATCACCGACGAGGCGACGCCCAAGCAGGCGCTCCAGATCCGCGAGCGCGGCGAGGACTTCCCCGGCATCACCGCCGAACCCACCGCCGTACGCCGCTACGCGGGCCCCGGCGGCTCCAACACCGCGCAGGTCCTCGGCTACCTCTCCCCGGTCACCGACGCCGAGATCGAGAAGGCCAAGGACAGCGACTCCCCGTATCTCCGCTCCGACCAGGTCGGCCGCTCCGGCCTCGAGCGCACGTACGACAAGCAGCTGCGCGGCAAGGCCGGTGTCACCCGCTACGAGGTCGACAACCTCGGCCGCGTCATCGGCCGCGCCAACAGCGACAAGGCCGAACCGGGAGCGAACGTCGTCACGTCGATAGACGCACGCGTCCAGTCCGTCGCCGAGTACGAGCTGAACGAGGCGATGAAGGCCGCCCGCCACGAGTTCGACAAGAACACCGGCGAGAACTACAAGGCCGACTCCGGCGCCGTCGTCGTGATGGAGGCCAAGACCGGCCGCGTCGTCGCCATGGCGTCCAACCCCGCCTACGACCCGAACGCCTGGGTCGGCGGCATCTCCGGCAAGGACTACGCCAAGCTCACCGGCAAGAAGTCCAACTACCCGCTCCTGAACCGCGCGATCCAGGGCCAGGCGGCCCCCGGCTCGATCTTCAAGGTCATCCCGACGACGGCCGCGGTCAACGCCGGGTACGCGTTCGACGGGAACTACGACTGCTCCAGCTCGTACTCCATCGGCAGCCAGGTCTTCAAGAACTTCGAGTCCAAGGGGTACGGGCCGATCTCGCTGGGCCGCGCCCTGGAGGTCTCCTGCGACACCGTCTTCTACCGCCTCGCTCACGAGGAGTGGAAGAAGGACGGCGGCCTCAAGGGCAACAAGGACACCCAGGACTGGTTCTACAAGACCGCCAAGCAGTTCGGCCTCGGCAAGGAGACCGGCATCGACCTCCCCAACGAGGTCACCGGCCGGATCCCCGACCGCCAGTGGAAGCAGCGGTTCTGGAACGCCAACAAGGACGCCTGGTGCAAGGCCGGCAAGAAGGACGGCGACTACGTCCAGCGCCTGTCGTACGAGAACTGCCTCGAAGGCAACCTCATGCGCGCCGGTGACGCGGTCAACTACTCCATCGGCCAGGGCGACACCCTCGTCACCCCGATCCAGATGGCGTCCATCTACGCCGCCATCTCCAACGGCGGCACGCTGCACGCCCCCGAGGTCGGCAAGGCCATCGTCAGCGCCGACGGCAAGCAGGTCCAGGAGATCAAGCCGAAGGTCAACGGCAAGCTCCCGATGACCAAGAAGACCCGCGACGAGATAGACGGAGCACTGGCGGGAGTGGCGACCCGCGGCACGGCGGCCTGGCGCTTCGGCGGCTGGCCCCAGGACAAGATCCCGATGCACGCCAAGACCGGTACGGCCGAGGTCTACGGCAAGCAGACGACGTCGTGGTTCGCGACGTACACCAAGGACTACTCGATCGTGATGACGATCTCCCAGGGTGGTACGGGTTCCGGTGCGTCCGGGCCCGCCGTCCGCAAGATCTACGACGCGATCTACGGCCTCGACAGCAGCGGCAAGCAGGACCTGAAGAAGGCGCTGCTGCCCGAGCCGCAGAAGTCCCTGCCGAAGATCGAGTCCGACGGTTCGATCGACTCCCCGAAGATCAAGCCGTACGAGCCGAACAAGGAAGAGCCGCCGGCGCAGCAGGAGTTGGCGGCCGGCCTGCCCACCTCCACGTACAGCAGGAGGGACTGACCCACCATGGCCGGCACCAACGGCTTCTCCGTCTCCGGCTACGGGCCGCAGCAGCGCTCCACCATGTCCCGGCTCATGGCCCGCGACTCGGTGGTGCGCAGGCTCGACTGGCCGATCCTGTTCTCGGCCGTCGCGCTGTCCATGATCGGCGCGGCGCTCGTCTACTCGGCGACCCGCAACCGCACCGAGCTCAACCAGGGCGACCCGTACTACTTCCTCTTCCGCCACCTGCTCAACACCGGCATCGGGTTCGCCCTGATGGTGGGCACGATCTGGCTCGGCCACCGCACCCTGCGCACCGCCGTGCCGATCCTGTACGGGCTCTCGGTCTTCCTCGTGCTGCTCGTCCTCACCCCGCTCGGCGCCACCGTGAACGGCGCGCACGCCTGGATCATCGTCGGCGGCGGATTCTCGCTCCAGCCCTCCGAGTTCGTGAAGATCACGATCATCCTGGGCATGGCGATGCTGCTCGCGGCCCGCGTCGACGCGGGCGACCGGGAGTACCCCGACCACCGCACCGTCCTCCAGGCCCTCGGCCTCGCCGCCGTCCCCATGATGGTCGTCATGCTGATGCCGGACCTCGGGTCCGTCATGGTCATGGTGATGATCGTGCTCGGCGTGCTGCTCGCCTCCGGCGCCTCCAACCGCTGGGTCCTCGGCCTCATCGGCGTCGGCGCGGCCGGCGCGGTCGCCGTCTGGCAGCTCGGCGTCCTCGACGACTACCAGATCGCCCGCTTCGCCGCCTTCGCCAACCCGGCGCTCGACCCGGCCGGCGTCGGCTACAACACCAACCAGGCGCGCATCGCGATCGGCTCCGGCGGACTGTCCGGCGCCGGCCTCTTCCACGGCTCGCAGACCACCGGCCAGTTCGTGCCCGAGCAGCAGACCGACTTCGTCTTCACGGTGGCCGGCGAGGAACTCGGCTTCGTCGGCGCGGGCGCGATCCTGCTGCTCCTCGGCATCCTGCTGTGGCGGGCCTGCCGGATCGCCCGCGAGACGACGGAGCTGTACGGCACGATCGTCGCCGCCGGCATCATCGCCTGGTTCGCCTTCCAGGCCTTCGAGAACGTCGGCATGACGCTCGGCATCATGCCGGTCGCGGGCCTGCCCCTGCCGTTCGTCTCGTACGGAGGTTCGTCGATGTTCGCGGTGTGGGTGGCGGTGGGCCTGTTGCAGTCGATCAGGGTGCAGCGGCCGATGTCGGCGTAGGCCTCCGGCGGCTCGGCGGAAGCAGCGTCGCCGGGCCATTCCAGCCCCTGCGGCGATCGAGCAGCGGGGTCTGGGGCAGAGCCCCAGGCCTCAGCGCCGTTGCGGGTAGCGCTTGTGAGTGGGCGCGGCACCGTCGTGGCTGGTCGCGCAGTTCCCCGCGCCCCTTTCGGGGCGCCCTGTTGCCGTCTAGATTCAGGCTATGGCGGAGACGAAGCGCGAGATCGAGCGGAAGTACGACGCCCCGGCCGGGAACTTCCGATTGCCCGACCTGCGCAAGGTCCCCGGAGTCGAGGCCGTCATCGACAAGGGCGTCATGGAACTCGACGCCGTGTACTACGACACCGAGGACCAACGTCTCGCCGCGGACAAGATCACCCTGCGCCGCCGCACCGGAGGCGACGACGCGGGCTGGCATCTGAAACTGCCCGTCGCCGTGCAGGCGGACGCCCGCGACGAGGTACGCGCCCCGCTCTCCGACGACCTGCCCCGCGCACTCGCGGGCCTCGTCCGCTCCCGGGTACGCGGCGACGAACTCGCCCCCGTCGTACGGCTGTTGTCGTCCCGGCACGTCACCCACCTGACCGCCGCCGACGGCTCCCTGCTCGCCGAGGTGAGCGTCGACGCCGTCCGCGCCGAACGGGCCGACGGCGAGCGCACCGCCGAATGGGCCGAGATCGAGGTCGAACTCGCCGACGACGGCGACCCGGCCTTCCTCGACAAGGTCGAGAAACGCCTGCGCAAAGCCGGCGTCGAACGCTCGGGCTCCACCTCGAAACTGGCCCGCGCCCTGGCGGAGACCGGAGCGGTGAAGGGCGCGAAGGCCCGCCCGGCGGACGCCCCCACCACAGCCGGCGACCACGTCCTCGCCCACCTGCGCGCCCAGCGCGACGCCCTCGTCGAACTCGACCCGGCCGTCCGCCGCGACCTGCCGGACTCCGTGCACCAGATGCGGGTCGCCGCCCGCAGGATGCGCAGCGCGTTCAAGACGTACAGGAAACTCCTCGACCCGGCCGTCACCGAGCCCGTCGCCGAGGAACTGAAGTGGCTCGGCGCCGAGCTCGGCATCGACCGCGACCGCGAGGTACTGACCGAGCGGATCACGACCCGCATCGACGCACTGCCCCGCACCCTGCTCCTCGGCCCGGTCCGCGGCCGGCTGCGGATCTGGACGGTCGCCCGGCGCCAGGGCTCCCGCCGCCACACCGTCGCCGTCCTCGACAGCAAGCGCTACCTGGCACTCCTGGACGGCCTGGACGCGCTCCTCGCCGCCCCGCCCCTGCTGCGCAGGGCGCACGGCCCCGCCGCCGAGGTCCTCGCCAAGGCCGCGCTCAAGGACCACGCCCGCCTCGCCGCCCGCGTCGAGCACGCCCTCGCCCTGGACCCCGGCACCGACCGCGACATCGCCATGCACGAGGCCCGCAAGGCCGCCAAGCGCGCCCGCTACGCCGCAGAGGCCGCTGTCCCCGTACTCGGCAAGCAGGCCAAGAAGTTCGCCAAGCGCATGAAGGCCGTCCAGAGCGTCCTCGGCGACCACCAGGACTCCGTCGTCGCCCGCGAGGCACTGCGCGACCTCGCGATCCAGTCCCACGCGGCGGGCGAGACGTCGTTCACGTGGGGTCTGCTCTACGGGGAGGAACTCGCGGCAGCGGCGGACCGGGAGCGGGAGCTGCCGGGGGTGTGGGCTCGGGCGGCGGAACCCGGGCTTTCGGCGGGTTAGGCTTGAGGGTCACCCCTGTCAGCTCACAAAGGTCCACGGTTATGCCTGCCGAAGCCGCCGCCGCGGCGCCCACAGTCGTCGAGTCTGTGTTCCCGCAGCTCGAAGCGCTGCTCCCGCATGTGCAGAAGCCGATCCAGTACGTCGGCGGAGAGCTCAACTCCACGGTCAAGCCGTGGGAGTCCTGCGACGTCCGCTGGGCGCTGATGTACCCGGACGCGTACGAGGTCGGACTGCCCAACCAGGGCGTCATGATCCTTTACGAGGTCCTGAACGAGCGCGAGGGCGTCCTCGCCGAGCGCACGTACAGCGTGTGGCCGGACCTGGAAGCGCTGATGCGCGAGCACCGGGTTCCGCAGTTCACGGTCGACTCGCACCGTCCGGTGAAGGCGTTCGACGTCTTCGGGCTGAGCTTCTCCACCGAGCTCGGCTACACGAACATGCTGACCGCGCTCGACCTGGCGGGCATCCCGCTGGAGTCGAAGGACCGCACGATCGACGACCCGATCGTCCTCGCGGGCGGCCACGCGGCCTTCAACCCGGAGCCGATCGCGGACTTCATCGACGCCGCGGTGATCGGTGACGGCGAGCAGGCCGTGCTCGACATGACCGAGATCATCCGCGCGTGGAAGGCCGAGGGCCGTCCCGGCGGGCGCGAGGAGGTCCTCTTCCGTCTCGCGAAGACCGGGAACATCTACGTTCCGGGCTTCTACGACGTCGAGTACCTGCCCGACGGCCGCATCGGCCGCGTCGTGCCGAACAAGTCGGGTGTGCCGTGGCGCGTGTCCAAGCACACCGTCATGGACCTCGACGAGTGGCCGTACCCGAAGCAGCCCCTCGTGCCGCTCGCGGAGACCGTCCACGAGCGCATGTCCGTCGAGATCTTCCGTGGCTGCACCCGCGGCTGCCGTTTCTGCCAGGCCGGCATGATCACGCGCCCCGTGCGGGAGCGAAGCATCACCGGCATCGGCGAGATGGTGGAGAAGGGCCTCAAGGCGACCGGGTTCGAGGAGGTCGGCCTGCTGTCCCTGTCGTCCGCCGACCACACCGAGATCGGTGAGATCGCGAAGGGCCTCGCCGACCGGTACGAGGAAGACAAGATCGGGCTCTCCCTCCCGTCGACCCGCGTGGACGCCTTCAACGTCGACCTCGCCAACGAGCTGACCCGCAACGGCCGCCGCTCCGGCCTCACCTTCGCCCCCGAGGGCGGCAGTGAGCGTATGCGCAAGGTCATCAACAAGATGGTCAGCGAGGAGGACCTGATCCGGACCGTCGCCACCGCGTACGGCAACGGCTGGCGTCAGGTGAAGCTGTACTTCATGTGCGGCCTGCCGACCGAGACCGACGACGACGTCCTGCAGATCGCCGACATGGCGATGAACGTGATCCAGAAGGGCCGCGAGGTCTCCGGATCGAACGACATCCGCTGCACGGTGTCGATCGGTGGCTTCGTGCCGAAGCCGCACACCCCGTTCCAGTGGGCGCCGCAGCTGAGCGCCGAGGAGACGGACGCGCGGCTGACCAAGCTGCGCGACAAGATCCGCGGCGACAAGAAGTACGGCCGTTCCATCGGCTTCCGCTACCACGACGGCAAGCCCGGCATCGTCGAGGGCCTGCTCTCGCGCGGTGACCGCCGCATCGGCGCCGTGATCCGCGCGGTCTACGAGGACGGCGGCCGCTTCGACGGCTGGCGCGAGCACTTCAGCTACGACCGCTGGATGGAGTGCGCCGCCAAGACGCTGCCCGCGTACGGCGTGGACGTCGACTGGTACACGACGCGCGAGCGCACGTACGAGGAGGTCCTGCCCTGGGACCACCTGGACTCCGGTCTCGACAAGGACTGGCTCTGGGAGGACTGGCAGGACTCGCTCGACGAGACCGAGGTCGAGGACTGCCGCTGGACGCCGTGCTTCGACTGCGGTGTCTGCCCGGCGATGGACACGAACATCCAGATCGGCCCGACGGGCAAGAAGCTGCTCCCGCTGACGGTCGTCAAGTAGGGCGCCTCACGCCACGCGAAGGGGCGGCCGGTTGGAGACAACCGGCCGCCCCTTCCGCGCGTCCGTGTACGGCTACTTGCTCGCCGCGAACCGCATCAGGGCGTGCTCGTCACCCTGCTTGATCTTGCCCGTGGTGTTGATGACCTCAAGCTTCCAACTGGCGCCGACGCGCATGGCCTTGGCCACCGCGCAGCCGTTGTCGGCGCTGAGCAGGCTCGGCCAGATGTCGGCGACCTGCTGGGTGCTGCCGCCCGTGGCGTCGTAGACCTTGAAGCTGATGTTGCGGGCCTTCGTGAACGAACTGCCCTTCTTGTACGCGGCCGCGATGAACACCACCGACGTGATGTTCGGCGGGATCCGCGAGAACTCGACGGTGACCGTCTCGTCGTCGCCCTCGCCCTTGCCCGTCTGGTTGTCACCGCTGTGCACCAGCGAGCCGTTGCCCATCGGGTCCAGCGAGTCGAGGCCCGCGAGGCGTACCGGGTCCCCGCCGGCCATGGCGATGGCGATCAGATCGAGGTCGGTGCCCTGCTTGCGGCGCAGGGAGCCGAGCACTCCGCCGCTGCTCCCTGAGGTCGGGTCCCAGGACACTCCGATGGACAGGTGCGTGACACCGTCCAGGTCCGCCGGGCCGTCTTCCTTGGTGAGCGTGATCATGCGTGAATCTCCCCCTTCTGCGGGACTGCGATGCGCAGACTGCCCGAACATACGACGTTTGTGTCCGGGCAGGCTACGCCGGGGTGGGCGAAACATGACAGGCCGGACCTGCATCCACAGCGCCTTCCCGCACGTCTGAGAGGGCATGGACTTGGATAAGCGCCCGGAGCCCGCGCCCGTCGTCGCCGCCCCTGAGGGCTGCCTGGTCGCGGCGATCCGCCTGCCGGTGCGGATCGTGGTGCTCGTTCTGGTGGTGCCGGTCCGGCTGGTGTGGGACGCGCTCGTCGTGGGCGGCCGCTTCGTCCACGAGAAGGCGCTCGTCCCGCTCGCGCGCGGCATCGGGGCGGTGCTGTTCGCGGTGTTCGTGTGGCCGCTGATGATGCTGGGCCGGTACGTGCTGCTGCCGATCGGGCGCGGACTGGCGTGGCTGGGGCGGGTGTTGGTCGTGGTGCCCGCGGTGTGGCTGTACGCGTACGTCCTCACGCCGCTCGGGGCCGGACTCGTCTGGCTCGCGCGCGCGGTCCTCGTCTGGCCGTGGGTGGCCCTGTGGCGGCACGCGCTTGTTCCGCTCGGGCGTGGACTGGCGTGGCTGGGGCGGCAGTTGGGGGCAGGCGTCGAGGCTCTCGGGCGTGGGCTCGCGTGGTTGGGGCGGGTGCTGGTCGTGGTGCCGCTGGTGGGGTTCTACGTGTACGTGCTGACGCCGGTCGGGCACGCGCTCCGGTGGACGGTGGTGACACTCGTCCGGTGGACCGTCGTGCTGCCCGCCCTCGCGCTGTGGCGCTGGGTGCTCGTGCCGGTCGGGCGGGTCCTGGCCGTCCTCGGACGGGAGATCCGGGACGCGCTCGGGCATGCGTGGCGCGTGGCGGGGTATGTGTCGCTCGCCGTCGGCCGGTTCCTCGGGCGGCTGCTGCGGGTGCTCTTCGTGGAACCGGTGCGCTGGACGTACCGCAGCGTGCTCACTCCGCTCGGGCACGCCGTGCGCGACCAGGTGTGGCGCCCCGCCGTCCGCCTGGGCCGGGAGATCCGCGCGAGTGTCCGCCAGGCCCGCATGGAGGTCCGCCGCATGCTGTTCGGCGCGCCCCGGGTGGCGGAACCGCAGGTCAGGGGCGGGCGGGAACCACAGGCCGTGGAAACGCGTACCCTTGAGTAGAGGGTCAGGCGTGAGAAGTCCTCGCACACGCGGGGATGGTCCGGATCACGACACCGGTCAGGCGTCGGCCCGGACGTGGTCCCCGCTCGCGCGGGGATCGACAGGCGCCTGGAATCGCGTACACGAGGAGAAGTTCCCCTGGGCAAGCGACAGCCCGTAGGCCCGCCGCCCGCACCCGCGGTGCAGCGCATCCGCCTGCGCTACACCAAGCGCGGCCGCCTCCGGTTCACCAGCCACCGTGACTTCCAGCGCGCCTTCGAGCGTGCGCTGCGCCGCGCCGAGGTGCCCATGGCGTACTCGGCGGGGTTCACGCCGCACCCCAAGGTGTCGTACGCCAATGCCGCACCCACCGGCACGGGCAGTGAGGCCGAGTACCTGGAGATCGCGCTCACCGCGCCGCGCGACCCCGAGAAGCTGAAGGCGCTGCTCGACGAGTCGATGCCCGTCGGGCTCGACATCATCGACGCCGTCGAGGCCCGTACCTCGGGTCTGGCCGACCGGCTCACCGCCTCCGTGTGGGAGCTGCGGCTCGACGGCGTGACGGTCGAGAAGGCCGCGCGCGCCGCGGAGGCGTTCCGCGCCGCCGAGACCGTCGAGGTGCAGCGCCGGACGAAGAACGGGATGCGCACGTTCGACGCCCGCGAGGCTGTCGTCAGCCTCGATGCGGTGGCGGATGTCCCGGCTGATAGGCCGAGCGACAAGGCCTGTGCGATACTGCGCCTGGTTGTTCGGCACGTGACGCCCGCCGTTCGACCCGACGACGTCCTGTCCGGTCTCCGCGCCGTGGCCGACCTGGCGCCGCCGGTCCCCGCAGCGGTGACCAGGCTGGCGCAGGGGCTTTTCGATGAAGAGACCGGCACGGTGACCGACCCGCTCGCGCCCGACCGCGAGGCAGACCGGGCCACCCCTCAGGGGGAGGCCGCAGGAACTGCCGCCGCGCCGGTGCCTGCCGTGGAAGGTTCCGCGTAAGGCGGTCGTCGTAGCGCCGCCCTCGTACTCGGGAGCCACCTGGGTCGGGCAGCGCACCCACCCAAGGACTTTCGCCAGGCCGTACGTACATCGCGTACCGGAACCGGCGAGAACAGACAGAGAGCCCCCGTGCGGCGCCCGCGCCCCGGACCGGCGGCCCTCGCGCTCCACTACAGCGCGAGCGAGCCGCGGACGTCACCGGTCATGGACCAGGCGCGGCGCCCGGGGGCCTGACGGGAGATACACCCGCATGCCCGAGCCGATCGAATCCACCACGCCCGACGTGGACAGCCCCAGCGACACCCTGCCCCCGCGCCGCCGGCGCCGGGCCGCGTCGCGCCCCGCGGGCCCGCCGCAGGGCACCGCCGCCGAGACCGTGGCCGCGCCGGCCGTACCGGCCGCCACCGACGAGGCCGTCGAGGCCGAGACCCCCGAGACTTCTCCGGCCGCTGAGGCCCCGGCACAGGACGCCACGTCCGCCGGGCGCCCGCGCCGTCGCGCCACCCGTCGCTCCTCCGCGCCCGCCGGTTCGCCGGCCGCGGCGCAGGCCGAGACGGTCGTGGCCGAGCCCGCAGAGAGCACTGAGCCGGCTGAGCCGGCTGAGCCGGCCGCCGCCGAGGCTCCGGCCGAGGATGCCGCGCCGCGCCGTTCACGTCGCCGTGCCACCCGCGCCGTGGCCACGCCCACCGCGGAGCAGGCCGCCGAGGCCGCCGCCGAGCCCGTCGTCGCGGAAGCGCAGGAAGCGCCGGAGGCCGAGGCCCCCGCGCCGCGCCGCCGTCGTCGCGCCACCCGCACCACCACCGCTCCCGCCGTCGAGGCGCCGGAGGCCGACGTGGCCGAGGAGCCGGCCGCCGAGCCCGTCGCCGAGGCGCCGGTCGCCGAGGCTCCGGCCGAGGACGCCGCGCCGCGCCGTTCGCGTCGCCGTGCCACCCGCGCCGTCGCCACGCCGGAGGCGCCGCAGGCTCCGGAGGCCGAGGCTCCCGTGGCCGCCGAGGTTCCTGAGGCCGCCGAGGCCGCTGAGGCTCCGGCCGAGGACGCGGCCCCGCGTCGCCGTCGCCGTGCCACCCGTACGGTGTCGACGCCCGCCGCCCCCGAGGTCGCGGACGTGGTCGCCGCCGAGCGGCAGGAGCCGGAGGCCGCCGAGGCCCCCGCCGCCCCCGAGGTCACCGAGTCCGCCGAGGACACCGAGCCGCGTCGTGGGCGTCGCCGCGCCACCCGTAAGGCCGCCGGCGGTTTCGCCGAGCCGAAGGCCGCCCGGGGCGCGAAGTCCGGCAAGGCCGCGTCGAAGGGCGACCGGGACGAGGAGGGCGTCCGCCCGAAGCGTCCGTCCGTCGCCGTGTTCCAGGCGCCGGTCTTCACCGAGCCGATGTTCCAGACGCCGGAGCGCGCCGCCGCCGCTGCCGCGGCCGAGGCCGCCGAGGAGCCGGTGGCCGAGGAGGAGCAGGCCCCCGTCGCGGTGGCCGCGCCCGTCGCCGAGCCGGCCGCCGAGGAGGAGCAGGGGCCGCGCCGTCGCCGCCGCCGTCGCGCCTCCGACGAGCAGCCCGCCGCCCCGCAGGCCGTCGAGCCCGAGCCGGAGCCCGCCGCCGAGGCCGAGGCCGTGGACGACGAGCAGGACGAGCAGGGCGACGACCACGACGACCACGACGACCACGACGAGCACGGTGACCGGCCGACCCGTCGCCGCCGTCGCGGTGGCCGCCGCCGTCGCCGCGGCGAGTCCGCGGACGCCGATGCCGAGTCCGGTGGCTCCGACGAGGACGCCGAGGACGCGGACGACGCCGAGGACGAGGCCGACGAGCACGAGGCGCACGGGGACGAGCGCGAGGAGTCCGGCGGGTCCGGCTCCAGCAGCAGCCGTCGCCGTCGTCGTCGCCGCCGTCGCGCCGGTGACAGCTCGGTCGAGGCCGACACGTCGTCGGACGACCCGGAGCGCACCGTCGTCAAGGTCCGCGAGCCGCGCAAGAAGGACAGCCACGCCGAGCGGTCCACCTCCGCCGACGAGGTGCAGTCCATCAAGGGCTCCACGCGTCTGGAGGCCAAGAAGCAGCGCCGTCGCGAAGGCCGTGAGCAGGGCCGCCGTCGCGTCCCGATCATCACCGAGGCCGAGTTCCTGGCGCGCCGCGAGGCCGTCGAGCGCGTGATGGTCGTCCGCCAGAACGGCGAGCGCACCCAGATCGGCGTGCTCGAGGACAACATCCTCGTCGAGCACTACGTCAACAAGGAGCAGTCGACCTCGTACGTCGGCAACGTGTACCTGGGCAAGGTCCAGAACGTGCTGCCGTCGATGGAGGCCGCCTTCATCGACATCGGCAAGGGCCGCAACGCGGTGCTCTACGCCGGTGAGGTCAACTTCGAGGCGCTCGGCATGGCCAACGGGCCGCGCCGCATCGAGTCCGCCCTGAAGTCCGGCCAGTCCGTGCTCGTACAGGTCACCAAGGACCCGATCGGCCACAAGGGCGCCCGCCTGACCTCGCAGGTCTCGCTGCCCGGCCGCTACCTGGTCTACGTGCCCGAGGGCTCGATGACCGGCATCAGCCGCAAGCTGCCCGACACCGAGCGCGCGCGTCTGAAGACCATCCTCAAGAAGATCGTCCCCGAGGACGCGGGCGTCATCGTGCGCACCGCCGCCGAGGGCGCGAGCGAGGACGAGCTGCGCCGTGACGTCGAGCGTCTCCAGGCGCAGTGGGAGGACATCCAGAAGAAGGCCAAGCAGATCTCGACGTCGTCGCCGAGCCTGCTGTACGGCGAGCCGGACATGACCGTCCGCGTCGTGCGCGACATCTTCAACGAGGACTTCTCCAAGGTCATCGTCAGCGGTGACGAGGCGTGGGACACCATCCACGGTTACGTCAACCACGTGGCGCCCGACCTGGCCGACCGGCTGTCCAAGTGGACGTCCGAGGTCGACGTCTTCGCGACGTACCGGATCGACGAGCAGCTCGCCAAGGCGCTCGACCGCAAGGTGTGGCTGCCCTCCGGCGGCTCCCTGGTGATCGACAAGACCGAGGCCATGATCGTGGTCGACGTCAACACCGGTAAGTTCACCGGCCAGGGCGGCAACCTCGAAGAGACCGTGACGAGGAACAACCTCGAGGCGGCCGAGGAGATCGTGCGTCAGCTGCGGCTGCGCGACCTCGGCGGCATCGTCGTCATCGACTTCATCGACATGGTCCTGGAGTCCAACCGGGACCTGGTGCTGCGCCGTCTGCTGGAGTGCCTGGGCCGGGACCGGACCAAGCACCAGGTGGCCGAGGTCACCTCGCTGGGCCTGGTCCAGATGACGCGTAAGCGCGTCGGCCAGGGCCTGTTGGAGTCCTTCTCCGAGACCTGCGTGCACTGCAACGGCCGTGGCGTCATCGTGCACATGGAGCAGCCCACGTCCGCCGGTGGCGGCGGCAAGCGCAAGAAGCGCGGCCGCGGCGGCAACGGCGGCGAGCAGGGCCACGAGCACACGCACGAGGTCGAGGCCGTCGACACCGAGCCGGAGACCGAGGCGGAGGTCGCCGCGGAGGTGGCCGCTCCCGTGGCGCTGGACGAGCCGGAGTTCGTTCCGGACGAGGAGCTGTACTCCAGCCCCGCCGAGGCGGAGGCCGCGGCGAGCGGTGGTCGTGGCGGGCGTTCGCGCCGCCGTGCCACGCGCCGTGCGTCGGCCCCGGCCGGTGCCCCGAAGGCGGAGACGGCTCCCGAGCCGGTCGCCGAGGAGTCGAAGCGGCCCGAGCCCGTACAGGAGCCTGTGCAGCCCGTACAGGAGCCCGTGCAGGAGGAGGCCCCCGCGCCCCGCTCGCGCCGTCGTGCGACCCGCAAGGCGTCCGCTCCGGCCGGGTCTCCCAAGGCGTCCTCGGAAGAGGTCGTCGCGGTGACGGTCACCGAGCCGGTGAAGGCCGAGGAGCCGGAGCCCGTCGTGGCCGAGGAGCCCAAGGCCGCCGAGCCCGAGACGGCCGCTCCGGCCCGTCCGCGCCGCCGCGCCGTCCGCAAGGCCGCCGCGCCCACCGCGCCCGAGGAGGCGGCCGTCCTGGTCGTCCCGTCGGCCACGGAGGCGCCGGCCGAGGAGCCGAAGCCGGACGAGACGGTCCAGGCCGAGGTCGAGGCGGAGGAGGCGCCCGCCGCCAAGAAGACGGCCCGTAAGACGGCCAAGAAGGCGACGGCGAAGAAGGCGGCCACCAAGAAGACGGCTGCCAAGAAGACGACCGCCGCCAAGAAGACCACGGCCAAGAAGGCAGCCACGAAGAAGACGGCTGCCAAGAAGACGACCGCGAAGAAGACCGCGGCGGCCGAGCAGCAGTCGCCGCAGTCCGTCTCGGCCGCGGCCGACGAGGCCTGAGGCACAGCCCGGGAGACCGGGCGGGGCGACGCCCCCGCACAGCAGCGCGCTGTGCGGGGGCGTCGCCTTTTGTGCGTGCTGCGCGCGCAAGTCGGGCATTGCCGTGGTTTTCGGTGACGCACGCGATCAGAGAGGCACCAAAGAACACCGGATTCGACCCCTGCCTCTTGGAGCACGGTCAACTACCTGTAAAACTCATGTAGTCGTAGTAGTGAATGCAGGGGCGTCGGTTGGGGAGACGGACGCTCGTGCCAGGGGAGGGGTTGTGATGACGCACGTGCGTCTGCGGGGCACGGGACGACACCGGGCCGTGAAGCCGGCCAAGGGCGGGCGGCAGGCGGTGGCGATCGCCACCGTGCTCTCCGCCGCCGGCGTGCAGGCGGGGGTCTCGGCGTCCACCGCGTCGGCCGAGACGCCGACGTGGACCGAGGGGCCGCTCTTCAACAACCCGCTGGGGACGCAGTCCGAGCAGTACGCGATCCGGACCCGGCTGATCCAGCTGACGGACGCCGCGCTGCCGGGTTCGTACATCAAGGTCGCCGTCTACCACGTGTGGGAGCAGTCGGTCGTCGACGCCCTCAAGCGGGCGAAGGCGCGCGGAGTGAACGTGCAGATCCTGCTCGACTCGTCGAGCAAGACGGACCGCCCGGACAACACGATGTACTCGCAGCTGGTGACGCTCCTCGGCACCAGCCCCTCCGCCTCGTCCTTCGTGACGCTGTGCCCGCAGGACAAGTCGTGCCTGGGCGACCCCAAGTTCGGCAAGTCGATCATGCACAACAAGTTCTGGCTGTTCTCGGCCGTCGAGGGCGCCACGAACGTCGTCGTGCAGACCACGTCGAACTCGACGCCGTCGGCGAGCACGCGCTTCTTCAACGACGCGCTCCAGCTGCCCAACAACAAGGTCCTGTACGGCGCCTACTCCGACTACTTCGCGGACATGGTCGCCAAGGACTGGGCGAACTGGGACTACCGCACGGTCAGCAACGGCCACTACAAGGCGTACTTCTTCCCGCGGGCCGGCACGACGAACGCCTCGGACACGCTGTACTCGGTCCTCAACAACGTCTCCTGCACGTACAAGGACGCGACGACCGGCACCACCAAGCGGACCGTCGTGCGCGCCGCGATCTTCCAGATCACCCGGCAGGCCATCGCGGACAAGCTCGTCTCGCTGAAGAAGGCCGGCTGCACGGTCCAGATCGAGTACGCGACCGCCGACAGCGGCACCTGGACGTCGATGCACTCCACGGGCGCCCCGCCGGTGCGCTGCTACAACGACGACCGCGACCCGCTGAACCCGGGCGCGAAGCTCGCGACGCCGTTCATCATCCACACCAAGTACGTGGCGATCGACGGCATGTACGACGGCGCCCGCAACAAGATCACGTTCACCGGCTCGCAGAACGCCTCGAACCCGGCGCTGCGCGAGAACGACGAGGCGTACGTCAAGATCGACGACGACTCGGTGCACGACACGTACGTGCAGCACTTCAACCGGGTCTGGAACGTCGCCTACCCGGGCGTCTCCGACAACACGAACCTGTGCAAGGGCGTCAAGACCCTCCCGCAGGACGGTGAGGTCAAGACCACGTGAGCCCGCGGTCGAGGGGCCGGTTTGACCCTTCTGAGGGGTGACCCGTAACCTTGACCGTCGGCGTGTCCATAGACGCGCCTCACTCCCGTAAACCTTTTTCCTCCGGGCGGGTCCGCCCGGAGAGGCCGCCTCGTGCGGCTGGACTGCGGGGGTTCCGTTCCGAGCGAAAGAGAGATCCGCGTGTACGCCATCGTGCGCAGCGGTGGTCGCCAGCACAAGGTTGCTGTCGGCGACATCGTTGAGGTTGACAAGATTTCCACCGGCAAGGTTGGCGACACCGTAGAGCTCTCTACGCTGCTCGTTGTCGACGGCGACGCCGTGACCAGCGACCCGTGGGTGCTGGCCGGGATCAAGGTTCAGGCCGAGATCGTGGACCACCACAAGGGTGCGAAGATCGACATCCTTCGCTACAAGAACAAGACCGGCTACCGCCGTCGTCAGGGCCACCGCCAGCAGTACACGGCGATCAAGGTCACTGAGATCCCCGCGGCTGCGAAGTAAGGGTAGGGACTGAGACATGGCACACAAGAAGGGCGCATCGTCCACTCGGAACGGGCGCGATTCCAATGCTCAGCGGCTCGGTGTGAAGCGCTTCGGCGGTCAGACCGTGAACGCCGGTGAGATCCTGGTCCGCCAGCGCGGCACCCACTTCCACCCGGGCAACGGCGTCGGCCGTGGCAAGGACGACACGCTGTTCGCGCTCGACGCCGGTGCGGTGGAGTTCGGTACCCACCGTGGCCGCAAGGTCGTGAACATCGTCCCGGTCGCCTGAAACGCCTGACGGCTTTCTGACCCGGATTTTCGCGAGGCGGACCTCACTTCCCTTTCGGGAAGCGGGTCCGCCTTTCGCGTGTTGAGCTGTAGACATTCCCGTACGCCCCCAAGCTTTGCCCGGGGGGACCCCCAGGAGGCACTGACCAATGACCACCTTCGTGGACCGCGTCGAGCTGCATGTCGCCGCGGGTAACGGGGGCCACGGCTGTGCCTCCGTCCACCGTGAGAAGTTCAAGCCGCTCGGCGGTCCGGACGGCGGCAACGGCGGCCGTGGCGGCGATGTGATCCTGGTCGTCGACCAGGACGTCACGACGCTCCTCGACTACCACCACTCCCCGCACCGCAAGGCCACCAACGGTGCGCCCGGCGCGGGCGACCACCGCTCCGGCAAGGACGGCCAGGACCTGGTCCTGCCGGTGCCGGACGGCACCGTCGTCCTCGACAAGCAGGGCAACGTGCTCGCCGACCTCGTCGGCCAGGGCACCACCTTCGTCGCCGCTCAGGGCGGCCGCGGCGGCCTCGGCAACGCGGCCCTCGCCTCGGCCCGCCGCAAGGCGCCCGGCTTCGCGCTGCTCGGCGTCGAGGGCGACATGCGTGACGTCGTCCTGGAGCTGAAGACCGTCGCGGACGTGGCGCTCGTCGGCTACCCGAGCGCGGGCAAGTCGTCGCTGATCTCGGTGCTCTCGGCCGCCAAGCCGAAGATCGCCGACTACCCGTTCACGACCCTCGTCCCGAACCTGGGCGTGGTCACCGCCGGCGAGACCGTCTACACCATCGCCGACGTGCCGGGCCTGATCCCCGGCGCCAGCCAGGGCAAGGGCCTCGGCCTCGAGTTCCTGCGCCACGTCGAGCGCTGCTCGGTGCTCGTGCACGTCCTCGACACGGCGACCCTGGAGTCCGACCGCGACCCCGTCTCCGACCTCGACGTCATCGAGGCGGAGCTGCGGGAGTACGGCGCGGGTCTGGAGAACCGGCCGCGGATCGTCGTCCTCAACAAGATCGACGTGCCCGACGGACAGGAGCTGGCCGAGATGGTCAAGCCCGACCTGGAGGCGCGCGGCTACCGCGTCTTCGAGGTCTCCGCCGTCGCCCACAAGGGCCTCAAGGAGCTGTCGTTCGCGCTGGCCGAGCTGGTCGGCACCGCTCGCGCCGCCAAGCCGAAGGAGGAGGCGACCCGCATCGTCATCCGCCCGAAGGCCGTGGACGACTCGGGCTTCACCGTCACCCGCGAAGAGGTCGACGGCGAGCCGCTGTTCCGCGTCCGCGGTGAGAAGCCGGAGCGCTGGGTGCGCCAGACCGACTTCAACAACGACGAGGCCGTGGGTTACCTCGCGGACCGCCTCAACCGCCTCGGTGTGGAAGAGGCCCTGATGAAGTCGGGTGCCCGCAACGGCGACGGCGTCGCCATCGGCCCCGAGGAGAACGCGGTCGTCTTCGACTGGGAGCCCACCATGATGGCGGGCGCCGAGATGCTCGGCCGCCGTGGCGAGGACCACCGTATGGAGGCCCCGCGCCCGGCCGAGCAGCGCCGTCGCGACCGCCAGGCGGCCCGGGACGAGGCGCAGCAGGAGTTCGACGACTTCAAGCCGTTCTAGGCGTCCCAGGCGTCCCAGGCGTTCTGCGCGTGAGGTCGAGGCAGGGCCGTACCCCGGCACGGGGTGCGGCCCTGCCTTTTGCGCCGAACTACACCAGCACGTTCTTGTAGAAGAGGTTCGAGCGGCGGTCGCCCGCGTCGCCCGAGGCGAAGCCCAGGAAGAGGCGGACCTCGCCGTCGACCGTCTTGTAGATCGCGAGGCCCTCCGGCTCCCGGAAGGACAGCGTCGAGCCCGCGTTCGTGATGACGGGGGCCTCGGCGACTGCGCCGGTGTTCATGTTGATGCTGAGCACCTCGGAGTTGACCACGCCGCCCGTGACGTCGTACGAGTCGCCCGTCATCACGTACAGGTACTGGCCGTACGCCGTGTAGCCCTGGAAGGTGGCCGACCTGGTGCCGAGCGCCGGCTGCTTGAAGTCGACCAGACGGCCCGAGAAGTCGCCGAGGCTCGCCTTGGCCAGGTCGTAGGCGGCGATGTGCTTGCCGTCGCCGCTGATGTTGTAGCGGACGATCAGGCGGTTGGTGACCGGGTCGATGGCGCAGGTGTACTCGTTCGCCGTGGAGATCGGCGCGTACTTGGTCAGCAGCGACGACGTGCTTCCCAGCGTCTGGCCGTCGGTGAACTTGAAGCGGGCGAGGCGGGTGCCGTACCCGTTGGAGTTCGCGTCGACCTCGGTCCACAGGTACGTGTCCGAGCCCAGGCCCTGCGCGCCGAACGAGACGCCGTGCCCGAAGCCCTGGAGGTGCATGTAGCCGACGTAGTTGCCGGCGAAGTCGAGCTGCGTGATGCACAGGTCGCCGCCGGTCTCGGACGAGCCGTCGGTGCGCTGGGCGACGAACAGGCGCCGGTTGACGTTGTCGAAGGCGAAGCCCTGCTGGACCGTCGAGTCGTGCAGCGTCTTGGAGCGGAACAGGTCGTACGAGGGCTGCGTCAGGTCGAACCGCTGGGACGAGGGCACCGACGCCGACGCGGACGGCGCGCCGAGACCGAGGCCGAGCGCGGCGAGGCCGAGCCCGCCGCCCGCCTTGAGCAGCCCGCGGCGGGTGAGGGGGGACGGGGATATGTGGGTCATGGGGGATCCTCCCGAGAAGGACGTCGGCCTTTGGGGAGGCCGATCCTTGATCGCGCGGAGCCTATGGCAAAGGGCCCGGGGTGATCACCCCGGGCCCTTTGTTGTGCACATGCTGTGGCTACGCCGTGACCGAGTCCTCGGACTCCGGCGCCGCCTCCGCCTCGATGGCCTCGGCGACCTGCTCCTCGACGGAGTCCTCACGCTGCGAGGGGATCTCCGTCTCGCCGCGCTCGGCCATCCGCACCCGGCGCTCGTCGGCCCGCTCGCACAGCGCGCGCACGGCGCCGTTGAAGCGGTCCATGGACGGCGGGTCCGAGGGGCCCAGGAGGTGCTCCTTGAGCTCCAGACGCGCCTCGGCGTACACATCCTCGCTCTCGCCGCGAACGGCCGCGAGAAGGGCGGGTACGCCCTTTGCCTCGGGCGTCAGGATCGTCGCGGCGCTCACCGTCGGGAAGCCGGTGCGGAAATCGGTCTCCGACAGGCCGGAGGTGTTGGCGACGGCGTACGGCTTCTCGCTGCTCAGCCAGTCGGAGACGACCGAGGAGACGTCCGAGATCAGCACGTCGGCCTGGTTGAAGCAGGTGAAGATCGCGGGACGGGCCTCGGTGACGATGAGGTGCTCCCACTCGGGGAACGACGCCCAGTACGCCTGCTCCCACGCGGCGATCGCCTCGGCGACGGCCGCGGCACGGCCGCCCTCGGGCTTGCCCTGGAGCATCATCTTCTCCATCTCGTCCGCACTGGTGCGGAACGCGGTGGAGGTCAGCTCGTCGAGCGCCGCGGCGGCGCGGGTCAGCTCGGCGGCGGCCTCGGGGCCCGGACGGGCGCCGGAGCGGCGGGTGTTGGCCTCGCGGATCATCGCCATGATGCGCTGGTTGGCCTCGCCCGCGGCGGGGACCTGCGAACCGGTCATCGGGTGCGGCTTGTAGATCAGCCGCACCTTCTCGTCGGCGAGCAGGTGCCGCACGATGTTCTCGCCGGCCAGGATCACCGACGTGTTGCCCGGGTTGCCGTCCCAGCCTTCCCAGGTGGGGGCGTAGAGGACCGTGGTGTACGCGCCCTTCGCGGGGCCCGTGCCGACCTTGATCGGGGAGAGCTGCGGGCGGCCCACCTCGACGACGTCCTTGTCCTCGACGCCGACGTCGGCCAGCTGGTAGCGGTCGCGGGCCGCGGGGCCCGCCACCCACACCTCGTCGTACGCCTTCGCGTACGGGTTGCACGAGCTGAGCTTGTCGGACTCGCCGTGGTTGATGAAGGCGTGCTTGATCGTGGGGATGCGCAGCACCTGCGAGGTCTTCGCGGCGTTCGCCGGGTGCAGCATCATCTTCAGCGTCGAGTTCTCCAGGGAGAACATCGTGGCGACCTTCGGGAAGCAGATGATCGGCACGTCGGTCGCGTCGATCTTGTTCACCATGAAGCGCTCACGCAGCACGATCAGCGGCTTGCCGTCGACGTCGGCGAGCGTGGAGAGCCACATGTTCGCCTGGTACGCGGAGGTCGTGCCGCCCGAGAAGTACATGGCCACGGTCGGCTTGTAGGCGGCCAGCCACTTGTCCAGCCACTCCATGACCTTCTGCTCGCTCAGCGCCCGCTTCTTGGGCAGCAGCCACGTGGCCAGGTAGAGCATGCCGCCGCCGAACAGCGCGATCGACAGGCCGATGCCGATGCCGCCCCAGAAGGCGTCGGTGGTGGCGGCCGTGAGCAGCAGGCCCGCGGTGGCCGGGATCGAGAAGGCCAGCATGCGGTGGCTGGCGCGCCGGGCCAGGATGCGCGGCGGTGCGGCCGACAGGCGCAGCGCCGAGGAGTCGATGTTGCGCGTGACGATCGGCAGCGTGCGGGTGCGGCGCACCAGGACCGCTGCGGCCTGGCAGCCGAAGTGCAGGACGTAGACGGCGAGCAGCGCGATGAGCAGCGGCGCCTGCTCGCCGAGCGGGTCGATGCCGTCGATGCGCAGCAGGCCGACCAGGATCAGCATGTCGCGCAGCAGCTGCCGCACGGTCACGTCGAAGCGGATCTTGCCCAGGAGGGACAGCAGGCCCGGCTGCTTGAACTGGAGATACGTGTCGAGGGCAAGGCCGGCCGCACTCGCGGCGACGAACACGGGTACATACGGAACGAGCGCGCTGACGAGCTGGGCCACATAGAGCGCGAACATCGCGAACAGCACTGAGAGCTGCACGACGCGGCGCGAGGCAAGTCCGGCGGAGGGCACGGGCTGGGCTCCTGGCAGGGGGTCGGAGGGTGGGGGGACCACAGGGGGTTGCGGGGGGTTGATCCGCCTCGGTGAAAAGGCTGACCACTGACCGTATGACTTTCAGCGGTCCCGTAGCAATCCTCCGTGACATCAATCACCGTATAAAGGGGCAAAGGGTGCGGAACGCTTGGGCCCAAATACCCGTCGGGGTGGCAGAGGGCCGCCCGCCTCGCTGTCCGCCCCTCGAAACCCGAGAGCGTCCGGATGACTACGTCACGTACATTGCGAGCCATGTCAGGGGCAAGGCAAGGCGTCGCGGAAGCGCGCCGGATCGTGGTCAAGGTCGGATCGTCGTCGCTCACCACGGCCGCGGGGGGACTGGACGCGGACCGCGTCGATGCCCTCGTGGACGTGCTCGCGAAGCACAGAAGCGGTGGGGAGAAGGAGATCGTCCTGGTCTCCTCCGGTGCCATCGCCGCCGGCCTCGCGCCACTCGGCCTGACCCGCCGCCCGAAGGACCTCGCCCGCCAGCAGGCCGCGGCGAGCGTCGGCCAGGGGCTCCTCGTCGCCCGCTACACCGCCTCCTTCGCGCGCTACGGCGTCCGCGTCGGCCAGGTGCTGCTCACCAGCGACGACATGGCCCGCCGCGCCCACCACCGCAACGCCTCGCGCACCCTCGACCAGCTCCTCGCGATGGGGGCGCTCCCGGTCGTCAACGAGAACGACACCGTCGCCACCGACGAGATCCGCTTCGGCGACAACGACCGGCTCGCCGCCCTCGTCGCCCACCTCGTCCACGCGGACCTCCTCGTCCTGCTCTCCGACGTGGACGGCCTGTACGACGGGGACCCCTCGAAGCCCGGCACCTCCCGCATCGCCGAGGTGCGCGAGCCCGCCGACACAGCGCACGTCAAGATCGGCTCCGCCGGGAAGGCGGGCGTCGGCACCGGCGGCATGGTCACCAAGGTCGAGGCCGCATCCATCGCCGCCGCGGCCGGCATCCCCGTCGTCCTCACCAGCGCCAGCCACGCCGCCGACGCGCTCGCCGCCCGCGACACCGGTACGTACTTCCACCGCACGGGACGCCGCAGCGCCGACCGCCTGCTCTGGCTCCAGCACGCCTCGACGCCGCAGGGCGCGATCACCCTGGACGACGGTGCCGTACGGGCCGTGGTCGAGCGGCGCACCTCGCTGCTGCCCGCCGGGATCGCCGCGGTGGAGGGCGAGTTCAGCGCCGGAGACCCCGTCGAGCTGCGCGACCCCGAGGGCCGGGCCGTGGCCCGCGGTCTGGTCAACTTCGACGCGAAGGAGATCCCTCAGCTGATCGGCCGCTCCACGCGGGAACTGGCCCGCGACCTCGGTCCTGCGTACGAGAGAGAAGTCGTACACAGGGACGACCTGGTCCTCCTCCGGGCTTGAAACGCGGCCGTCCGCCTTCGAAACCACCTGCGTGGGCGGCCGAAAGCCTGCCACCCGTGGGGGACCTTCCCCAAAACCACCCCACGAAGCTCCGTGGCCTGGTCAACTCTTGTGGCAGGGAGTTCATTCAGGGGAAGTTCCGCACGACCATTGCGCAAAGGAGGCCGTCGTGAGACGAGCGCGCCCGGGGGCCGTGTCCAAAGGGTCCCGAGGGTCGGCGGGGCGGGCCCTGACCAGCGTGGCCGCGGGCGAGACGTACGAGCAGGGAGCCGCCGGCGAACCCACGGACACGGTGGCCGAAGAAGGCCCCCGGCTGTGGCACATCACGCTCAGCGTCTCCGGCGCCGAGGCACCCCTCGCGGAGGTCCGGCGCGGTCTCGAACAGCTCGCCCACGACCACCCCTTCCTGCTGACCAGCCGCTACGCGGTCGACCACGCGGAGATCCGCTACTGGGAAGAGGCCCGCGACCTCCACGACGCGGCGGCCGTCGCCCTGCGCCTGTGGGGCGAGCACCGCCAGACGTCGCAGCTGCCGCCGTGGGAGATCGTCGGCCTGGAGGTCATCGACCGCCAGACCTACCACCAGCGGATCGCGGAGGGCTACGGCCCGCTGCCCGCCACCCCGGTGGGCGTGCACCCGTTCTGAGCGGACCGTTTTGAGCCATGTCTCAGCACCCGAAACGCGTGCTGGACGCGTGCCGTGCCCCCGTTACGCTGCGGAGCATGACGTCGCCTTCGCTGAACCCGTACGACTCGCTGACCCCGGTCACCCAGGCCGCCTACCGCGCCCGCGCCGCCGCGAACGACCTCGCCCCGCTGCCGCGCGCGGAGAAGGACGACGCCCTCGCGGCGATCGCCGACGCCCTGGAAGTCCGTACGTCCGAGATCGTCGAGGCCAACGCCAAGGACATCGCCCGCGCCCGCGAGGCCGGCACCTCCGAGTCGATCATCGACCGGCTCACGCTCACCCCGGAGCGGGTCCGCGCCATCGCCTCCGACGTGCGCGGCGTCTCAGCCCTGCCCGACCCGGTCGGCACGGTCGTGCGCGGCAACACCCTCCCGAACGGCATCGACCTGCGCCAGGTCCGCGTCCCGCTCGGCGTCGTCGGCATCATCTACGAGGCCCGGCCGAACGTCACCGTGGACGCCGCCGCCCTCTGCCTCAAGTCGGGCAACGCCGTCCTGCTGCGCGGCAGCTCATCGGCGTACGAGTCGAACACCGCGCTCGTGCGCGTGCTGCGCGACGCCGTCGGCGGCAGCGGCCTGCCCGCCGACGCCATCCAACTCGTGCCCGGCGAGTCCCGCGACTCCGTCACCGAGCTGATGCGCGCCCGCGGCCTCGTCGACGTCCTGATCCCGCGCGGCGGCGCCTCGCTCATCAAGAACGTCGTCGAGAACTCGATCGTCCCCGTCATCGAGACCGGCACCGGCAACTGCCACGTGTACGTCGACGCGCACGCCGACATCGACATGGCCGTCGACATCCTGATCAACTCCAAGGCGCAGCGGCCCTCCGTCTGCAACGCCGCCGAGACGCTCCTCGTCCACCAGGACATCGCCGACGCCTTCGTGCCGCGCGCCCTCGACGCGCTCGCCGACGCCGGTGTCACGGTCCACGCGGACCCGCGGATCCTCGCGTACGCCCCCGCCAGCAAGGCGACCGTCGTCGAGGCCCAGCACGACGACTGGGAGACCGAGTACCTCTCGTACGACATCGCGGCCGCCGTCGTCGACGACCTCGACAAGGCCGTCGAGCACATCCGCCTGTGGTCCTCGGGCCACACCGAGGCCATTGTCACCACCTCGCAGCAGGCCGCCCGCCGCTTCACCCAGCTCGTCGACTCCACGACGGTCGCGGTCAACGCCTCGACGCGGTTCACCGACGGCGGCCAGTTCGGCTTCGGCGCCGAGATCGGCATCTCCACGCAGAAGCTGCACGCCCGCGGCCCCATGGGTCTGCCGGAGCTGACCAGCACCAAGTACATCGTCACGGGCGACGGCCACATCCGTTAAGCGCACTCTTGTGAGGTGAATTCCCTTACCGTCTGCCCAAATTGACCCCTCCGGTCTACTCTGGACGGGTGCCGGAGGACGTGGGGGGCAGGCCGTTTCCGGACGGCTGGGAGCCCGACGACGACCACGACCGCGGGGGCTGGGACGAAGAGTTCGCCTCCGTGGTCTTCGACGAGGACTTCGTGAAGGCCGCCGAGGTCCATGAGCCGACCGCGGTCGAGCGGCTGCTCGCCGCGGCCCAGGCGCGCGCAGAGGCCCAGGAGTCCGAGGCCCGCAGGGCGCGCATACGCCGCGGACCCGACGACGACTTCTACGAGGACGGGTTCCTCGCCGACGGCGCGGACGAGTTCGACCGGGGCCTCGACGAGCTGTACGAGGAAGAGCTCGCCCGGGAGGGCCGGCCCGGCCCGTATTCCGGGATGGTCCGCTGGCGCAGGCCCGTCGCCTGGGCGCTCGCCCTGCTGATGGGGGTCGGCATGGTCGCCCTCGCCTTCACCGCCGTCTACCGGGGTGCCGCGTCGGGCCGCCAGGACCGGGTGCCGCCACCGGCGACGACCGAGCTGGAGAAGAGCCTGCCGGGCCCGCCCTCCGCCTCCGCCGACTACTCGCAGCCCGCGGTTTCGGCGGTCCCGCGCACGCCCTGAGCAGGCGCGTGGGAGCCTGTCCGAACTTGTCGTGTACCAGGGCGTTTACCTGAGGTCCCGGAGACCTACCCTGAAGGTATGGGCGGGCCAGGAGACCCACCGGAGGGGACACCGGAAGGCACCCCCGGCGGTGGCAGCGGAAGCGAGGACGAATACCGATCCGTCGTGTTCGACGAGTCGTTCGTCAAGGCTGCCCGCCTCCAGGAGTTCTCCGCACAGGAGCGCATCACCGACCACGCGCCCGCCGTGCGCCGCACCCCGGCGCTGCGCCGCGGCCTGACCCGGCAGGCCGTCATCCTCGTCGTCCTGATCATGATCGCCTTCGGCACCGCGATCTACATGGGCGTCCGCAGCCCGTACCGCACGGCCCCGGTCGCCCGGCACACCGACCCGCTGCGCATGACCGTCATACCGCTCGCCCCGGCCGGCAAGGTGCCGGGCTCCGCCTCCGTCGCCGAGCTGTACGCGCACAGCCCCGCGGCCAACTTCCACGTCGCCGCCGGCGGCATAGAGCTGCCGACGTCGACCCGGCGCACCGCGCACTTCTCCGACAGCCAGGTCGTCACCGCGCTGACCACCGCGAAGGACTACCTCGTCGACTCCTCGCTCGACCCGGACGTGCTCACCGGAGGGTCCGTGCGCCCGGTGCGTACGCTCGTCGACCCGCAGCAGCTCGGCCAGTTCGACCAGAGCATCGACAAGCCCGCCGCCGACGGACGGCACGCGGCTACCGGCTGGCTGATCCGCTTCGACCCGGCGCAGGCCGAGCTCGCCGACCCGCACATCCGCGTCCAGGGCGCCCTGCACGTGGCGGAGACCGACGCGGACACCCTCGAGGTCACCTCGGACCACACGTTCGTGTACGCGCTGCGGCCCGCGGGCTCCGTCGCCGGGGCGAAGGCCTCCCTGTTCACGGTCCGGCGCGAGCTGCACTTCCGCTTCGACCGCGACGACCTGCGCAACCACCAGGCCGAACTGCTCGTGTCCTACGTCCAGGCCGGGCCGCTCGCCTGCGCCGCCGACTCGGCCGAGCACCTGCATCCGCTGCTCGCGGGGCAGACGGCGAAGAAGGACGGCCCGGCGGGCACCGACCCGTACGCGACGGGCAGTGCGACCGCGTCCGCGCTGTGCGGCGCGCTCGCACCCAGTGCCCAGCCGTCCGTGTGACTCCCTTACGTCTCAAGGGAGTTGCTTCCGGAGGGGCCTACTCGTCGTCAGGGGTGCCGTGGTTGCCGTCGTTGCCCCCGCCGTTGCTGCTGCCCCCGTTGGTCCCGCCGTTGGTCCCGCCGAAGTTCCCGAAGCCGCGCCGTACCCGGCCGCCGATGTCGCCGGCGCCGCCCGCGATATCGCTGACCAGCTTCATCAGCGGGTCCTTCGAGTTCTTCACGTGCTCCGAGTAGTGCGCGGCCGACTCGCGGAAGGAGTCGGTCACCGAGGTCTCCTTGTCCTCCGTGCGGCGCGGGTAGTGCCCGTCCATCAGCCGCTGGTAGTCGCGGGTCTCGGCCCACTTCTTCAGCTCGGCGGCGCGCACCGTGGTGAAGGGGTGCGAGCGCGGCATCACGTTCAGGATCTTCAGGACCGAGTCGCGCAGATCGCCCCCGGCCTCGTACTCCTCGGCCTGCTTGAGGAACGCGTCGACGTTCATCTCGTGCAGGTGGTTGCCGCCCGCGATCTTCATCAGGCCGCGCATGGAGGCCCGCAGGTCCTGGCCGACGAGCAACCCGGCGCGGTCCGCGGAGAGTTCGGACTTGCGGAACCACTCGCGCAGCGCCGTCACGATCGCCATGATCGCGAGGTTGCCGAGCGGGATCCACGCGACGCGGAGCGCGAGGCTGGTGAGGAAGAGCAGTATCGTCCGGTAGACCGAGTGGCCCGACAGCGCGTGGCCGACCTCGTGACCGACGACCGCCCGCATCTCCTCCTCGTCGAGCAGCTCCACGAGACCGGTCGTCACGACGATGATCGGCTCGTCGAGACCGATGCACATCGCGTTCGGCTGCGGGTCCTGGTTGACGTACATCGGCGGGACCTTCTCCAGGTCCAGGATGTAACAGGCGTCCCGCAGCATCGCGTTGAGGTGCGCGAACTGCTCGTCGGAGACGCGCACCGAGTCCGACAGGAACAGCAGGCGCAGGCTGCGCTCCGGCAGCAGACCGCTCAGCGCCTTGAAGACCGTGTCGAAGCCGGTGAGCTTGCGCAGTGCCACGAGGGCGGAGCGGTCCGCGGGGTGCTCGTACGCCCGCGATGAGATCCCGGGGAAGCGCCTGCGCTGCCTACTGGGTACGTTCTCGTGCTCTTCGTTCGGTACGTCGGGCATGCGGCCCCCCATGGTGTGTGTGGTTGTGCCCCCGAGACGGACTCCACACTAGGCGGAGATACCGTGACGGGGCAGCACACAGAAGGAGCGAACCCCCATGGATCATGCCGATCACCTCGATCACGTCATCAGCGCCGCAGCGGAGCAAGGGGCCGGCAATCTGCTGCGCATCGTGCTGATCGTGGGTGTCCTCGGCGCGGTCTTCCTCGCCTGGTTCCTGCTGCGCGGCTACAAGAACGACGACCGCGGCGACGACTGACGCGGGTACGGACGCGGCTCCTGATGAGGCCGTACGGCAGAGTCGGCGTGAGCGGCGCGAGTGCCCCCGCTTACGATGGGTCAGAAGTCTTTATCCCGATCCCACACCGGATAGGTCCTGCTGAAGATGAGCCTCCACAGCACCGCTGCCCAGCTGGCCACTCTCGCCTCCGAGGGCGGCGAGCACGGCGGCAACCACGAGAGCATCAGCCCCCTCATGACGGGTGGCGCCGCGTTCGTCATCCTGCTTCTGCTGCTGTGGATCACGACGCGCTTCAACCGCGACCGCTGAGCCGGGGCACCGAGCATTCGGACCGGGCCAGTAGGCTCTGCACGCATGGGAGCGCAGGACATGCCTACCGGCCCGGTCAACAGCCCGGCCGGCGGCCCGGATCGTGAGTGGGCCTCACCGACCAAGCGACGCCTCGGCGTCATGGGCGGAACGTTCGACCCGATCCACCACGGACACCTGGTGGCGGCCAGCGAGGTCGCCGCGCAGTTCCACCTCGACGAGGTCGTGTTCGTGCCGACCGGGCAGCCCTGGCAGAAGAGCGACAAGAAGGTCTCGCCGGCCGAGGACCGCTATCTGATGACGGTCATCGCGACCGCCGAGAACCCGCAGTTCTCGGTGAGCCGCATCGACCTCGACCGCGGCGGGCCGACGTACACCACGGACACGCTGCGCGATCTGCGCGCGCTCAATCCGGACACGGACCTGTTCTTCATCACGGGTGCCGACGCTCTCGGCCAGATCCTCACCTGGCGGTACACCGAAGAGCTCTTCTCCCTGGCACACTTCATCGGCGTGACCCGTCCGGGCCACACACTCGCCGACCCAGGACTCCCCGAGGGCGGCGTCTCGTTCGTCGAGGTCCCCGCCCTCGCGATCTCGTCCACGGACTGCCGTGACAGAGTCGCCAAGGGCGACCCCATCTGGTACATGGTGCCGGACGGTGTGGTGCGCTACATCGACAAGCGCCAGCTGTACCGAGGCGAATGACCCTGCACCGCCGAGAGGGGCATCGGTGAACGACCGATACGACGGTTACGACCAGCAGCAGTACGAGCTGGTCGGCTATGACGAGTTCGGGCAGCCGGTCTACCGGCAGGTCCAGCAGGCGCCGTCGTACGAGCGGTCCGGAGAGTACTCGGCGTACGGATACGGCTACGACCCGTACACGACCGGCCAGCAGCAGCCGGTGCAGCAGGCGCCCGCGCCCTCACCGTCGTACGACACCTACGGTGGCGCGCAGCACGGCGGTTACGACCCGTACGGCGCGGCCGCCGGAACCGGCGAGCAGCAGCGGGTCGCCGCCCAGCAGGCCCCGCCGCAGGTACCGCAGCAGCAGGCCACCGCCTACATCCCGCAGCAGGCGCCCTCGCCCCAGGAGGCGGAGCCGGCGCAGGACCGGGACTACCGCACCGAGCAGTTCCAGTTCGTCGAGGAACCGGACGAGAACTCCGAAGACGTCATCGACTGGCTGAAGTTCACCGAGTCGCGCAGCGAGCGGCGCGAGGAGGCCAAGCGGCGCGGCCGCAACCGCGTCGTCGCGCTCGTCGTCGTCCTCGCCCTGTGCGTGGTCGGCGGCATCGGCTACCTCTGGTCCGCGGGCAAGCTGCCCTTCCTGTCGGACGACGCCAAGAAGACCGGCGGCGCGGTCGCGGCCGGACCGCAGAACCGTGACGTCATCGTCGTCCACCTGCACAACACCAAGGGCGGCGCCACCTCCACGGCGCTCCTGGTGAACAACACCACCACCCAGCAGGGCACCACGGTCCTGCTGCCCAACTCCCTTGCCGTGTCGGGCGACGACGGCACCACCTCCACGCTCGGCAAGTCCGTCGACGACGACGGCTCCTCGGGCACCAGCGATGCCATCGACGCGCTCCTCGGCACCGACGTCCAGGGCACCTGGCGCCTGGACACCCCGTACCTGAACAACCTCGTCGAACTCGTCGGCAACATCGACATCGACACCGACGCGAACGTGCCCGACCCGGACAAGAAGGGCGCCACCCTCGTCCACAAGGGCGAGCAGCAGACCCTCAGCGGCCCGATGGCCGTCGCCTACGCCACCTACCGGGCCAAGGGCGAGGCCGAGACCGCGCAGCTCATGCGGTTCGGGCAGGTCATGCAGGGCGTGCTGCGCAAGCTGTCGTCCGACCCGCAGGCCGCGACCACCACCGTGCAGACGCTCGCCCAGATCCTCGACCCGTCGCTGACCGAGAAGGACCTCGGCGCCTTCCTCGCCAAGCTCGCCGACCACGCCAAGGAGGGCGACTACAAGACCGCCCTGCTCCCGGTCCGGAGCGACGGCACGCTCTCCGACGCCGCCGCGAACTCCGTCGTCAAGGACGTCCTCGGCGGAACCGTGAAGGCCCCGGCCGACGGCGACTCGCTGCGCGTCGGCATCAGGAACGCCACCGGCGCCAAGGCCCGCGCCGAGGACGCCCGCGTCAGCCTCGTCAACGGCGGCTACACCTTCGTCTCGGCCGGCACCGCAGGCGCAGTGCCGACGTCCCAGGTCACGTACGCCGACGCCGCCCGCAAGCAGGACGCCGTCGAGGTCGCCAAGACGCTGGGCCTGCCGACAACGGCGGTGAAGAAGGGCAAGGCGGCCGCGAACGCGGACGTCTCCGTGGTCCTCGGCCAGGACTACACCGGCAAGTGATCCCGGCCCCGGCGCCCCCGAATCGGGGGCGCCGGGAAGGCCGTGAGGCAGTACGGCGGTCCGTGAGACCCTTGAGGTACCCCCGTCAGGCATCGCCCGGGGGATCCTGACCCCCGACGGAAAGCCTTGTAGTGACCGCCACTGACCGTTCCCTGGAGCTCATCACCACTGCCGCACAGGCGGCAGCCGACAAGCTCGCGCACGACATCATCGCCTACGACGTCAGCGACGTGCTGTCCATCACGGACGCCTTCCTGCTCGCGTCCGCGCCCAACGACCGCCAGGTCAAGTCGATCGTCGACGAGATCGAGGAGCGCCTGAACAAGGAGCTCGGCGCCAAGCCCGTCCGCCGCGAGGGCGACCGCGACGCCCGCTGGATCCTGCTCGACTACGTCGACATCGTCGTCCACGTCCAGCACAGCGAGGAGCGCGTCTTCTACGCCCTCGAGCGCCTGTGGAAGGACTGCCCCGAGCTGGACCTGCCCGCCGACGCCAAGGCCACCCGTGGCAAGGGCGCCGAGCACGCGCAGCGCGAGCAGGCCGCCGAGGATGCGGAGGAGATCCGCGAATTCGGCGGTGAGGTCCTTTGACCAGCGGTTCACACCGCGGCCGCCGGATCGTCCTGTGGCGCCACGGCCAGACGTCCTGGAACCTGGAGCGCCGCTTCCAGGGCACCACGGACATCGAGCTGACCGAGACCGGCGTCGCGCAGGCCAAGCGCGCCGCCCGGCTCCTCGCCTCCCTGAAGCCGGACGCCGTCGTGGCCTCCGACCTCAAGCGGGCCGCTGCGACCGCCGCCGAGCTGACCTCCCTGACCGGCCTGGAAGCCGCCTACGAGCAGGGTCTGCGCGAGACGTACGCCGGTGAGTGGCAGGGCCTCACGCACGAGGAGATCATCGCCCGGTACGGCGAGCAGTACGCCGCGTGGAAGCGCGGCGAGAGCGTGCGCCGGGGCGGCGGCGAGCTGGAGACCGAGGTCGCCGACCGCGCCGCGCCCGTCGTGCTGCGGCACGCGGACAAGCTCCCGGACAACGGCCTGCTCGTCGTGGTCAGCCACGGCGGCACCATCCGCACCACCATCGGTCGCCTCCTGGGTCTCGAGTCCCACCACTGGGAGGGGCTCGGCGGTCTGTCGAACTGCTGCTGGTCCGTCCTCGGCGAGGGCGCGCGCGGCTGGCGGCTGCTCGAGCACAACGCCGGCACACTGCCGGAGCCGGTCCTCGGCGACGACGACTGAGACCTCGGTCGTCCCTGGTCGAGGCGGTTGTGGCCGGTCCCTGCGGGCAGCAGGGACCGGATTTCACTTTCCGGCAGGTCGCAGGCTAAAGTTCTTCTTGTTCGGCCCGCCGGGGGAAAGACCGGGGGAGCGGACGAAAGCAAGGGGCTATAGCTCAGTTGGTAGAGCGCCTGCATGGCATGCAGGAGGTCAGGAGTTCAATTCTCCTTAGCTCCACAGAAAGTTCCGATTCGAAGGAACCGAAGATCCCGTCCCGTCAGGGGCGGGATTTTTCGTTGTCCGCACGCACCGCCGCCAGGAGCTCGTGGGTCTCCTCGTCGACCGGCGAGTACACGACGATCCGGCACTCCGGCATTCCGTTGATCGACAGCGAGGCCGACGTCATCCGCAGCTCGCCCTCGACCGCCCGGTGCCGGAAGACCTTCACGCGCGGCCCCGGCGGGACGACGTCGCCGCTCTCCCAGAGCTCGGCGAAGTACGGGCTGGCCTTGGCCAGCTCGCGTATGAAGTCCTCCCAGGCCGGCTCGCCCACATGCCGCCCGTATCCCGACCGCAGGGTCGCCACCATCACCGGCAGTTCCGCCTCCCGCAGGACCAGGGGGCAGGTGGCCTCGGGGGCGAGGAACAGCGTCCGCAGTGCGTTCGGCAGCCGGGGCAGGGTCTCGGGGGAGAGGATGAACAGCGCGCGGTAGGCGGCATTGGTCGTCAGGAGGTCGAACCGGGCGTTGTAGACCACCGCGGGCAGCGGGTCGAGCGCGTCGATGATGCCCTGGATGTCGGGGCCGACGACCTCCGAGGTGGCCTCCCGCGCCGGCTCGTACGCCACCTCCGCCAGGTGGTAGAGATGCTCCCGCTCCGGCCGGTCGAGCCGCAGCGTGCGCGCCACCGCGTCCAGGACCTGCGGTGACGCGTTGATCGGGCGGCCCTGCTCCAGCCACGTGTACCAGGTGACGCCGACGCCGGAGAGCTGCGCGACCTCCTCGCGGCGCAGGCCAGGGGTGCGCCTGCGGGGGCCCGCGGGCATGCCGACGTCGGCCGGAGTGACGCGGGCGCGGCGGCTCTTGAGGAAGGCGGCCAGCTCGGGCCGCGTCCTGCGGCGGTCGCGGCCGCGGGGTGGTGTGCGGTCCGGGCGGGGTGGTGTGCGGTCCGTCGTCGCGTGTGCCGTCGTGGCCGCGTGCGTCGTCGCGGCCGTGTGATCCGTCGTGGTCATCGTCGTCACATCCCCCATCGTGTGCGCCCGTGCCAGGCCCCGGAAGGCGCCTACCGGGTGGTGCCAGTACCAGCATCAGCGGGCTCTCGTTACCCGTATCCGATCGCCGTCAGGCTCGACGCATGACGACAACCCTCCCGGAAAGTCCGCAGTCCCCAACTCCCGGATCCAGTAAAGCCCCTGGCACTGACAACGGCCCCTCAACCGGTCGCGGGCTGCTGCTCGCGGTGGTCCTCGCCGTCCAGTTCATGGCGGTGCTCGACGTCTTCATCGTGAACGTCGCCGCGCCCACGATCCGTATCGAACTCGACGCGTCCGGCGCCGCGTTGCAGCTGGTCGTCGCCGGGTACACCATCACGTACGCGGTCCTGCTGATCACCGGCGCGCGGCTCGGCGGCCGGTTCGGGCACCGGCGGCTCATGCTCGGCGGGCTCGCCGTGTTCACCGCGGCGTCGCTGGCCTGCGGACTGGCGCAGAGCGGCGGCGAGTTGATCGCATTCCGCATGGTGCAGGGCGTCGGCTCCGCGCTGATGATCCCGCAGGTGCTCAGCCTCATCCAGCGCCACTTCGCGGGCCAGGCCCGGGTGCGGGCGCTCGGCGCGTACTCCGCGGTGCTCGCGGTGGGCGCCGCGGCCGGGCAGGTCCTCGGCGGGGTGCTGGTCGCGGCCGACCTCTTCGGCACCGGCTGGCGCCTGGTGTTCCTGGTGAACGTGCCCGTCGGCCTCGTTCTGCTCGCGCTCGGGCGGCGGGAGTTGCCCCGCGCCGAGGCCCGTGGACAGGGGCGCGGCCGGCCGCTCGACCTGCCGGGGCTCGTCCTGCTCGGCGGCGCCGTCTCGCTGTGCGCGGTCCCGCTGGTGCTCGGACAGGAGGAGGACTGGCCGCTGTGGTCCTGGCTCTGCCTCGCCGCGTCCGCCGTGCTGTTCGCCCTGTTCCGCGGTTACGAGGCCGCGCTCGCCCGGCGCGGCGGCGCCCCGCTGATCGCGCCGCGGGTGCTCGCGCTGCCCGGCATCGGCCTCGCCGTCTTCCGGGTGCTCGCCGTGATGGCGGTCAACGCCGGGTACCTCTTCACGCTGACCCTGCACGTCCAGACCGGGCTCGGCTACAGCGCGCTGCGCGCGGGGCTCACCTTCGCGCCGATCGCCGTGGTGTTCGGCGTCGTGGGGCTGACCTGGCGGCGCTGGCCCGAGGGATGCCAACGGGCCATGATCCCGGGCGGGTTCGCCCTCGCGGCGGCCGGCAGCCTCGGCACCGGGCTCGCGCTGCGCGACGGGGCAGGGGCCGGATTCTGGCTCTATGTCTCGTTCGCGGCGGTCGGTGCCGGTCTCGCGCTCGGCTTCAGCCCGACGCTCACCCGGGCCCTGGCCGCGGTACGGCCCGAGGACGCGGCCGACGCCAGCGGGCTGCTCGCCACCGTGACCCAGCTCGGCCAGCTCGTCGGCGTGGCCGCCTTCGGGACACTTTTCCTCAATCGCGTTGAGGCATCGGGGCCTTTGGGGGCGTACTCATCGTCGGACGCGCTCCTGGTGTGCGCTTACGCGCTGGCGGGGGCGGCGGTCCTGGGTGCCGTGTCCGGACTGGTACGCAGGCGTCGCTGACCGTATTGCTCCGGCCGTGGCAGAATCGGACGGCCGGAAGGGGGCTGCGTCCGACCGACGAAGACGGCCCGACGGGAGGGAGTACGCGATGCCCTTGAGCATCAACGAGGAGGCCGACCGCCGCCTCGGCGTGGCAGTGATATCCACCGAGCCCCCGACCCCTTCCGACACCGTCCCGGGAGACGCCCCGCATCTCCTCAACTGTCCGTCC
Organism: Streptomyces sp. NPDC052225; assembly: GCF_040679615.1. Lineage (NCBI taxonomy): Bacteria > Bacillati > Actinomycetota > Actinomycetes > Kitasatosporales > Streptomycetaceae > Streptomyces > Streptomyces sp. NPDC052225. Next base: position 118,834 of record NZ_JBFAVD010000011.1, on the reverse strand, counting down.
TGCGGCTCCTCCCATGTCGCCCAGATGCTGGGTGACAACGGCGGGATCTCGTACGTGTGCACGGCCTGCGGCCACAGCTGGAGCTGAGCGGATCGACATGGGTGCACACAGGAGAAAGTGCGACTGGTGCGACAGCGGTACGCCCATCGTGCGCGACATGGAGCCGGTGAATCCGGAGTACCAGTACTGGTGCGAGGAGTGCGCGCGGGCGCTGATCATAAAGGGCGACCCGATCGAGACGTATCGGGAACTGGAGGGCGAGCCGATCTACGGCCGCCTCCTGGACGAGCACTGCACCCTCAAGCGGTTCTACTCGTTCGCCACAGCCTGACCCCGCAGAGCGCCAGGAAGGCGCAGCCCGCCCCTACGTAGAGCGCCGACAGCGCCAACTGCCCACCGTCCTGGTGCAGTTCCGGCCTGCCGTGACCGTGCGGAACCCACCACAGGGCGTACGAGCAGAAGATCAGCGCCATGAAGGCGGCCGCGCGGTGCCGCCCCGACTCCCAGACGAACAGGGTCAGCGGCACGCACCAGACCCAGTGGTGCGACCAGGAGACCGGGCTGACCAGGAGGGCCGTCGCCGCGCACGCCAGGACGGCCTGGGCCTGCCGCCCGCGCAGCGCCGCCGCGACCGCCACGGCGAGGCCGAGCGCCCCCGTCACGGCGGCGGCAGCGGCCCACCACAGGCCCGGGTCGCCGGTGTGCAGGAGCCGGGCCAGGGCGCCGCGCAGCGACTGGTTGGCGGTGTCCTCGGCGTGGCCGACCCGGCCCGCCTCGAAGACCATCCGGGTCCAGAAGCGGACGGAGTCGTGCGGCAGGACGAGCGCCGTCAGCGCGGTGGTGCCGAGGAACGCGTACGCCGCCGCGCGCGCGGGACGCAGCCACGGCCGCCAGGCACCGCCCCGCACCGCCTGCGTGATCCCCGTACAGAGCAGGAACAGGGCGAAGAGCGCGGGGGTCAGCTTGATCGCCGCGGCGACGCCGATGCCGACACCTGCCCAGCGGTGTCCGGGGCGCCGGGTCAGATCCCACAGGACCAGCACGGCGAGGAGCAGGTTGATCTGCCCGTAGCGCAGCGTCGTCCACACCGGTTCGCACCACACCGCGCCGGCCGCCACCCACAAACCGTGCTCCACGCGCGCGTGGCGGCCCACGAGCCGCAAGGAGAGATGCGTGAACCCGACGAGGAGGGCGAGGTTCGCGACGGTCGCGGCGGCCTTCATGGTCGCGACGTCCAGGAGCGTCAGCGGTGTGAACAGCAGGGCGGCGAACGGCGGGTACGTGGTCGGCAGGCGGGCGTGCGTCGTACGCAGCGCATACAGGTCGCCTCCTTCCCGTACGGTCGCTCCCTCCGCCCGGTAGACCAGTAAGTCGATCATCGAGACGTCGGCGGCGCGCTGCGCGACCCAGAAGGCCGTGAACGAGAGCAGGCAGGCGCCCAGGGCGAGCGGCACACGGCGGTGGGTGCGGGGCAGGACGAGCACGGTCACGTGAGGCGACAGTAGTGGTCGTATCCGACACCTTTGCCTACAGACCGGGGCAGACGGGAAACGATTTGGTGATGCACCGGGGGGACCGTGTAATGTTGGCGTCGCCGCCGGGGAAACCGACAGGGAGACCGGGCGGAACCCAAGCAAGGGGCTATAGCTCAGTTGGTAGAGCGCCTGCATGGCATGCAGGAGGTCAGGAGTTCAATTCTCCTTAGCTCCACAGGAATTGAGAGCGGGCCATCCGAATCGGATGGCCCGCTTTCGTGTGTGTGGGCCTTTTGGGACGGCCGGCTACCTGCCTACTTGTCGGCGGGCACGGCCGCGGCCCGGAGGCAGTGCGGGCGGCAGGGCGAGCCGGGATGCGGCGGCCGCCGGGTCCTCCTCGATGCGCAGGGCCAGTGCCGGGCAGCGACGGACGGCACGCACCGCGTTCGCCTCCGAGTAGCGGGGCACCGCCGCCTCGGCGACCGTCGGGAAGCCGTCCGGGCCGATCTGGAGCAGTTCCGGCGCGATGTCCGCACACAGGCCGTGGCCCTGGCACAGCGTCCAGTCGACGGCGAGACGCTTGCCGCTCGGCGCCGCACTCGCCGGGGCTTGATTGTGCAGCGGCAGCACACCGCGCACCGGCCGTCCGCACCCGGCTCCCAGGACGTGCGCGGCCAGGTCGTCGGTGAACGCCGCGATCGTCGACTCGATGAACGCCGCCGAACCGTCGGGGTGCTTGCACGCGCCGCGGCGCTTCACCGCGCGGGTGACCTCGCGCAGCGCCTCCAGGGCCGTGGGGCCGCCGCCGTTCAGGACGTCCTCCAGGCCGCGCGCCGCCGCCGGAAGACCGAGGTAGCAGGGGCCGCACTGGCCCGCGCTCTCCGACGCGAGCCATTGCGCCACCTTCAGCGACTCGCCGAGCGGGCAGGTGTCCGGACCGATCGGCAGGATCGCGCCCGCGCCCAGGGCGCCGCCGCACGCCTCCAGAGAGGCCCGGGAGACGATCGCGTCCTGCGCGCCGACCCCGTCCAGCCACTTGCCGTGATAGCCGCCCGTGAGGACGCCCTGGGGCAGCGGGGGAGCGCCGGCGAGCTGGAGGACGTAGCGCAGCGGTACGCCGGAGGGGACTTCCAGGACCATCGGGCGTGCGACCGCCCCGGAGAGCGTCAGAAGGATCGTGCCGGGCTCGTCGTGCAGGCCCGTGCGGCAGTAGCGCTCGGGGCCCGTGCGGGCGGCGACGGCGAGCTGCGCGAACGTCTCGGCGTTCGACAGCAGCGTCGGGGCGCCGCCGACCCCGGAGTCGGAGGCGCGCACCTTGCGGCCGGGCGGCATCGGCGGGCCGCCGTCCGCGGAGCGGATCAGCGCCGATGACTCGCCCGTCACCATGCGTACGGGATTGCGCTGCACGCGCGCGCGGAGCGGAGCGCTGCGGCGGTTCGTCAGACCGCGCTCGGCGAGCGCCGCCCGCATGGATGCCTCGGTGGAGTCGCGGGTCACGCCCACGATCAGGGTGCGGGCGCCGAGCGCCTCGGCGACCAGGAGGGCGCCGTCCAGGATCAGGTGCGGGGCCCGGTTGATCAGGACGGTGTCCTTGCGGCAGGCGGGTTCGTCCTCGCTGCCGTTGACGACGACCACGGGGCGCACGCCGCGCCGGATCGCCGACTCGGCGACGGCGCGCAGCTTCTTGGCGAACGGGAAGCCCGCACCGCCCCGCCCGCGCAGCGACACCGCCTGCGCCAGGCGCGCGAGCGGCTCGCCCGCCAGGGGTTCCAGCGGGCCGTGGACCTTCAGGTGCATGTCGAGGTCGAGGCGCTCCATGAGGTCGAACCCCGACGTGAGCTGGGGAAGGCCGACGACGCGGACTTCGGGGACGTCGGGCAGCGCCGTGTTCACTGCGTGCCTCCGTAGGGCGTGGTCCAGGGCTCGCCGGGCGTGGGGGCCTGGAAGGGGTCGGGGAGCGGTTCGGTCCGGGGGCTGCCGTCGTCGTAGGCGCCTTCATAAGTGCCCTGGTAGGCGCTTGGGTAGGTGCCGCTGTTCGCGGTGTCCCCGTAGGAGGGTGGATACGTGGGCACGCCTCCATAAGGGGTGTCGTACGCCGGGTCGTACGCCGAGCGGGGCGCCTCGGCGGGAGGCGGCGGGGACGGGGCCGGCCAGCGCTGGGTGGGCGCCGGTTCCCCGGGTTCCGTGTAGACGGTCTGGGCCGGTACCACGTGGTCCACGTCTACGTAGGGCATCGATTGCGTGGCGGCCTCCGCGCGGGGCGCGGCGGAGACGGCGCGGTAGGCGGCCGCGAAGCCCACTCCGGCCGGGGCGGATGCGGGCCGGGCCGGGGCGTCGGCGGCCGACAAGGGAGGCGCGGTGGCGGGCAGCGGCTGCTCGGCCACGTCACGGGGCGCGCGCGGACCGCGGTCGAGGAACTCCAGGATGCGCGCCGCCACCTTGCGCTTGACCGACAGCGGAGCCGAGCGCAGGCCCACCGCACCGGTGACGGCGAGCAGGCACAGGCAGTACAGGACGATCACGTACGTCTTCGGGGCGCGGCCCGCATACAAGCCGTGCACGAGGGCCATGCACCAGGCCGGGTAGGCGAGCATGTGGGTCGCGCGCCAGCGGGCGGCGAGGCGGGCCGGGGAGGCCATCGAACTGCGCAGCGCGCCGGTGACGCCGGTGGCCACCATCAGGAGGCCCGCGAGCACGCCCAGGCCGATCAGGCCGCTGCTGCCGGCGACGCCCGTCCCGAAGGGGATCAGCGCCCCGATGAGCGTCACATGGGCGAGCGCCAGCTTCACGCTGACGTGCAGCAGCAGGAAGCCGATCGAGGCGACCGCGGTGGCCCGGTGCACGGCCTGGGCGAGCAGCCGCTGCCGGGAGGTCAGGAAGAGGCGGTCGGACGCGACCAGGCCCCACACCACGGACGCGGTGAGGGAGACCAGCGAGAGCACGCCCGTGGTGAAGTCGAGGGCCGCCCGGAAGGCGTCGCTCCCTGTGACCACGACCACGGGTACGAGGGCGAGGGCCGCCGCGCTCAACACCCCCGTTGTCCTGCGGCGGCTGCTTCTAGTAGTGCCTGAACTCCTCTGTGTACGTGGGGAGTTCAGATGGTTCAGCGTTCGAGGGTTCATGGGGGCGACTCCGAATGGTTCGGCACAGTGGACCCACAGCCCGCACTCTAGGTCGATGAATACCAGCCAGTACGAGGTTTGAGTTATCTCGCCGTTATCTAGACGACGCCCGGTCTTTGTGTTGCCCCGATAGCGGGCGGTACGCGGAGTAACCCTTGGCCCTCGGTGGGGCGGGAAGAAGCCCGTCGCGGCCCGCGCGAGGCCTGCGGTACCCTGACGCCATGCGTGCCGTACGCCTTCTGCTTAGCGAGCCGCGCTGATCAGTCCCGACCCGCCCCCGGGCGTGAGGTCGGCATCGGCGCGGCGTCCCCTCCTGTGCGAGGGGCTTTTTCATTTCCTAGGCACGGGCCGCCGGCAGAGACGATCGATGGAGCTTTGAGGATCATGAGCGAGACGAATACCGCCGCCCCTTCCGAGGCGGCGGTCGCGCCGCACCGCTACACGGCGGCCATGGCCGCCGACATCGAGGCACGCTGGCAGGACTTCTGGGACGAGAACGGCACCTATGAGGCGCCGAACCCGACGGGTGACCTGGCCGGTGACCCGGAGGTCGCCGCCCGGCCCAAGAAGTTCATCATGGACATGTTCCCGTACCCCTCGGGTGCGGGGCTGCACGTCGGTCACCCGCTGGGCTACATCGCCACGGACGTCTTCGCGCGCTTCCAGCGCATGACCGGGCACAACGTGCTGCACACCCTGGGCTTCGACGCGTTCGGCCTGCCGGCCGAGCAGTACGCCGTGCAGACGGGCACCCACCCGCGCACGTCGACCGAGGCCAACATGGAGAACATGAAGGCGCAGCTGCGCGCCCTGGGTCTGGGGCACGACAAGCGCCGGTCGTTCGCCACGATCGACCCGGAGTACTACAAGTGGACGCAGTGGATCTTCCTGCAGATCTTCAACTCCTGGTACGACGAGGACCTGAAGAAGGCCCGCCCGATCGCCGAGCTGGTCAAGCAGTTCGAGACCGGTGAGCGCGCTGTGCCCGGCGGCGGTGACTGGGCCGGTCTGAGCGAGGCCGAGCGCGCCGACATCCTGGGCGAGTACCGCCTGGCGTACGCCTCCGACGCGCCCGTGAACTGGGCGCCGGGCCTGGGCACCGTCCTGGCCAACGAGGAGGTCACCGCCGACGGCCGCTCCGAGCGCGGCAACTTCCCCGTCTTCAAGGCGAAGCTGCGCCAGTGGAACATGCGCATCACCGCCTACGCGGACCGCCTGCTGGACGACCTGGACGGCCTGGACTGGCCCGAGGCCATCAAGCTGCAGCAGCGCAACTGGATCGGCCGCTCCGAGGGCGCCCGGATCGACTTCGCCGTCGGCGACGAGGCCATCACCGTCTTCTCGACCCGCCAGGACACGCTGTTCGGCGCCACCTACATGGTGCTGGCGCCCGAGCACGACCTGGTCGAGAAGATCACCCCGGCCGCGTGGCCCGAGGGCACGCACGACGTGTGGACGGGCGGGCACGCCACCCCCGCCGAGGCCGTCGCCGCGTACCGCAAGCAGGCCGCATCCAAGTCGGACGTCGAGCGCCAGGCCGAGGCCAAGGACAAGACCGGCGTCTTCACCGGCGCGTACGCCATCAATCCCGTCAGCGGCGAAAAGGTTCCCGTCTTCATCGCCGACTACGTGCTGATGGGCTACGGCACCGGCGCGATCATGGCCGTACCGGCGCACGACGCCCGCGACTTCGCCTTCGCGCGCGCCTTCGAGCTGCCGATGCGCTGTGTCGTCGAGCCGTCGGACGACCGCGGCACCGACCCCTCGACGTGGGACGACGCGTTCGTCGCGTACGAGGCGAAGCTGGTGAACTCCAGCGGCGACGACATCTCCGTGGACGGTCTGGGCGTCGCCGACGCCAAGGCGCGGATGACCGAGTGGCTGGAGCGCAAGGGCATCGGCCACGGCACGGTCAACTTCCGGCTGCGCGACTGGCTGTTCAGCCGCCAGCGCTACTGGGGCGAGCCCTTCCCGATCGTCTACGACGAGGACGGCATCGCCCACGCGCTGCCCGAGTCGATGCTGCCGCTGGAGCTGCCGGAGGTCGACGACTACACCCCGCGGACCTTCGACCCGGAGGACGCCGACACCGAGCCCGAGACGCCGCTGTCGCGCAACGAGGACTGGGTGAACGTCACCCTGGACCTGGGTGACGGCCCCAAGAGGTACCGCCGCGAGACCAACACCATGCCCAACTGGGCGGGCTCCTGCTGGTACGAGCTGCGCTACCTGGACCCGCACAACAGCGAGAAGCTGGTCGACCCGGAGGTCGAGCAGTACTGGATGGGCCCCCGCGAGGGCATGCCCACCGGCGGTGTCGACCTGTATGTGGGCGGCGCCGAGCACGCGGTGCTGCACCTGCTGTACGCGCGCTTCTGGTCGAAGGTGCTGTTCGACCTGGGCCACGTCTCGTCGGCCGAGCCGTTCCACAAGCTGTTCAACCAGGGCATGATCCAGGCGTACGTCTACAGGGACGCGCGCGGTATCGCCGTACCGGCCGCCGAGGTGGAGGAGCGCGACGGCGCTTACTACTACGAGGGCGAGAAGGTCTCCCGGCTGCTGGGCAAGATGGGCAAGTCCCTGAAGAACGCCGTCACGCCGGACGAGATCTGCGCGGAGTACGGCGCGGACACGCTGCGTCTGTACGAGATGGCGATGGGCCCCCTGGACGTGTCGCGTCCGTGGGACACGCGCGCGGTGGTCGGCCAGTTCCGCCTGCTCCAGCGCCTGTGGCGCAACATCGTCGACGAGGAGACCGGCGAGGTCACCGTCGTGGACGTCGCCGAGGCGGACATCGACGCGGCCACCCTGCGCGCTCTGCACAAGGCGATCGACGCGGTGCGCGGCGACCTGGCGGGCATGCGGTTCAACACCGCCATCGCCAAGGTCACCGAGCTGAACAACCACCTGGTCAAGTCGTACGCGGGCGGCTCCCTGCCGCGCTCGGTCGCCGAGCGTCTGGTGCTGCTGGTCGCGCCGCTGGCCCCGCACGTCGCCGAGGAGCTGTGGCGCAAGCTGGGCCACGCCGACTCGGTCGTCCACCAGGACTTCCCGGTCGCCGACCCCGCCTACGTCGTCGATGAGGCCGTCACCTGCGTCGTGCAGATCAAGGGCAAGGTCAAGGCGCGCCTGGAGGTCTCCCCGTCGATCTCGGACGCGGAGCTGGAGAAGGCCGCCCTGGCCGACGAGAAGGTCGTCGCGGCGCTGGACGGCGCCGGCATCCGCAAGGTCATCGTGCGGGCGCCGAAGCTGGTGAACATCGTGCCTGCGTAAGGCACTCGGGGTTCTTCCCTACGGGCAGGTTGGGGGTTCCGCTGGAACCCCCGGCCTGCCTGTTCCGTTTACGGTGGAGACGGTGGAGCCGGTGGAGCCGGTGGGACGGGGAAGACCGGCGGCCGACCGGTCGGCGGACGATGTGGAGGAGCGCCATGGAAGTCGTGCTTGTGATCGTGGCGCTGCTCTTCGTCGCGTTCTTGGTGCTCGGGGCGTACGCGACGGTGAAGGCGGTCGGCGCCGCCAAGCGCGGTGTGGACCGCACGGTCGCGCAGGCCCGGCGCACGGTGGAGGACACCACCTTGCGGGCCAAGACGTTCCAGCCGGGGGCGGCGAGCGAGCTGGCCCAGCTGCGGCTGAGGCTGCGCACCTCCATGCGGGCCACTCAGGACGCACTGCACGCGCGCGTGGCCGAGGACGCCTCGCTCCAGGAGTCCGTCGGCCTCTTCGAGCGCCTCAGCGCGCACGGGCACGAGGTGGACGCCGAGCTCAAGCGGCTGGAGAGCGAGCCCGACAAGGCCCACGTGGCACGGCTGCTGCCGGAGCTGCGGGCGCGTACGGAGCAGATCACGAACTCGGCCGACGCCCTGCGCCACGCCGCGCGGGACCGGGCCACCCGGTTCGCCGGCGACGACCTGGACTCGCTGAGCACGCAGATCGACCTGGAGGCCGGAGCGCTGCGGCACTGGACGACGGAGCCGACCGAGCCGCCGCGGGCCGCGCGGCAGGCGTCGCGCGACGCGGGACCCGCGCAGGAGCCGAGCAAGCCCGCGATCACCCCGCCGGGTGTGCGGCCGGTGTATCCGTGGCAGAAGAAACCCCGTCCCGAGAGCACGACTTGACCCTGGCCGGCCGGCACGGCCGACGGGCCGCCCAGAGGGGCCGGGCTGCCGTCGACGGGCCCCGGCGGGTAACCTCCGGTGCATGTCCCGCCATGTCGCGATCGTCACCGATTCAACGGCCTACCTGCCGCAGCGGACGATGGAGCGCCACAACATCACGGCGGTGCCGCTGACCGTGGTTCTGGGCGACCAGGCGCTCGAGGAGGGTACGGAGATCTCCGCCCGCTCGGTCGCCGAGGCGCTGCGCAAGCGCCGCTCGGTGACCACGTCGAGACCCTCCCCCGAACTGTTCGCCGAGACCTACCGCAAGGTCGCCGAGACCGGCGTCACCGGCATCGTCTCGCTGCATCTGTCGTCCGAGATCTCCGGCACGTACGACGCCGCGGTGCTCGCCGCGCGCGAGGCGCCGGTGCCGGTGCGCGTCGTGGACACCGGGATGGTGGCGATGGCCCTCGGCTTCTGCGCCCTGGCGGCGGTGGAGGCGGCCGACGCCGGAGGCACCGTCGACGAGGCGGTGCTGGCCGCGGAGAAGCGGGCCGCGGGCACCTCCGCGTATTTCTACGTCGACACCCTGGACTACCTGCGGCGCGGCGGGCGGATCGGTGCCGCGCAGGCACTGTTCGGGTCCGCGCTCGCGGTCAAGCCGCTGCTCCAGCTCGACGGCGGCCGCATCGAACTCCTGGAGAAGGTCCGCACGGCGTCGAAGGCGATCGCCCGGTTGCAGGAGATCGTCGCCGAGCGCGCGGGCGACGGGCAGGTGGACATCGCCGTCCATCACCTGGCCGCGCCGGAGCGGGCCCAGGTGCTGGCGGACTGGCTGCGCGAGCGGGTGCCCAACCTCGGCGAGCTGCACGTCAGCGAGGTGGGGGCGGTGATCGGGGCGCACACCGGGCCGGGGCTGTTGGGCGCGGTGGTCTCGCCTCGGTCGTAGGGGCGAGCACCGGTCCCCGGGGCGGCTTCCCGGGGCGGGTCCCCGGGTTTTCACCGGTCCGGGCGGTCGAGTTATCCACAACTGCCGGGTTCTCCCCGGGAATTGACCAAGATCCACTGAGCCGTGGTGATGTGCCTACCGTTTCGTGGCATGGCACTTCGATCACTGTCACGGACAGCACAGGCATCCAGCGGGCCGGGGCGCGGCCCCGCATCCGACAGCCGCGCCCGCCACCGGCACGTCGTTCGGCGGAGGACGCGGCGCAGGCGCATCGCGGCGGAGCAGACCCGATTGCGCGCGGAGGCGCTGTTCGCGCCGCCCGAGAGGCACCCCGTGCAGGCTCCCGCGCCGCAGAAGGGCAGGGCGCGGAACCCCGCACACGACGAGCCGGTTTCGCGCGCTCCCGGGCCTGAGCCGGACCCCGGGCCGCCGGTGCTCCCATGGCGGGAGCGGGCCGCGCTCGCCGTGCGCGACCGGCTGCCGCTGTGGGTGCAGACGCGGTGCGGGATCGAGCGGCGGGGCGCGACGGCGCTGGCCGTGGTGCTCGGTGTGCTGGCCCTCTTCGCCGTGCAGCACTTCTGGAGCGGGCGCACGCAACCGGTTCGGGCGCCCGAGGCCGTGCGTGCGGCGGCGCCGGAAGCGGTCGCGGCGGACGCCGGGCCGTCGGGGAGCGGGCAGACGCGGGGCGGTCCCGAGATCGGGGAACCGTCCGCCGCGGCATCGACCGGGGGCGGCGCCGGGATCGTGGTGGACGTCAGCGGCAAGGTCCGGCAGCCGGGGGTTCACCGACTGCCCGCGGGGGCACGGGTGGCGGACGCGCTGCGGGCGGCCGGGGGAGTCAGGCCAGGCACCGACACCTCCGGGCTGAACCGGGCGCGGCTGCTGACGGACGGCGAGCAGGTGCTGGTGGGGGCTCCGGCGGAGGCCGCGGCGCCACCGGGCGGGCCGGGCGGCGCGGCCGCCCCGGCAGGCTCGGCGTCGGCGGGGCCGATCGGGCTCAACACGGCCACCGTGGAGCAGCTCGACACCTTGCCGGGGGTGGGCCCGGTGCTGGCGCAGCACATCATCGACTACCGCACCGAGCACGGCGGTTTCCGTTCGGTCGACGAACTGCGCGAGGTCAACGGCATCGGGGACCGCCGCTTCGAGGACCTCCAGAATCTCGTCCGGCCATGAAGCGCGGGGCGATGACGCCGAGGGCTGTGACGCGCAGGGCTGTGACGCGTACGGCCGCGCGGGGGCGGAGAGTCGAGCGGGTGGGCGCCGAGTTCCAGCAGGTGGTCGGGCGCCTCGGAGACGCGGACCCGCGTCAAGAAGGGCCGCCGGACCTGAGGTTGGTGCTGCCCGCCCTGGCGGCGTGGGCGACGGCGGCTCTCGCGCTGACGGCGCCGGCCGGCTGGTCGGCGGGTGGGGCGGTGGTGTGCCTGGTCGTGGGGGCGGGACTGCTGGTGGCGGAGCGGATACGCGGACGCCGCTGCGGGAAAGCGTCGTGGCGGCGCCCGTCCGCGGCCGTGCTGCTCCTGTGCATCGCGGCGGCGGCCGCCTCCGCAGGGCTGCACGCAGCCGATCTGCACCGTGGCCCGCTGCCTGCCCTGGCCGCCCGGTACGCCCGGGTGAGCGTCGAGCTGGAGGTCACCTCCGACCCGCGGCTCACGCGGCCGCGGATCCGAGGGGACCACGCGGCGCCGACCGCGGTGCTCGTCGAGGCGGATGTGGTGCGGGTGACGAGGGCGGACGGAGCCGAGTCGCGGACTCGGGCGCCTGTACTGGTGCTGGTCGATGCGGCGCGCGCGGACGGCGGGGCTGACGCCGTCGGCCGGCCCGGCGCCGTCGGCCGGCCCGGCGCTGACGGCCGGGCCGATGTCCCCGGCGCCGGCCCCTGGCTGGCCCTGCTGCCCAGCACCCGGCTGCGCGTGAGCGGCGGGCTCGCGCCCCCGCTCAGGGACGGCGAGAAGATCGCCGCGGTGCTGCGCGTCGGGGCGGGGGTGCGGCCGCACGTGGTGGCTGCGCCGAGCGGGCCGCAGCGCCTGGCCGGGACCCTGCGGGCGGGGCTGCGGGCGGCGACGGACGGATTGCCGGCGGACGCGCGGGCCCTGCTGCCCGGCCTCGTCGTCGGCGACACGGCACGGGTCACGCCGGAGTTGCACGCGGCTTTCCAGGCGACGGATCTGCTGCATTTGATGGCCGTCAGCGGAGCCAACTTCACCATTCTGCTGGCCCTGTTGATCGGTCCGCCCGGCACCGCGCACCGGGTCGAGCGGCGGGGCATCGCGCCCCGCGTCGGACTGTCGCTGCGGTCGACGGCGCTGCTGGGCGGGGCGCTCACGCTCGGCTTCGTCGTGGTGTGCCGGCCCGAACCGAGCGTGCTGCGCGCCGCGTCCTGCGGGCTGATCGCGCTGCTCGCCGTCGCCACCGGGCGCCGCAGATCGCTGATCCCGGCGCTCGCCACGGCCGTCCTGCTGCTCGTCCTGTACGACCCGTGGCTGGCGCGGAGTTATGGGTTCCTGCTGTCGGTGCTCGCGACCGGGGCGCTGCTGACGCTGGCGCCTCGATGGAGCGCGGCGCTGCGCGGACGCGGCGTTCCGGCGCGGCTCGCCGAGGCGCTCGGGGCCGCCGCTGCCGCCCAGACTCTGTGCGCGCCGGTGGTCGCCGTGCTCGCGGCGCGGGTGAGTCTGGTGGCGGTGCCGTGCAACCTCCTCGCGGAGTTCGCCGTGGCTCCGGCGACGGTGCTCGGGTTCGGGGCGCTGGCGGCCGCGCCGGTGGCGATGCCGGTGGCCGAGTTCCTTGCCTGGTGCGCCGGCTGGCCCGCGGGGTGGATCGTGGACATCGCCCGCACCGGGGCCTCGTTGCCGGGCAGCGGGGTGGACTGGCCGGGCGGCTGGCGAGGGGGTGCGCTGCTCGCACTCGGGACGGCGGTACTCGTCGTGGTCGGGCGTAGAGTGCTCAAGTCGCCCTGGATCAGCGGGATCTGCGTACTGGTGCTGCTTCTGGTGCTCGTCCAGCCGGCGCCGTTGACCCGGATCGTCACGGGGTGGCCGCCGCCGGGGTGGCGCCTGGTCATGTGCGACGTGGGGCAGGGGGACGCGCTCGTGCTCGCGGCGGGAGCGGGGGCGGGGGTGGTGGTGGACGCGGGGCCCGACCCGTTGCTCGTGGACCGGTGTCTGCGGTCGCTGGGCATCACCACTGTCCCCCTCGTGGTGCTGACGCACTTCCACGCGGACCATGTGGCGGGGCTCGCGGGGGTGTTGCGGGGGCGCTCGGTCGGGGCGATCGAGACGACAGGGTTCGCGCAGCCCGCGGACCAGGCGGCGTCCGTCCTGGCCCTCGCGGCGGCGCGCGGGATTCCGGTGACCCGGGCGGTGGCGGGCGAGCGGCGCAGGGCCGGGCCGCTCGACTGGCAGGTGCTGTGGCCGCAGGCCCGCCCGGCACCCGCCCCCGACGGGCCCAACGAGGCGAGCGTCACGCTGCTCGTGCGCACCGCGGGTCTGACCCTGCTGCTCCTCGGCGATCTCGAACCTGCGGCGCAGCGGGCCCTGTTGAGAGCGGGCGCGGACGGGCTTCCGCCGGTGGACGTGCTCAAGGTCGCCCACCACGGATCGGCGTACCAGGACCCGGAGCTGCTGCGCCGGGCCGCGCCCCGGCTCGCGCTCATCAGCTGTGGCGTGGACAACCCCTATGGCCACCCGGCGCCGAGCACGGTCGAGGCGTTGCGGGACCGCGGAGCGGCGGTGCTGCGGACCGACCGGGACGGAGCGGTCGCCGTCGTGGGGGAGGGCGACGTGGGGGAGGGCCGGGGGACGACGGGGCGAGCCGGCGGGGCGGGGCTGGAGGTGGCGCATATAGGTCGGTGATCGTGCCCCCTCAGGGGTGCGGGGAGAGGCGGTGAGGGCGGGGCGATCCCCGCGACGAACCGCGAGGGTGCTGCGTGTCATGGGGTGCGCGCCCTGGGTGACGAGGTGTCGGTGCGTATGACAAGGAGTTCGGCGGACCGTGCCCGAGCTGTTGCTACCCGTGAGTAGAAATGCCTCTGACCTGCCGAAATGTCAACCGGAGGGGGTAATTCGGCGCACTCGGGGGCAGCTGTGCACCTACCTCGGCATTCTTGCGATGTGGGCCCGTGTTGCCTCGAAAGCCGCAACGGTGATCGAATGCTTCTTCGTTGAAGTAGTGACGGACGTTGTCAAGGCACACCTGGGGTGGGTAGTTCATGTTCGGCCGCTGGCTGGGAAACCGTACGAACCGGGCTCAACGGACAAGTCCACTGGCGGCGTTGACGATGCCGCCCAGCGCGGGGGTGCTCACCTGTCGCGTTCTCGACCCGGTCAACGAGCCGGTGCGCGGCGCCGAGTTCGCGGTGAGCGACGCGATGGGGCGCAAGGTGGTCAGCGGGGGCACCGACCCGTTCGGCTCCTTCATGGCGGCCGTGCCCGCCGGTGACTACCGGCTCGCCGTCTCCGCCGAGGGGTACGCGCCCTACCGGGCCAACGCGACCGTCGCGGAGAGCGGCCACGCCTCCCTCGGTGACGTGACGCTCCAGGTCACCCCGCCGCCGCAGCTGCCGCGGTCCGGCGACTGGGAGATCGAGCCGATGCACTCCTCGATCGCGTTCACGGCACGGCACATCGGGCTCGCCCGGATCCACGGTCGCTTCAACACGTTCGCCGGGGCGCTGCGCGTCGCCGACCGTATCGAGCAGTCCGCGATGCACGTCGTCATCGACGCCTCGTCCATCGACACGAACGTGAAGATGCGCGACGACCACCTCAGGTCCGCGGACTTCCTCGACGTCGACCGCTTCCCGACCCTGGAGTTCTACAGCGAGCGGTTCATCCACAAGGGCGGCAGCCGCTGGGCGATCCCCGGCGCGCTCACCCTGCACGGTGTGACCCGCACGGTCACCCTCGACGCGGAGTACCTGGGCCTGGGCAACGGCATGGAGGGCGAGACCCGCGCCGCCTGCCGGGCCACCGTCGAGCTGCACCGCGACGACTTCACCGTCAGCTGGCAGACCATGCTGGCCAGGGGCATCGCCGTCGTCGGCTCCAGCGTCAAGATCGAGCTGGACGTGCAGATCGTGCCCAAGGGCTGACGGGTCGTGCCCAGGGCTGACGGGTGGTGCCCAGGGCTGACGGTCGCGAGCCGCTGACCGCCGGCCCGGTTCGGGGTGACCGCCGCCGTGCCCGAAAATGGTTCCGTGAGCGATGAGAGACACGTACTGGTGCTGCCGGACCGCGACGCCGCGGACGAGGCCGCGGAGGCGCTGAAGGAGCGTTTCGCGGTCGCCGAGGAGCCCCAGCTCGTACGGGACGCACTGGCCGGTGAGGACGACGCCGAGGACGCGCAGTGGCTGGTCGTCGTCGAGGACCCGGCGGGGCGGCTCGACCCGGACGAGCTGGACGCGTTCGCCGGCGAGTGGGACGGCTGGCGCGAGGAGCAGTGAGCCGGGCGTCGGGCTCTTAGGCGGGCGGGCCGGGTTGTCAGTGCCGCGTGGGATGCTTGACCGCGATGGCCAGGAACACTGCACACGACGACCCGCTCGCCCCCGTCACCGTCGCGGTGGGCCAGGAGGATCTGCTGCTCGACCGCGCGGTGCAGCAGGTGGTGGCGGCCGCGCGTGCCGCCGACGCGGACACGGACGTACGGGACCTCACGCCGGACCAGGTGCAGCCCGGCACGCTCGCCGAGCTGACCAGCCCGTCGCTGTTCGCCGAGCGCAAGGTCGTCGTCGTGCGCAATGCGCACGACCTGTCGGCCGACACGATCAAGGACGTGAAGGCGTACTTCGGCTCGCCCGTCGAAGAGATCACGCTGGTCCTGCTGCACGCCGGCGGCGCCAAGGGCAAGGGGCTGCTCGACGCCGCCCGCAAGGCCGGGGCGCGCGAGGTGGCCTGCCCCAAGATGACCAAGCCGGCGGACCGGCTGGCGTTCGTGCGCGGCGAGTTCCGCGCGCTCGGCCGCTCCGCGACCCCCGAGGCGTGCCAGGCCCTGGTCGACGCGATCGGCAGTGACCTGCGCGAGCTGGCCTCCGCCGCCACGCAGCTCGTCTCCGACATCGAGGGGACGATCGACGAGGCCGTCGTCGGCCGCTACTACACGGGGCGGGCCGAGGCCTCCAGCTTCACCGTCGCCGACCGGGCCGTGGAGGGCCGGGCCGCCGAGGCGCTGGAGGCGCTGCGGTGGTCGCTCGCGACCGGCGTCGCACCGGTGATGATCACCAGTGCGCTGGCGCAGGGCGTGCGGGCCATCGGGAAGCTCTCGTCCGCGCGGGGCGGGCGCCCCGCGGATCTGGCGCGGGAGCTCGGGATGCCGCCGTGGAAGATCGACCGGGTGCGTCAGCAGATGCGGGGCTGGACGCCGGACGGGGTCGCCATGGCGCTGCGTGCCGTGGCCGAGGCCGACGCCGGCGTCAAGGGCGGTGGGGACGACCCGGGATACGCCCTGGAGAAGGCCGTGGTCACCGTCGCGCGGGCCGCGCGGGCCGGACGCAACCGCTGAATCTCGCCCCCGCCGCCCCTTCCCTTCCCGTCCCTGAGGGCTGCGCCCCCAGACCCCCTTCGGCCTGGACGGCCTCGTCCTCAAACGCCGGACGGGCCGGTACGGACACACCGAGGCCCCGGCCAGGAAACCTGGTCGGGGCCTCGGGTCACGCATGAGGTGAGCCGCACCCGCGTGGCGAACGCAGGCCGCGTGCGGCTCGGGGGCCGGTCGGGGGCGGATGAGAGAGGGCCCGCCCGGGTCCTTCCGGCGTTCAGATCAGGTGTCCGGGGACGAGCCCCGAACGTCAGGTTCAGGCCTTGATGGACGCGACCTGCGAAGCAAGCGCCGACTTCTTGTTGGCGGCCTGGTTCTTGTGGATGACGCCCTTCGAGGCGGCCTTGTCGAGCTTGCGCGCGGCCTCGCGCGCGGCGACGGTGGCCTTCTCGACGTCACCCGCGGCAGCGGCCTCGCGGGCCTTGCGGATCGCGGTCTTCAGGGAGGACTTGACGGCCTTGTTGCGCAGCCGAGCCTTCTCGTTGGTCTTGATCCGCTTGATCTGGGACTTGATGTTCGCCACGAAATGAGCCTTTTCAGGTTCAGGCACAGGCCCGCGAAGGACCCGTACCGATGATTTTTACCGAGTGTGCCTCGCGCTGAGAGGGCATGAGACACAGCTGCCCACGGTACCAGCCGTACTCCCACCGGCCCAAACCCGGCGCAGTCCCGCCGCCGTGGGACCATGGAAGCTACGTATCGATCCGACCCGAGGCATAAGGCGCCTCAAGAGACAGGACCCTGCGTGCCCGCGACCCCTAAGAATGTGCCCGAGCCGAGCCGTACCGACCCGGCTCTGATCCGCAATTTCTGCATCATCGCGCACATCGACCACGGCAAGTCCACGCTCGCCGACCGCATGCTCCAGCTGACCGGTGTGGTCGAGCAGCGGCAGATGCGTGCTCAGTATCTCGACCGGATGGACATCGAGCGCGAGCGCGGCATCACGATCAAGTCCCAGGCCGTGCGTCTGCCGTGGGCGCCCACCGACGACCCCGGCAAGACGCACATCCTCAACATGATCGACACCCCGGGCCACGTGGACTTCACGTACGAGGTCTCGCGCTCGCTCGCCGCGTGCGAGGGCACGGTCCTGCTCGTCGACGCCGCCCAGGGCATCGAGGCCCAGACCCTCGCCAACCTGTACCTGGCGATGGAGAACGACCTCAAGATCATCCCGGTGCTCAACAAGATCGACCTGCCGGCCGCCCAGCCCGAGAAGTTCTCCGAGGAGCTGGCCAACCTCATCGGCTGCCAGCCCGAGGACGTGCTCAAGGTCTCCGCGAAGACCGGCATCGGCGTCGACGCGCTGCTCGACAAGGTCGTCGCCGAGATCCCCGCGCCGGTCGGCGTCGCCGACGCCCCCGCCCGCGCGATGATCTTCGACTCGGTCTACGACTCGTACCGTGGCGTCGTCACGTACGTCCGTGTCATCGACGGCCAGCTCAACAAGCGCGAGCGCATCCGCATGATGTCGACCGGCGCCACCCACGAGCTGCTCGAGATCGGGACGAACTCGCCCGAGATGCTGGCGGCCGACGGCCTCGGCGTCGGCGAGGTGGGCTACCTGATCACCGGCGTGAAGGACGTCCGCCAGTCCAAGGTCGGTGACACGATCACCTCCCTGCACAACGGCGCGACGGAGGCCCTCGGCGGCTACAAGGACCCGAAGCCGATGGTCTTCTCGGGGCTGTATCCGCTGGACGGCTCGGACTACCCCGAGCTGCGCGACGCCCTCGACAAGCTTCAGCTCAACGACGCCGCGCTGGTGTACGAGCCGGAGACCTCGGCCGCACTCGGCTTCGGCTTCCGCGTCGGCTTCCTCGGCCTGCTGCACCTCGACGTGATCCGTGAGCGCCTGGAGCGCGAGTTCGGGCTCGACCTGATCGCCACCGCGCCGAACGTGGTCTACCGCGTCGACATGGAGGACGGCTCCGAGCACGTCGTCACCAACCCGAGCGAGTTCCCCGAGGGGAAGATCGACAAGGTCTACGAGCCGGTCGTGCGCGCCACCATTCTCGCGCCGTCCGAGTTCATCGGCTCGATCATGGAGCTGTGCCAGACCCGGCGCGGTGTGCTGCTCGGCATGGACTACCTCTCCGAGGACCGGGTCGAGATCCGCTACACGCTGCCCCTCGCGGAGATCGTCTTCGACTTCTTCGACCAGCTGAAGTCCAAGACCCGCGGCTACGCCTCGCTCGACTACGAGCCCACCGGCGAGCAGACCGCCAACCTGGTCAAGGTCGACATCCTGCTGCACGGCGACAAGGTCGACGCGTTCTCGGCGATCACGCACCGGGACGCGGCCTACTCCTACGGCGTCCGGCTCGTCGCCAAGCTGCGCGAGCTCATCCCGCGCCAGGCCTTCGAGGTGCCGATCCAGGCCGCGATCGGCTCCCGGGTCATCGCCCGCGAGACCATTCGCGCCATCCGCAAGGACGTCCTCGCCAAGTGCTACGGCGGTGACATCTCCCGTAAGCGGAAGCTGCTCGAGAAGCAGAAGGAAGGCAAGAAGCGCATGAAGATGGTCGGCTCCGTCGAGGTGCCGCAGGAAGCCTTCATCGCGGTTCTGTCCAGCGACGACTCCGGTGGCGGCAAGGGCAAGAAGTAACCCGGACGGCCTTACCGGCAGGTTCGGCGGAGGACGTGCCCCAGCGGTGGGCCCGGCGCGCACAGGCGTGGCGGGCCCACCGCTTTTGTGTGGGCCCTGTGTGGGCGGAGGCCGCTGGGACGGCCCGGTGGAAGTTGAGGGCCGGTGCCTCTTACGCGGCGGGCGAGTGACGCTTACCCTGATCACTGCTCCATAGTTACTCGCCAGTTAAACAAGCCAGCCGCACCGCCGCGGGCCCGGAGGACGTCGTGAGCGACACACAGACCCTGATCGAGAACCGTCCGCCCTCTGTGGCGTCTCTCTTCCTGGAGCGCGTGGCGGCCACACCGGATGCCGAGGCGTACCGCTACCCGGTGCCCGCCGCCGGTGAAGGACCCGACGAGTGGAAGTCGCTGAGCTGGGCGCAGGCCGCGCAGCGTGTCTACTCCATCGCCGCCGGCCTGGTCGAGCTCGGGGTGCAGCCGGAGGAGCGGGTGGCGCTCGCCGCCTCGACGCGGGTCGAGTGGATCCTCGCCGACCTCGGCATCATGTGCGCGGGCGCGGCGACCACGACGATCTACCCGCAGACCAACGCCGAGGAGTCGGCGTTCATCCTCTCCGACTCCGGGTCGAAGGTGCTCGTCGCGGAGGACGCGGCGCAGCTCGCCAAGGCGCGCGAGCAGCGGGCCGAGCTGCCCGAGCTCGCGCACGTCGTGGTGATCGACGCGACCGGGGTCGAGCCCGACGCCGCCGACCCCGACGGATGGCTGCTCACCCTGGAGGACCTGGAGGCGCGCGGCGCCGCCTACCTGGAGAAGAACCCCGAGGTCGTCAAGGAGCGGGTCGGGGCGATCCAGAAGGAACAGCTGGCCACGCTCATCTACACCTCGGGAACGACCGGGCGCCCCAAGGGCGTTCGGCTCCCGCACGACAACTGGTCGTACATGGCGAAGGCGATCGCGGCGACCGGGCTCGTCGGTCCGGACGACGTGCAGTACCTGTGGCTGCCGCTCGCGCACGTCTTCGGCAAGGTGCTCACCAGCGGGCAGATCGAGGTCGGGCACGTGACGGCGGTCGACGGGCGCGTCGACAAGATCATCGAGAACCTGCCGATCGTGCAGCCCACGTACATGGCCGCCGTGCCGCGCATCTTCGAGAAGGTCTACAACGGCGTCGCCGCGAAGGCGCGCGCCGGGGGCAACGCCAAGTACAAGATCTTCCAGTGGGCGGCCGGTGTCGCGCGCGAGTACGCGAAGGTCAGCCAGGACAACTTCCGCAGGACCGGCGTGAGTTCGGTGCCCTTCGGGCTCGGGGCCAAGCACAAGGTCGCCGACGCGCTCGTCTACAGCAAGCTGCGCGAGGCGTTCGGCGGGCGGCTGCGGGCCTGTGTGTCGGGGTCCGCCGCGCTCGCGCCCGAGATCGGATACTTCTTCGCCGGCGCGGGAGTTCACATCCTGGAGGGGTACGGGCTGACCGAGTCGTCGGCCGCCTCCTTCGTCAACCCCGGTGAGGCGTACCGGACCGGGACCGTCGGCAAGCCGCTGCCCGGCACGGACGTACGGATCGCGGACGACGGCGAGATCCTGCTGCGCGGCCCCGGCATCATGGCCGGCTACCACGGGCTGCCCGAGAAGACCGCCGAAGTCCTGGAGAGCGACGGCTGGTTCCACACCGGGGACATCGGTGAGCTGTCCGTGGACGGGTACCTGAGGATCACCGACCGCAAGAAGGACCTCATCAAGACGTCCGGCGGCAAGTACATCGCGCCCGCCGAGGTCGAGGGCCAGTTCAAGGCGGTGTGCCCGTACGTCTCCAACATCCTGGTGCACGGCGCCGACCGGAACTTCTGCACCGCGCTCATCGCGCTCGACGAGCCCGCGATCCTCGACTGGGCCAAGGAGAACGGGCTGGAGGGCAAGTCGTACGCCGATGTCGTGGCCGCGCCCGCCACGGTGCAGCTCGTCGAGGGCTACGTGAAGGAGCTGAACCAGGGGCTCCAGCGCTGGCAGACCATCAAGAAGTTCAAGCTGCTGCCGCGTGATCTCGACATCGAGCACGGCGAGTTGACGCCCAGCCTCAAGCTGAAGCGGCCGGTCGTCGAGCGGGAGTACAAGGAGCTGCTCGACGAGATGTACGCGGGAAGCCGCGAAGGCTAGGCGGAGTCGCCCGACGATGCGTCGTCCCGGTCAGGGGCGGCGCATCGTGCGCAACGTTTCCTCCATCTCCGCGAGGTGCGTGCGCAGTTGGTTCACCTCCGGGTTCGGATGGGCGGCCAGGCTGTGCTCGATCGAGTCCATCCGGGCGGCCAGGCTCTCGAACTGCTGCTGTTCGCGCGCCAGCAGCCGCTCCAGCTGGCGGTTCTTGCGGTGCAGGTCGAGGAAGACGGTGACCTTGGCCCGCAGCACCCACGGGTCGAAGGGCTTGGTCAGGTAGTCGGCGGCGCCGGTCGCGTAGCCCCGGAAGGCATAGCCGGCGTCCGCGTCCGTGCCCGTGAGGAAGATGATCGGGACGTCCTTCGTCTGGTCCAGGCGCTTGATGTTGGTCGCCGTCTCGAAGCCGTCCATGCCGGGCATCCGGATGTCCAGGAGCACGACGGCGAAGCGTCGGCGCAGCAGCGCCTTCATGGCCTCCTCGCCCGAACGGGCCCGCACCAAGGGCTCGTTGAGTGTTCCGAGGACGGCTTCCAGGGCTACCAGGTTGTCCTCCATGTCGTCGACCAGCAGGATGCTGGCGCGATCATGGGAACCGGTCTCTGCGGGGGTGGTCATGTGGCGGTGCCTCACTCGGTCGTCGGCGGGGCGACGGGCTCTCCTTCGACCTCCCGTGGCTCCAGGTCGGCGGCTTCGCCGTCGGAGGTGTCGGTGGCCTCGGGAGCAAGGAGGTCGCAGACGACAGTCAGCAGTTGGTCCACGTCCACCGGCTTGGGGACGTAGTCGTTGGCGCCCTTGGCGATCGACTTCTCACGGTCGCCGGGCATCGCCTTCGCGGTGAGCGCCACGATGGGCAGCCCGGCCCAGCGTGGTGTCCTGCGGATGACGGAGATGGTCTCGTAACCGTCCATCTCCGGCATCATGATGTCCATCAGGACCAGCTCGATGTCCGGGTTGCGGTCGAGCGTCTCGATGCCCTCCCGGCCGTTCTCCGCGTACAGGACCGGCATGCCGACCCGGCCGAGGACGTGGGTGAGCGCGAAGACGTTGCGGATGTCGTCGTCGACGATGAGGACGCGGCGGCCCGGCAGGATCTGGCCGGCCCGGCCCTGACGCCACTGCTCCAGCTTCGTCGGCGTCGGCCAGTTGTCCTCCTGCTCGTGGATCGTGTACGCGTCCGCGCTCTGGTTCTGCTGGGCGGGCACGAGCGGCGCCTGGTCCGGGTCGGGCAGTTCCTGCGGCCCGTCGGCGGCCGGGTCGTGGCCCGGATAGACGACAGGGACGTACAGCGTGAACGTGGAGCCCTCGCCCGGCTCGCTCTCGGCGATGATGCGGCCGCCGAGCAGCCCCGCGATCTCCCGGCTGATGGACAGGCCGAGGCCCGTGCCGCCGTACTTGCGGTTGGTGGTGCCGTCGGCCTGCTGGAACGCCTCGAAGATGACGGGGAGTTTGTCGCGGGCGATGCCGATGCCGGTGTCCGAGACGGCGAAGGCCAGCAGGTCGTCGGCCTCGCGCACGAGCGTGTGCTCCGGGTCCTTGATCCGCTTGACCCGCAGCTCGACCTTGCCGTTCGCGGTGAACTTGATCGCGTTCGACAGGAGGTTGCGCAGGATCTGCTGGAGGCGCTGCTCGTCGGAGAACACCTCGCGCGGCACGTCCTCGCCGACCGACACCTCGAAGGCGAGACCCCGGTCGAGGGTGATCGGCCGGAACGTGGCGTGGACGTAGTCGAGGAGCTTGATGAGGGGCAGCTT
This sequence comes from Streptomyces sp. NPDC052225, assembly GCF_040679615.1. Taxonomy (NCBI): domain Bacteria; kingdom Bacillati; phylum Actinomycetota; class Actinomycetes; order Kitasatosporales; family Streptomycetaceae; genus Streptomyces; species Streptomyces sp. NPDC052225. The sequence goes on along the minus strand of NZ_JBFAVD010000011.1, from coordinate 96,166 downwards.
CTTGGGTCGTACGTCCATGCGCCCGGCCTCGATCTTCGACAGGTCGAGGATGTCGTTGATGAGTTGGAGCAGGTCGGAGCCCGAGCGGTGGATCGTCGTCGCGAACTGGACCTCCTGGTCGTTCAGATGCCCGTCCGGGTTGTCGGAGAGCAGGCGGGCCAGGATGAGGAGGGAGTTGAGGGGGGTGCGGAGTTCGTGCGACATGTTCGCCAGGAACTCCGACTTGTACTGGGAGCTGGTCGCCAACAGGGCGGCCTTCTCCTCCAGTTCGGCGTTCGAGCGCTGCAACTCCGCCTGCTGGCGCTGGAGTTCGTCCGATCGTTCCTGCAACTGCGTGGCCAGGCGCTGGGATTCGCCGAGCAGGGACTCGGTGCGGGAGTTGGCGATGATGGTGTTGATCGCGACGCCGATCGTGTTCACGAACTGGTCGAAGAACGCCAGGTGGACGTCGGAGAAGCGGGAGAACGAGGCCAGCTCGATGACGCCGAGGAGCTTGTCCTCGAAGAGGATCGGGATGATGACCACGGACGCCGGTGCCGCTTCCCCGAGCCCGCTGTTGATCTTGATGTAGTCCGGCGGCGCCTCCTCGACGAGGATGCGCTTCTTCTCCAGCGCCGCCTGCCGTACGAGCCCGTGCACCGGCATGCCGCCCGTGTCGACGACGAGGGCCGCCGCCGAGCCGTACCCCGCGATGTAGGCGAGCCCCTTGGTGGGGATGGCCGAGCGGATCGGGGTGTCGTCCTCGTCGGGCTCGGCGAGGAAGAAGGCGCCGTACTGCGCGTTCACCAGCGGCGTCAGCTCGCGCAGGATCAGGTCCGCGACCTCCATCAGGTCGCGGTGGCCCTGCATCAGTGCCGCGAGGCGGGCCAGGTTCGACTCCAGCCAGTCCTTCGCGCGGGTCGTCTCGCGGAGGTTGGCCACCATCAGGTTGATGTTGTCCTTGAGCTCGGCGACCTCGCCCTGGGTCTCCACGGTGATGGAGCGGGACATGTCGCCTGAGGTCACCGCGGAGGCGACCTCGGCGATGGCGCGCACCTGTGTGGTCAGGTTCGAGGCCAGCTCGTTCACGTTCGTCGTCAGGCGCTTCCAGGTGCCGTACACGCCCTCGACCCGCGCCTGGCCGCCGAGCTGTCCCTCGGAGCCGACCTCGCGGGCCACGCGGGTGACCTCGGAGGAGAAGGAGGAGAGCGTGTCGACCATCGTGTTGATGGTCGTCTTGAGTTCGAGGATCTCGCCGCGCGCGTCGACGTCGATCTTCTTGGACAGGTCGCCCTGCGCCACCGCGGTGGCGACCTGCGCGATGTTGCGCACTTGGGAAGTCAGGTTGTCCGCCATGTAGTTGACGTTGTCGGTCAGGTCCTTCCAGACGCCTGACACGCCGTGCACGGTTGCACGCCCGCCGAGGCGGCCGTCGGTGCCCACCTCGCGGGCCACGCGGGTCACCTCGTCGGCGAATCCCCGTAGCTGCTCCACCATCGTGTTGACGGTGTCCTTCAGTTCGAGGATCTCACCGCGCGCGTCGACCGAGATCTTCTTCGACAGGTCGCCCTGGGCCACGGCGGTGGTGACCTGGGCGATGTTGCGGACCTGCGAGGTCAGGTTCGACGCCATGAAGTTGACGTTGTCGGTGAGGTCCTTCCAGACGCCGGAGACCCCGCGGACCTGGGCCTGGCCGCCCAGGTTTCCTTCCGTGCCGACCTCGCGGGCGACGCGGGTGACCTCGTCGGCGAAGGCGGAGAGCTGGTCGACCATCGTGTTGATCGTCGACTTCAGTTCGAGGATCTCGCCCTTCGCCTCGACGGTGATCTTCTTGCCGAGGTCGCCCTGTGCCACGGCCGTCGACACGAGCGCGATGTTGCGGACCTGGGACGTCAGGTTGTCCGCCATGAAGTTGACGTTGTCGGTGAGGTCCTTCCAGACGCCGGAGACGCCGCGGACCTGGGCGCGGCCGCCCAACTGGCCTTCGGTGCCGACCTCGCGGGCGACGCGGGTGACCTCGTCGGCGAAGGCGGAGAGCTGGTCGACCATCGTGTTGATCGTCGACTTGAGTTCGAGGATCTCGCCCTGCGCGTCGACGGTGATCTTCTGGCTCAGGTCGCCGTTGGCCACGGCGGTGGTGACCTGGGCGATGTTGCGGACCTGCGAGGTCAGGTTCGACGCCATGAAGTTGACGTTGTCGGTGAGGTCCTTCCAGACGCCGGAGACGCCGCGGACCTGGGCGCGCCCGCCCAACTGGCCCTCCGTGCCGACCTCGCGGGCCACGCGCGTGACCTCGTCGGCGAAGGCGGAGAGCTGGTCGACCATCGTGTTCACGGTCAGCTTCAGTTCGAGCAGCTCGCCCGTCGCCTCGATCGTCACCGTGCGCGTCAGGTCACCCCGCGCCACCGCCGTCGTCACGAGTGCGATGTCGCGGACCTGAGCGGTCAGGCGCGAGGCCATCGTGTTGACGGCCTCCGTGACATCGCGCCAACTCCCGGACAGGCCCTGGGCCTTGGCGCGGCCGCCGAGGCGGCCCTCGGTGCCGACCTCGCGCGCGACGCGGGTCACCTCCCCGGTGAACAGGGAGAGCTGGTCCACCATCTTGTTGACGGCGCCGCCCAACCTCCGTAGATCCCCGCGGAGTTGACGTGTGCCGTCGTGCAGATCGACGCGCTGGGTCAGGTCGCCGCCCGCCACCGCGTCGAGCACCCGCGTGGCGTTGGCCGCCGGGGCGACCAGCGCGCCGATGATGGTGTTGACGTCGTGGATCCGGGTCGCCCAGCCGCCCTGGCCCGGGCTCGCCTCAAGGCGTTCGTCGAGACGCCCGTGACGGACGATCTCCCGGCGCACCCGCGTCAGTTCGACGTTGTAGTGGGTGCTGCGGTCAATGATCTGGTTGAAGACCGCGCCGAGCTCACCCACCAGGCCGTCACCGCTGTCCGGGACCCGGATGAAGTTCCCGTCGCGGGCGGCCGTCATCGCGGCAAGGAGCGCACGGAGGTCGGAGGTCCGGATCACCTCACCCGGGGGTGCGACCACCGCCTGACCCGATGTCCCGTTCGAAACCGCCCTCTTCGGTGCAGGCTTGGCACTGTTCTCACTCATAGCGGCCCACTTCGGTAACTCGGCGCTTATGGGCGCGGTCAGTCTGTCACTCTGAGCGTGTCGCCCGAGGCGTCTTTGCCACAACTGCTCTGGAGCCGAAAAGTGGGGTCGATTCCTGTCCAGCGGGAAACCGCCGCCTTCGCCGCCGACCTGCCGGACCACTCGCACGAAGGGCACGCAGGACCGGTGGAGGCGCGCACCTCGCTGCCCGGGAACCAACTGGCCCCCGCCGCGGCCCGGCGTTTCGTCCGCGCGACGCTCGACGGCTGGGCGGAGGCCGAACCGCCCGGGGCGGAAGGGGCCGTCGACCGGCTGGCCGACGACGCCGTGGTCATCGTCAGCGAACTCGTCACGAACGCCGTCGTGCACGCCGGCACCAGCGTCGACGTCCTGTGCCACCTGACCGGCGCCGCCCTCGTCATCGAGGTCACCGACCACCATCCGGCGCGCGCCCTGCGGGGCGAACACCCGGGCCGCGCACCGGACATGCCCGAGTACGGGCGCGGCCTGCGCCTCGTCGCGTCGCTCTCCGAGTCGTGGGGCATCACGTACAGGACCGGCACCAAGACCGTCTGGGCCCGGCTGCCCGCCGCGGGCACCGAGCTGCCCGCGGCCGAGGCCGACCCGCAGTCCACGACCCGTGCCCTCCAGCGCGGCCTGCACGCCACGGAGTTCCTCGCGCCGCCGCCCCGGCGCGCCCCCGACCGGGACTGGGTCAACCGCGGCGCCCTCTCGTTCCTCGCCGAGGCCTCCGACATGCTCGCCGGGCAGCTCGACGTCGACATGGTCGCCGCCCTCGTCGGCCAGCTCCTCGTCCCGCGGCTCGCGGACTGGTGCGCGGTCTGGTTCTACGACGAGGAGGGCCGCGGCATGCCGGGACCCGTCGAGCCCGACACCCGCGGCACCGGCGCCATGCCGCCGCCCCGCCTCGCCCGCGTCTGGCACTCCCACGAGGGCCGCATCGAGGAACTCCGCCGGCTCCTGGAGAAGGAACCGCCGCGGCTGCCCGACAGCCCGCACTCCGCCCCCGTCGCCGTGCCCTGGCCCTTCGCGACGCAGGGTGAGACCGGGGCCGCGCTCGCCTACCGGCTCTCCGCGGGCGGCCGGGCGCTCGGCATCCTGCTCATCGGCCGCGCCGGGCTGCCGCACTTCCCCGACGAGGTCACCGGGCTCGTCGAGGACTTCAGCCGCCGCGTCGCGCTGGCCGTCAGCGCGGCCCGCCGCTTCACCCGGCAGGCCACCATCAGCCGCATCCTCCAGCGCGGCCTGCTGCCGTCCGCCATCGCCGAGATCCCCGGCATGAAGAGCGCTCTCGTGTACGAGCCGAGGGAGGCGGGCGGCCCCGGCGGCGACTTCTACGACGTGTTCCCCGCGAGCGACGGCCGCTGGTGCTTCGCGCTCGGCGACGTCCAGGGCAAGGGCCCCGAGGCCGCCGTGGTGATCGGTCTCGCCCGGCCCTGGCTGCGGCTGCTCGCCCGCGAGGGCTACCCCGTCGCCCAGGTCCTCGACCGGCTCAACCGGCTGCTGCTCGACGACGCCACCGAGGCCGCCGACTCCGCCGCCCGCGCGCTCGCGGCCGCCGCCGGCGGACAGGGCGTGCCGCCCGAGGGCTCGTCCGCCCGCTTCCTCTCGCTGCTCTACGGCGAACTGACGCCCACCGAGTCGGGCGTGACCTGCACGCTCGCCTCCGCCGGGCACCCGCTGCCGCTGCTGATGCGGCCGGGCGGCGAGGTCGTCCCCGCGGCCGGGCCGCAGATGCTGCTCGGGGTCGTCGACGACCCGGACTACACGAGCGAGACGTTCGAGATGCTCACCGGCGACACCCTGCTGTGCGTCACCGACGGGGTGACGGAGCGGCGCCGCGGACACCTCCAGTTCGACGACGCCGACGGGCTCGCGCACGCCCTCGCCGGGTGCGCAGGGCTGACCGCGCCGCTGGTCGCGGAGCGCATCCGGCGCCTCGTGCACGCCTTCGCGGACAGCCCGCCCGACGACGATCTGGCGCTGCTCGTGCTCCAGGCGCAGTGAGCGGCGCTGCGGATTTCCCGGAGGCGGGACAATGGGTCCATGCCTTCCGCACTCCCCGACGGTGAGCCCGTACCCGACGACGGCTCGCTGCCCCCCTCGGCCCTCGCCGACGCCGCGTCGCGTCCGCTCGGCTTCTACCTGCACGTCCCGTACTGCGCCACGCGCTGCGGCTACTGCGACTTCAACACGTACACGGCGACCGAGCTGCGCGGCAGCGGCGGTGTGCTCGCGTCCCGGGACAACTACGCGGACCAGGTCGTCGACGAGGTGCGGCTCGCCCGCAAGGTACTCGGCGACGACCCGCGCCCCGTGCGGACCGTGTTCGTCGGAGGCGGTACGCCGACGCTGCTCGCCGCCTCCGATCTCGTACGGATGCTGAAGGCGATCCGGGACGAGTTCGGGCTCGCGGACGACGCGGAGGTGACGACCGAGGCGAACCCGGAGTCGGTCGACCCGGCGTATCTGGAGGAGCTGCGGGCCGGGGGCTTCAACCGGGTGTCGTTCGGCATGCAGAGCGCGCGGCAGCACGTCCTGAAGGTCCTCGACCGTACGCACACGCCGGGGCGGCCCGAGGCGTGCGTCGCCGAGGCGCGGGCGGCCGGGTTCGAGCACGTGAACCTGGATCTGATCTACGGGACGCCGGGGGAGACCGACGACGACTGGCGGGCGTCCCTCGACGCGGCGCTCGGGGCGGGGCCCGACCATGTGTCGGCGTACGCGCTGATCGTGGAGGAGGGCACGCAGCTCGCCCGGCGGATTCGGCGGGGCGAGGTGCCGATGACCGACGACGACGTGCACGCCGACCGGTATCTGATCGCGGACGAGGTGCTCTCGGGGGCCGGGTTCGACTGGTACGAGGTGTCGAACTGGGCCACGTCCGAGGCGGGGCGGTGTCTGCACAACGAGCTGTACTGGCGGGGGGCCGACTGGTGGGGGGCCGGGCCCGGGGCGCACTCGCATGTGGGCGGGGTGCGGTGGTGGAACGTGAAGCATCCCGGGGCGTATGCCGCTGCTCTGGGTGCGGGGAGGTCGCCCGGGGCGGGGCGGGAGGTGCTGGCCGACGAGGACCGGCGGGTCGAGCGGATTCTGCTTGAGCTGCGGCTCAAGGAGGGGTGTCCGTTGTCGTTGCTGCGGGAGGCGGGGCTCGCGGCCGCGCGGAAGGCGTTGGGGGAGGGGCTGTTGGAGGCCGGGCCGTTCGGGGAGGGGCGGGCTGTGCTGACGTTGCGGGGGCGGTTGTTGGCGGATGGGGTCGTGCGGGAGCTGGTGGACTGAGGCTGGGCTGGGCCGGGCTGCTGGGCGGGGGCCTGACGGGAGCGCTCGCCCCGCGCTGGGGGCCGCCTTGCCCACCGTGCCGCCCTAGGCGGCAGATTGCCCAAGGCTCGGGCGGCGGGGTCACGCCGTGACGAAGTCGATGAGTTCTTCCACTCGGCCCAGGAGTTCGGGTTCCAGGTCCTTGTACGTGCGGACCCGGGACAGGATGTGCTGCCAGGCCTCGCCCGTGTTCGCCACGCGCCAGCCGAGCGCGCGGCACACGCCCGTCTTCCAGTCCTGGCCGTGCGGGACGCGGGGCCACGCCTCGATGCCCACCGACGACGGCTTCACCGCCTCCCAGATGTCGATGTAGGGGTGGCCCACGACCAGGGCGTGTTCGCTCGTCACCGACTGGGCGATCCGCCATTCCTTGGTGCCGGGGACCAGGTGGTCGACCAGGACGCCGAGGCGGGCGTCGGGGCCCGGCGCGAAGTCGGCGACGATCGCCGGGAGGTCGTCGACGCCCTCGAGGAACTCGACCGCCACGCCCTCGATGCGCAGGTCGTCGCCCCAGACCCGCTCGATGAGCTCCGCGTCGTGCTTGCCCTCGACGTAGATGCGTCCGGCCCGGGCCACCCGGGCGCGGGCGCCCGGCAGCGCCACCGAACCGGAGGCGGTGCGCGTGGGGCGCACGGGCGCTGCCGCCGTCGGGCGCACCAGCGTGACGACCTTGCCCTCCAGGAGGAAACCGCGCGGCTCCATCGGGAACACGCGCTGCTTGCCGAAGCGGTCCTCCAGCGTCACCGTCGGCCCCTGCGCCGTCTTCTCCACGCGGATCACGGCTCCGCAGTAGCCGGTGGTGACCTCTTCGACGACGAGGTCCGGCTCGGCCGGTACCTCGGGCACCGGCTTGTTCCGCTTCCAGGGGGGAGTGAGGTCGGCGTGGGAGTACTGGCGCATTTGGCCGACGATATGAGAAGCCGGGGCGCCCGTCCTAGGACACGCCGAAGCGGGTCGCCAGTGCGGCGCGCTGCTCGCGGACAAAGCCCGCATTCACCACGGATCCGTGTCCGGGGACGTAGCGTGCGTCCTCGCCGCCGAGTTCGAGGAGCCGGTCGAGCGCGGCCGGCCAGTGGCGGGGCGCCGCGTCCGAGCCCGCCTGCGGCTCGCCGGACTCCTCGACCAGGTCGCCGCAGAAGACGATCTCCGGGGTGCCGGCCGCGCCGGGCACGAGGACGACGAGGTCGTGGCCGCTGTGCGCCGGGCCGACGTTCGCGAGCAGCACCTGGAGGCCGCCGCCCAGGTCGAGCGTCCACTCCCCGCACACCCGGTGGTGCGGCGTGACGAGCAGGTCGGCCGCATCGGCCGCCGCGTCCGGGCCGAGGCCGTTGCGTACGGCACTGGCGCGCACCGCGTCCGCTCCGTGCGCGAAGACGGTGTCGATGCCCACGGCCCCGTACACCTCGACACCCGCGAACGCGGCCGTGCCGAAGACATGGTCGAAGTGCGGGTGCGTGAGCGCGATGTGCGTCACTCTCCCGTGTTCGGTCAGGAGGCGCTGGGCGTCCGCGCGCAGCTGGGAGCCTTCACGCAGTGAGGATCCGGTGTCGATCAGCAGGGCGGCGCCGTCCCCCACGACGAGGCCGGTCGTGCAGTCCCAGCCGGGCAGCCGGACCCGCCCCACGCGCGGGGCCAGCTCCTCCCAGCCCGCCGCTGCCCAGTCGATACGTACGTCACGTTCCATGCGTACGACGCTAGCGGCCTTGCCGGGGCCGTACCTCACGGCCGTACACTGAGGCGGGGACGACTGGCACTCACCCGTAGCGAGTGCCAAATAGGACGTTCGAGAAGATCACGACGGGAAGCCGCTGGAGGTGTGCGCCGATGCTCAGTGAACGCAGGCTCGAAGTGCTGCGCGCCATCGTCCAGGACTATGTCGGGACCGAGGAGCCCGTGGGCTCCAAGGCGCTCACGGAGCGGCACCGCCTCGGCGTCTCGCCGGCGACGGTGCGCAACGACATGGCCGCCCTGGAGGACGAGGGATACATCGCCCAGCCGCACACCAGTGCCGGGCGCATCCCGACCGACAAGGGGTACCGCCTCTTCGTCGACAAGCTCACGAACGTGAAGCCGATGACCGCTCCCGAGCGGCGCGCCGTCCAGAACTTCCTGGAGGGCGCCGTCGACCTCGACGACGTCGTCGGGCGGACCGTGCGGCTGCTCGCGCAGCTCACCCGGCAGGTCGCGATCGTCCAGTACCCGTCCCTGACCAGGTCCACCGTGCGCCATGTCGAGCTGCTCTCGCTGGCGCCCGCCCGTGTGATGCTCGTGCTGATCACGGACACTGGGCGCGTCGAACAGCGGATGGTCGACTGCCCGGCGCCGTTCGGCGAATCGCCTCTGGCGGATCTGCGCGCCCGGCTCAACAGCCGGGTCGCGGGCCGCCGCTTCGCCGACGTACCGCAGCTGGTGCAGGATCTGCCGGAGGCCTTCGAGGCGGAGGACCGCGGCACGGTCTCGACGGTGCTCTCCACTCTTCTGGAGACGCTCGTCGAGGAGTCCGAGGAGCGGCTGATGATCGGCGGCACCGCCAATCTCACCCGCTTCGGACATGACTTTCCCCTCACCATCCGGCCCGTCCTCGAGGCCCTTGAGGAGCAGGTCGTGCTCCTCAAGTTGCTTGGTGAGGTGGGGGATTCGGGCATGGCCGTACGGATCGGTCACGAGAACGCACACGAGGGACTCAACTCCACGTCCGTCGTGTCGGTCGGCTACGGTTCGGGCGGCGAGGCAGTCGCCAAGCTCGGTGTCGTCGGACCGACACGCATGGATTACCCGGGAACGATGGGAGCAGTACGCGCAGTGGCACGTTACGTCGGACAGATCCTGGCGGAGTCGTAAGTGGCCACGGACTACTACGCCGTACTCGGCGTGCGCCGCGACGCTTCCCAGGACGAGATCAAGAAGGCTTTTCGGAGGCTCGCGCGCGAGCTGCACCCGGACGTGAATCCGGATCCGAAGACCCAGGAGCGGTTCAAGGAGATCAACGCCGCCTACGAGGTGCTCTCCGACCCGCAGAAGAAGCAGGTCTACGACCTCGGGGGCGACCCCCTGTCGCAATCCGGCGGAGGCGGGGCCGGAGGCTTCGGCGCCGGTGGGTTCGGGAACTTCTCGGACATCATGGACGCGTTCTTCGGTACGGCGTCGCAGCGTGGGCCCCGGTCCCGTACGCGCCGTGGCCAGGACGCCATGATCCGGCTCGAGGTCGAGCTGGACGAGGCCGCCTTCGGGACCACCAAGGACATCCAGGTCGACACCGCTGTGGTGTGCACGACCTGCAGCGGTGAGGGCGCGGCGCCCGGGACCTCCGCCCAGACCTGTGACATGTGTCGCGGGCGCGGCGAGGTCTCGCAGGTCACGCGGTCCTTCCTCGGCCAGGTCATGACCTCGCGGCCGTGTCCGCAGTGCCAGGGATTCGGGACCGTGGTTCCGACGCCCTGCCCCGAGTGCGCCGGTGACGGCCGCATCCGGTCGCGGCGGACGCTGACGGTGAAGATCCCGGCCGGTGTGGACAACGGGACGCGGATCCAGCTCGCCGGTGAGGGCGAGGTCGGTCCCGGTGGCGGGCCCGCCGGTGACCTCTACGTCGAGATCCACGAGCTGCCCCACCCCACGTTCCAGCGGCGCGGCGACGATCTGCACTGCACGGTGACGATCCCGATGACCGCGGCGGCCCTCGGTACGAAGGTGCCGCTGGAGACGCTCGACGGGCTCGAGGAGATCGACATCCGGCCGGGCACGCAGTCCGGCCAGTCGGTGCCGCTGCACGGGCGCGGTGTCACGCATCTGCGGGGCGGCGGCCGTGGCGACCTCATCGTGCACGTCGAGGTCACGACGCCGCAGAAGCTCGATCCCGAGCAGGAGCGGTTGCTGCGGGAGCTGGCGAAGTTGCGGGGCGAGGAGCGGCCCACGGGGCAGTTCCAGCCGGGGCAGCAGGGGTTGTTCTCGCGGTTGAAGGATGCGTTCAACGGGCGTTGAGCTTGTGTCTTGCGGGGCCTGGGGTTTTTCCCCGGGCCCCGTTTTTTTGCGGCTGATGGGGTGGGGGTGCCGTGCGTTGCCGGGTGCTGCGCCGTCGTGGTTGCGCGCGCCGTTCCCCGCGCCCCTTTGGGGCGCCTGTGCAGCCGGAATGGGTCGATTCGGTTGTCCGTACGGGACGTGGCACGATGCGGGCATGTCCTCCGCACTGACCGATCTCTGCCACTATCCGATCGTGCAGGCCCCCATGGCGGGCGGCGCCTCCTGTCCCGCGCTCGTGGCCGCCGTCTGCGAGGCGGGCGGGCTCGGGTTCCTCGCCGCCGGGTACAAGACGGCCGACGGCATGTACCAGGAGATCAAGCAGGTGCGGGGGCTGACGAACCGGCCCTTCGGCGTCAACCTCTTCATGCCGCAGCCCGAGTACGCCGACCCGGCCGCCGTCGACGTCTACCGCCATCAGCTCGCCGGCGAGGCCACCTGGTACCAGACCGCGCTCGGCGACCCCGACAGCGGGCGCGACGACGGCTACGACGCCAAGCTGGCGATCCTCCTCGACGACCCGGTACCGCTGGTCACGTTCACGTTCGGCTGCCCCACGCGCGAGGTCGTGCAGGCCCTCCAGCGCGTCGGCACCCGCAGCGCCGTCACCGTCACGACGGTCGACGAGGCGCGGGCCGCGCAGCAGGCCGGCGCCGACGCCGTGTGCGTCCAGGGCATCGAGGCCGGCGGCCACCAGGGCACGCACCGCGACAACCCCGAGGCCGACTGCAGCGGGGTCGGACTCCTTTCGCTGGTCGCCCAGGTGCGGGAGGCCGTGCAGCTGCCGATCATCGCCGCGGGCGGCATCATGCGCGGCTCGCAGATCGCCGCGGTGCTCGCCGCCGGCGCCGAACTCGCGCAGCTGGGCACCGCGTTCCTCGTCACCCCCGAGTCCGGGGCGCCCACGCTGCACAAACAGGCCATGACCGATCCGCTGTTCACCAGGACCGAGCTGACCCGGGCGTTCTCCGGGCGGCCGGCGCGCGGGCTCGTCAACCGGTTCCTGCGCGAGCACGGCCCGTACGCGCCCGCCGCCTACCCCCAGGTCCACCACATGACGTCACCGCTGCGCAAGGCCGCCGCCAAGGCCGGTGACCCGCAGGGCATGGCGCTGTGGGCGGGGCAGGGGCACCGGTTCGCCCGCGAGCTGCCCGCCGGGCAGCTCGTGGAGGTCCTCGCGGCCGAACTCGACGCCGCCAAGGCCGCGTTGGGGCAGCGGGGTGCGGCATGACGGCGCCGGTGTTCGTGGTCGAGGGCGCGGTTCCCGGCGACGGTGCGTATGTGCTCGACGGGCCCGAGGGGCGGCACGCCGTCTCCGTGAAGCGGCTGCGGGCGGGCGAGGCCGTGGTCCTCACGGACGGGCTCGGGTCCTGGTGCGACGCGGTCGTCACCGGCAGCGAGGGCAAGGACCGGCTGCTCCTCGACGCCGGCCCGGTGCGGGTCGAGGACGAGGCGCGGCCGCGGATCACCGTCGTACAGGCGCTGCCCAAGGGGGACCGGGGCGAGCTCGCCGTCGAGACGATGACCGAGACCGGGGTCGACGCGATCGTGCCGTGGGCCGCGTCCCGGTGCATCACGCAGTGGCGGGGCGAGCGGGGGCTCAAAGCGCTCGGGAAGTGGCGGGCGACCGCGCGGGAGGCGGGGAAGCAGTCGCGGCGCGTGCGGTTTCCCGCGGTGGCGGACGCGGCGTCCACGAAGGAGGTCGCCGCGCTGCTCGCGGGGGCTGATCTCGCGGCCGTGCTGCATGAGGACCGGGAGTTTCCCAGCGAGGCGCTCGCGTCGGCCGAGCTTCCTGCGAGCGGGGAGATCGTGCTCGTCGTCGGGCCCGAGGGCGGGGTTTCGCCGGAGGAGCTCGCGGTGTTCGAGGCGGCTGGGGCGCGGGCGTTTCGGTTGGGGCGGAGTGTTCTGCGGACGTCCACGGCGGGGACGGCGGCGGTGGCGTTGTTGCTGGGGCGGACCGGACGGTGGGGCTGAGTGGTCGGGTGACTACTCGCCGTACCGGGTGGTGTTGTGTGGGTGCTGGTCGCTCCGTTCCCCGCGCCCCCGCGGGGCTCGGACCCGTAAACTGAACCCATGGAACTCGCCCAGGTGAGGCTGCTCGTCAGTGACTTCGGGGCCTGCTATCGGTTCTACGCCGATGTGCTCGGGCTCAAGCCGCAGTCCGGAGCGGAGAGTGGACCGTACGAGAAGTTCTCGCCGCCCGGCGGATCCGCGGGGATCGCGCTGCAGGACCGGGCCATGATGGCCCAAGTGCTGGGCGAAGTCGGGGAGTTGGCCACCGGGCACCGTTCGCTCGTGGTGCTGCGCGTCGATGACCTGGACGCCTACTGTGCTCAGGTCGTCGAGCGCGGCGGCGTTCTCGTGCACGGACCCGCGCCGTTCACGGAGCGGATGCGCGTCGCCCACCTCAAGGACCCCGAGGGCAATCTCGTCGAGCTTCAGGAGTGGCTGCTGCTGCGCGGCTAGCCGGACGTGGACCCGGCGCGGTCCGTCACCGCGTCGAACAGTGGCCAGGCGTCCACCTCCACCGTCCGCGGCGCCTCGGGGTACAGGCCGCGGGTCAGCGCCTCGTCGAGCAACTGCCGTACGGTGCCCGGCTCGTGGAGGTTGAGGCAGACCTGGCCCGGCATCCGCACCACGTCGCCCTCCGCGAAGTACCCGTCGGAGATGATCCGGCCCGGTCCGGGCCGGAAGACCAGGCGCAGCCGGGCCCGTGACCCCGCCCGCCACAGCGTCAGGGTGTTGGCGCACCCCGGGTAGCCGCGCACGCGGTCGTGGCGGTGGCTGAAGCACCACATGTACTCCGTGCCGTCCGCGACGAGTCGGCGGACCCTGCGCCTGCTTCCCATGGCGGCACTCTAGGCGCCCGCTGTGGCCGCATGTGCTCTACCGCCGCGGTGGCGGGGCTGGCATGCTGCCGTTCATGGGGGCATTGAGGCGTATTGGATCCCGTTTACGGCATAGGCGCTGGCTCGCGACCGGTGTGCTGATCGGTGCCGCCGTCGCCGGCGGGGTCGCCTGTGAGCCGGTCGGCGGCGACCTGAACCCGTCCACGGTGGCCGCCACCACCGACCAGGAAGCCACGCAGGAACTGGAGCGGCAGAAGGCCCCCGTGGCCTGGCTCAGCTGCACCGGGTCGTACAACGGCCGCTCCACGCCCAGCAGTTCGACGCCCAGTGAGGTCGAGGTGGACTGCCAGGGCAAGACGGGCAAGGGCGAGAGGATCACCGTCAAGGGGTGGGCGCACGGTGTCGTCTCCGGGCACTGTGTGCGCGGCGACTTCATCGCGCGGGTCGACGGCAAGGTCTGGTTCCACCTCGATGTCCTCGGCAACTGCGCCGAATCGGACCGGACTTCGCACGCGCCGCAGAACCCGCCCCCCTCGCACCACGACAAACCCACGTACCACGAGCCCCAGCCCGGCACCACGCGCACCGTCACCAGGACCGTCACCGTGTACCCGCCCGACCCGACGTGCTCCTGTTTCCAGGGCAAGTGAGTTCTGGTGAGTTCTAGGGTGGGCGGGGTGACGAATTCTGCCTATCTCCGGTTTCCGCACCTGCACGGCGAGTCGGTGGTCTTCACCGCCGAGGACGACGTGTGGGCGGCGCCCCTCGACGGCGGCCGCGCCTGGCGGGTCAGCGCCGACAACGTGCCCGTGAGTCATCCCCGTATCTCTCCCGACGGCGCCACCGTCGCCTGGACGTCACGGCGTGACGGCGCCCCCGAGGTGCATGTCGCCCCGCTCGACGGCGGCTCCGCCAACCGCCTCACCTATTGGGGGAGTTGGACGACCGCCGTGCGCGGCTGGACCCCCGACGGCCGGGTCATCGCCGTCAGCGCCTACGGGCAGGCGTCGTCGCGGCGCAGCTGGGCGCGGGCCGTGCCGCTCGACGGCGGGCCCGCCGAGACGCTGCCGTACGGGCCGGTGGGCGGCGTGGTGTTCGGCCCCGACTCCCAAGTGCTGCTGCTGTCCGCGCCGATGGGGCGTGAGGCCGCCTCGTGGAAGCGGTACCGGGGCGGCACCGCGGGCAAGCTGTGGATCGACGCGAGCGGCGACGGCGACTTCGTACGGCTGCACGCGGACCTCGACGGGAACATCGAGTACCCGATGTGGGTGGGGGAGCGCATAGCCTTCCTCTCCGATCACGAAGGCGTGGGGGCGCTCTACTCGTCGCTGCCCGACGGGTCCGAACTGCGCCGCCACACCCCGGTGGACGGGTTCTACGCACGTCAGGCCACCACCGACGGCAGCCGCGTCGTGTACTCAAGTGCCGGTGAGCTGTGGGTGGTCGAGGGGCTGGAGGAGGGTGTCGAGGCTCGGCGGGTCGGCGTGCGGCTCGGCGGGCAGCGGGCCGATCTCCAGCCGCGTCCCGTCGACGCCGCCCGCTGGTTCGGGGCCGCGTCGCCCGACCACACCGGACGCGGCAGCGCCGTCGCCGTGCGCGGCGCCGTGCACTGGGTGACCCACCGCTCCGGGCCCGCCCGCGCCCTCGCCGCCGAACCGGGCGTACGGGCCAGACTCCCGCACACCTTCCGTGCTGATGGGGGCGCCGGCGAGGAGCACGTGGTGTGGGTGACCGACGCCGAGGGCGACGACGCCCTGGAGTTCGCGCCCGCCACCGGCGCCGCCGCCGGTGCCACCCCGCGCCGGCTCGGCGCCGGACGGTTCGGCCGGGTCCTCGGGCTCGCCGTCGCCCCGGACGGCGGCCGGGTCGCCGTGGCCGCGCACGACGGGCGGATCCTGCTGGTCGAGCGCGACAGCGGTGACGTGAGGGAAGTGGACCGCAGCGAGGACGGGCATGCCACGGGGCTCGTGTTCTCGCCGGACTCCGGGTGGCTGGCCTGGTCGCATGCCGGTCCGCACGGGCTGCGACAGCTCAAGCTCGCCAACGCCGCCGACCTCGCCGTCACCGAGGCGACCCCGCTGCGGTTCCGGGACTACGCGCCCGCGTTCACCCTCGACGGCAAGCACCTGGCGTTCCTGTCGGCGCGCTCCTTCGACCCCGTCTACGACGAGCACGCCTTCGACCTCGCGTTCGTCAGCGGCTCGCGGCCGCACCTGATCACGCTCGCCGCGACGACCCCGTCACCGTTCGGACCGCAGCGGCACGGGCGCCCCTTCGACGCGCCCGACAAGGACGAGACGCCCGACAGCGAGGGCACGCCCGTCACCCGCGTCGACCTCGAAGGGCTCGGCGACCGCATCGTGCCGTTCCCCGTCGAGGCCGCCCGCTACTCGACGCTGCGCACCGCCAAGGACGGCGTGCTGTGGCTGCGCCACCCCGTGCGCGGCGTGCTCGGCGACTCCCGCGCCGGGCTCGACGACCCCGCGCCGAAGACCCGCCTCGAGCGCTACGACCTGGCGCAGCGGCGCATCGAGGAGATCGGCTCCGACGCCGACCACTACGAGGTCACCGGAGACGGCAAGCGCGTCCTGCTGTGGACGGGCGAGGTCCTCAAGGTCGTGCCCAGCGACCGGCGCCCCGCGCACGACGACGACTCCGACACCAACATCACCGTCGACCTCGGCCGGATCAGCCAGCACGTCGACCCGGCCGCCGAGTGGCGGCAGATGTACGAGGAGACCGGCCGCCTGATGCGCGACAACTTCTGGCGCGCCGACATGAACGGCGTCGACTGGGACGGCGTCCTGGAGCGGTACCGCCCCGTCCTCGACCGGGTCGCCACCCACGACGACCTCGTCGACCTGCTGTGGGAGGTGCAGGGCGAACTGGGCACCTCGCACGCGTACGTCGTCCCGCGCGGCTCCGGAGGCTCCGCCGCACGCCGCCAGGGGCTGCTCGGCGCCGACATCTCCCGCCAGGACGACGGCAGTTGGCGCATCGACCGGGTGCTGCCCTCCGAGACGTCCGACCCGCGCGCCCGCTCCCCGCTCGCCGCGCCCGGGGTCGCCGTGCGCGCCGGGGACACGGTCCTCGCCGTGGGCGGGCGGCCCGTCGACCCGGTGACAGGGCCCGCTCCGCTGCTCGTCGGCACCGCGGACAAGCCCGTCGAGCTGACCGTGTCACCGGCCGGCGGCGGCGACCCACGGCATGTCGTCGTGGTGCCCGTCGACGACGAGGAGCCGCTGCGCTACCACGCGTGGGTCGCCGACCGGCGGGCGTACGTCCACGAGCGGTCCGGCGGGCGGCTCGGCTATCTGCACGTGCCGGACATGATGGCGCCGGGCTGGGCGCAGATCCACCGCGATCTGAGCGTCGAGGTCGCCCGCGACGGCCTCGTCGTCGACATCCGCGAGAACCGGGGCGGGCACACGTCGCAGCTCGTCGTGGAGAAGCTGGCGCGGCGCGTCGTCGGCTGGGACCTGCCGCGCGGCAGCCGCCCCTTCTCGTACCCGATGGACGCGCCCCGCGGTCCCGTCGTCGCCGTCGCCAACGAGTTTTCCGGGTCCGACGGCGACATCGTCAACGCGGCGATCAAGGCGCTCGGGATCGGGCCCGTTGTGGGGGTGCGGACGTGGGGCGGGGTCATCGGGATCGACAGCCGGTACCGGCTGGTGGACGGGACGCTGGTGACTCAGCCGAAGTATGCGACGTGGATGGAGGGGTACGGGTGGGGGCTCGAGAATCACGGGGTGGACCCGGATGTCGAGGTCGTGGCCGCGCCGCAGGATGTCGTGGCGGGGCGGGATCCTCAGCTGGATGAGGCTGTGCGGATCGCGCTGGCCGCGCTGAGCGAGAATCCGGCGAAGGCTGCGCCTTCATTGCCGTAGAGCGTCTGCCCAAGTCGGTGGATTGCGGGGTGCAGGTTTCGTCGTGGCTGGGCGCGCAGTTCCCCGCGCCCCTGAGATGCTCCGCATCTCCGGGCGCGGTGTCACAAAGCCGCGTCCTGTGGCGTCCTGTGCGTATGGACTCTGCCACCGAAGCGTTCGTCACTCACCGCAAGCTGTTGTTCACCGTCGCCTACGAGATGCTCGGGTCCGCCGCCGATGCCGAGGACGTGTTGCAGGAGGTCTGGCTGCGGTGGACCGGGGTGGAGTTCGACGGGGTGCGGGAGCCGCGGGCGTTCCTGGTGCGGATCACGACGCGGCAGGCGCTGACCCGGCTGCGGACGCTGCGCCGCCGCAAGGAGTCGTACGTCGGGCCGTGGCTGCCCGAGCCGCTGCTCACCGCGCCCGACGTGGCCGAGGACGTCGAGCTCGCGGACAGCGTCTCCATGGCGATGCTGCTCGTCCTGGAGACGCTGGGGCCGACCGAGCGGGCCGTGTTCGTGCTGCGCGAGGTGTTCGCCATGGAGTACGACGAGATCGCGGCCGCCGTCGACAAGACCCCGGCCGCCGTACGGCAGATCGCCCACCGCGCGCGGAACCACGTCGCGGCCCGCCGTCCGCGCGGTGCCGTGACGCCGGCCGAGCGCAAGGGGGCCCTGGACGCGTTCCGGCGGGCGGTCGAGACCGGGGATCTCCAGGGGCTGTTGGACATGATCGCGCCGGACGTCGTGCTGCTCACCGATGGCGGCGGTGTCGTCGAGGCGGCCCTGCGGCCCATCGTCGGCGCCGAGCGCGTCGTCCAGGTGCTCGCCCATGTCTCCGGCCGCGCCGAGCTGCGCCCCACGTACGTCAACGGGTGTCCGGCGCTGTTCGTCCGGATCCCCGGCGAGGTCGACAGCGTGCTCGCCGTCCGCTTCGACGACGGGCTCATCAGCGGGATCTACGCCGTGCGCAACCCCGAGAAGCTGTCCCGGGTCGCCGAGGAGACCACCGTCAGCCTGAGGGCCTGGGTCTGAGCCCCCGTCCGGGCGATCGATACGATGCCGCAGTACCGAGACGACCGTGCGAAGGAGCCGAACGTGGCCGGAGAACCCCAGGCTGACTGCCTGTTCTGCAAGATCGTCGCCGGGGACGTGCCCGCGACCATCGTCCGGGAGACCAAGACCACCGTCGCGTTCCGGGACATCAACCCGCAGGCGCCGACCCACGTCCTGGTCATCCCGCGCGTCCACCACCCCGACGCCGCCTCGCTGGCCGCCGCCGAACCGGAGATCGCCGCCGACGTGCTGCGCGAGGCCGGCGAGGTCGCCAAGGAGGAGGCGCTCGGCAGCTACCGGATCGTGTTCAACACCGGCAGCGGCGCGGGCCAGACCGTCTTCCACGCCCATGCCCACGTCCTCGGCGGCCGCGGCCTCCAGTGGCCTCCCGGATAGGCGCAGAGGTCAACTCCCCGTGTCCGTACGTGAATTCGTCGTGCTCGGTACCGCGAGCCAGGTGCCGACGCGGCACCGCAACCACAACGGCTACCTGCTGCGCTGGGACGCCGAGGGTATCCTCTTCGACCCGGGAGAGGGCACCCAGCGGCAGATGCTGCGCGCCGGTGTCGCCGCGCACGACCTCAACCGGATCTGCGTCACGCACTTCCACGGGGACCACTCGCTGGGCCTCGCCGGTGTCATCCAGCGCATCAACCTGGACCGGGTTCCGCACCCCGTGACCGCCCACTTCCCGGCGTCCGGGCAGCGGTTCTTCGACCGGCTGCGGTACTCCACCGCGTACCGGGAGACCGTCGGCATCACGGAGGAGCCGGTCGGCGGGGAGGGCGCGGTGCTGGCCGAGACATCCTCGTACCGGCTTGAGGCGCGCCGCCTTTCGCACCCCGTCGAGTCGTACGGCTACCGGCTCGTGGAGCCCGACGGGCGGCGGATGCTGCCCGAGCGGCTCGCCGCGCACGGCATCGCCGGGCCCGACGTGGGGCGGCTGCACCGCGAGGGGAGCCTCGGCACGGTCACCCTCGACGACGTGAGCGAGGTGCGGCGCGGGCAGCGCGTCGCCTTCGTCATGGACACCCGGCTGTGCGAGGGCGTCGAGATGCTCGCCGACGGCTGCGATCTGCTCGTCATCGAGTCGACCTTCCTGGACGAGGACCGCCGACTGGCCGCCGATCACGGGCACCTGACCGCCGGGCAGGCCGCCCGCGTCGCCCGGGACGCCGGTGTGCGCCATCTCGTCCTGACCCACTTCAGCCAGCGCTACAGCGACCCGGGGGAGTTCGAGCGGCAGGCGCGCGCCGCCGGGTTCGACGGGGAGCTGACCGTCGCCCGCGACCTCGACCGGGTGCCCGTGCCGAAACGGGTCTGACCTGGGGCCCTGCGTACGATGGTCCGATGTCCCTCGAACCCCTCGCTCGCATCCCCAAGGCCGAGCTGCACCTGCACATCGAAGGCACCCTCGAACCCGAGCTGGCCTTCGAACTCGCCGCCCGCAACGGCATCACGCTGCCGTACGCCGACACCGAGGCGCTCCGCACGGCGTACCTTTTCACCGACCTCCAGTCGTTCCTCGACCTTTACTACGGCCTGATGGCCGTCCTGATCACCGAGGACGACTTCGAGGCGCTCGCCGACGCGTACCTGGCGCGCGCCGCCGAGCAGGGCGTGCGGCACGCGGAGATCTTCTTCGACCCGCAGGCCCACATGGCGCGCGGCGTGACGATGGGGACCGTCGTCGAGGGACTCTCGCGGGCGCTCGCGCGCAGCGAGGAGCGCCACGGGATCACCACCAAGCTCATCATGTGCTTCCTGCGCGACCAGTCCGCCGAGTCGGCGATGGAGACCCTGGAAGCCGCGAAGCCGTACCTCGACCGGATCGTCGGCGTCGGCCTCGACTCCGCCGAGGTCGGCAACCCGGCCTCCACGTTCCGCGAGGTGTACGAGGCCGCGGGCGCGCTCGGCCTGCGCAAGGTCGCGCACGCGGGCGAGGAGGGCGACCCGTCGTACGTGTGGGAGGCCCTGGACGTCCTCGGCGTGGAGCGCGTCGACCACGGCCTGCGCTCCCTGGAGGACCCCGAGCTCGTCGCCCGTCTCGTACGGGACCGGATCCCGCTGACGCTCTGCCCGCTGTCCAACGTGCGGCTGCGCGCCATCGACGTCCTGGAGGAGCACCCGCTCGCCAAGATGATGGACGCGGGCCTGCTGTGCACCGTGAACTCCGACGACCCGGCCTACTTCGGCGGGTACGCCGGCGACACGTTCCACGCCGTGCACGAGGCCCTCGCGCTCGACCACGAACGGCTGCGGGAGCTGGCCCGCAACTCGTTCGTGGCGTCGTTCCTCGACGGCAGCGCCGAGGAGGAGGCGCTGCGGGCGCGCTACATCGCCGAGGTCGAGGCGTACGAGCTGGACGACATCTCCGGCTGACCCGCCTGAGGGCCCGCCGTCGTGAACTCGTCCTGCACCGGCTCCGGCCGGGACTCGGCGATGACGGCGGGCACCTCGATGTCGAAGATCTCGACGACCGGCTGCTCCAGGACGCCCGACGGCGGGACCGTCGCGCCGACCGGGGCGCCGCTGCGCCGCCTGGCCGCACCCGCGAACAGCGGGCGGCCTCCGGTGTGCAGCGTCACCGCCGTCAGCGGCACCGCCAGCAGGAGCAGCGCCCCGGCGAGCACCGCGCCCATCGTGGCGAACCCGGTCGCCTGTGACAGGGAGCTGCCCACCAGGGGCCCGCACGCGGTGCCCAGCGACGACGCCGAGCCGACCAGGACCGCCCAGCGGCCGCGCGGGTCGAGCGAGGCGGCGAGGCCGAGCAGGTACGAGAGCACCACCGGGTAGAGGGTGTTCCAGGCGATCTCGCCGGTGGCGAAGGACGCGAGGCCGTCCGCGCGGGCGCTCAGGGCGATGCAGCAGGCGATGGCCGCCGTGCCCGCCCCGATGGGCAGCGCGCGGCCGGCCCGGACGCCGAGCGCGCCCGCGCCGATCACGCCGAGCAGCCCGGCGCCGAGCGCCACGGCGAAGACACTGCCGACCGCGACCTCGCTCAGGCCCGCCTGCTCGGTGCCGATCCGGCTGCTGACACCCCACAGGGAGTTCTGCGCCATCGACCAGCAGACCAGCGTGGCGGCCAGGACCATCCCGGAACGGGCGTACGGGAGCGGGGACTTGGGCGCCTGCGCGGCGCAGTTGTCGGGCGTGGCCGGGCCCGCGAGGCGGCTCGTCGCCGGCCACACGGCGAGCGCCGTGGCGGCCAGCGCGGCGAACGGCAGGCCGTGCCCGTCGCTGATCCGCGGCAGGGTCAGATACAGGGCGCCCGCGAGCGCGGAGACGCTCAGCAGGCCGAGCGTGGACGCCCGGTGCGGATCCTTCTGCGCGGCGATCCCGGTCGCGGCGACGGCGGTGGCCGTGCCCGATCCGAAGCCGCCGATCATCGCACCCGCGACGACCAGTGGGACGGTGGCGGTCAGTGCCGCGGTGCCGTAGCCGACGGCGGCGAGCAGGAGCCCGGCGCGGGCGGCGCGGCGGGCGCCGATCCGTTCGACGCGGGCCGCGAGCACCAGGCCCGCGGTGGCCGAACTCAGCAGCAGGGCGCTGCCCATGAGACCGGCCTGGGTGGGAGTGAGGCGCAGGCTGTCGGCGAGTCGGCCGACGACCGTGGGCAACAGATAGGCAGCGAGATAGCCGGCTGTGAAGAGGGCTATGAGTGCGGGCCTGGGAGCGCGCGAAGACACGGGCAGTCCTGGAGACGGACCCTCTGCCCGGACTCGGTCGCGCCGCTGTTTTGGGCAAGGGGGTGGTAAGGAAAAGGGGGTGGTGGAGCGCGACGTCTTTGCGAACGGAACCGACCCGCAGCAGGCTGACGCCCTGCGCGGCCAATTTGTATCAAGCCAAAGGGGCCGCACAGAAGTCGGGGCTGTGTGACCTGAGACACATATGGTTTGGGTGTGGTTCAGCCGGGCAGAAGAGGGCCTTTTCGGCCGCCTCTCGGTGCTGGTTCAGCGCCAGTTGGGGGTTCCCGCGAAGCCCCGGTGGACCGTCGTCTCGATCTTCGTACGGGTCTCCCGCATGACCGTGACGATGCGCTCCTGGTGCTCCGGCGTGAGCCGCGCGACCGGCACCGAGCAGCTGATCGCGTCGTGCGCGGGAGCGGCGTAGCGCAGGGCGAACCCGAAGCCGACGATGCCGGGCACGCCCTCCTCGCGGTCGATCGAGTAGCCGCGCGCGCGGATGTCCGCGAGATCGGCGGCGAGCGCCTCGCGCGTGGTGTGCGTGTTGTCCGTGACCCGGGTGTACGGGTCAGGCGGCAGCTCGGTGTCGGAGCGCTCCGCGAGCAGCGCCTTGCCCAGGGCGCCGACGTGCGCGGGCAGCCGGCGCCCGACGCGGCTGATGGTGCGCAGGTACTCGTGCGACTCCCGGGTCGCGAGGTACGCCACCGCGAAGCCGTCGAGCCGCCCCAGGTGGATCGTCTCGCCGAGCGCCTCGGACGCCTCGTCGAGGAAGGGGCGTACGGCCTGGACGTACGGGTCCGTGTCCAGGTAGCTGGTGCCGGTGAGCAGGGCGTGGATGCCGATGCCGTACAGCGACCCCGTGACGTCGGTGCGGACCCAGCCGCGGCCGATGAGCGTCTGGAGCAGCGCGTACATGGAGCTGCGCGGCACGGCCAGTTCGTCCGCGAGCTCCTGGAGGCGGGCCGGGCGGTCGCCGCGCTCGGCCAGGACTTCGAGCAGCTCCACGGTGCGGGCCGCGGACTTCACCTCGCGGACGCCGCGGACCTGCTCCTCGTGCTCCTGCTGCTCTGGCATGCGCTGATCGTAGACGCCGACCCATTGACGGCCCCCGTTCGCGTATCTAATCTCCATCTACATGTGTGGATGGCATCTACGTACGAAGACGGGGAGTGGCGGCGATGGTGAACGGTGACATCGTGGGGCGGCTGCGCGAGGGCATGGCGCAGGGCGTCCTCTCGTTCCCGCTGACGAGTTTCGACGAGCGGGGCGCACTCGACCTCGACGGGTTCCGCGCCTACGTCGCGGACCAGGTGGCCACCGGGCCCGGCGCCGTCTTCCCCGCCTGTGGCACCGGCGAGTTCTTCTCCCTCGACGAGGACGAGTACCGCCGCGTCGTCACCGCAGCCGTCGAGGAGACCGCGGGCCGCGTGCCCGTCGTCGCCGGCGTCGGATACGGCTGGGCCCAGGCCGCCCGCTTCGCGCGGATCGCGGAAGAGGCGGGGGCCGACGCCCTCCTCGTCCTGCCGCACTACCTGGTGCGCGGCCCGCAGAACGGACTCGTCGCCCAGGTCGAACAGCTCGCGTCCCGCACCCGGCTGCCGCTCATCGTCTACCAGCGCGACCAGGTCGCCTTCACCGCCGACTCGTTGAAGCGCGTCGCCGCCCTGCCCGGCGTCATCGGCCTCAAGGACGGCCACAGCGACCTCGACCGGCTCCAGCGCCTCACCCTCGCCGCACCCGACGGCTTCCTCTTCTTCAACGGGGCCGCCACCGCCGAGATCCAGGCCCGCGCGTACGCCGGCGTCGGCGTCCCCGCCTACTCCTCGGCCGTGCACGCCTTCGCACCCGAGATCGCCACCGCGTTCTTCACCGCCCTGCGCGACGGCGACAACCCCCAAGTGGACCGACTGCTCAGGGAGTTCTACGTCCCCTTCGTCGAGATCCGCGACCGCGTCCCCGGCTACGGGGTCTCCCTCGTCAAGGCCGCCGCCCGGCTGCGCGGCCGCCCCGTCGGCCCCGTCCGCGCCCCGCTCGCCGATCCGGCCCCCGGCGACCTCGCCGACCTGGAGCGCGTCCTCGCCGCCGGACTCGACCTCGTATCCGCCCCCACTCTCGCCGGAGCCGCCCGATGAGCAACACGTCCGACCTCGCCATCGCCGACGTCCGCCTCACCCCGATCCTCGTCGCCGACCCGCCGCTCCTGAACACCCAGGGCCTGCACCAGCCGTACACGCCCCGGCTCATCATCGAGATCGAGACGGCCGGCGGCGTCACCGGCGTCGGCGAGACCTACGGCGACGCCAAGTACCTGGAGCTCGCCCGGCCCTTCGCCGAGAAACTGACAGACCGTCAGGTATCGGACCTCAACGGCCTGTTCGTGATCGCCGACGAGGTCGCCGTGGACGACGCGCGCGTCGACGACCAGGTCGACGTCGGCGGCCTGCGCGGCGTCCAGACCGCCGACAAGCTGCGCCTGTCCGTCGTCTCCGGATTCGAGGTCGCCTGCCTCGACGCGCTCGGCAAGGCACTCGGCCTGCCCGTGCACGCCCTGCTCGGCGGCAAGCTGCGCGACTCCGTCGAGTACAGCGCCTACCTCTTCTACAAGAACGAGCACCACCCCGAGGGCATCGCCAGTGAGCAGGACGACTGGGGCG
Organism: Streptomyces sp. NPDC052225; assembly: GCF_040679615.1. NCBI lineage: Bacteria > Bacillati > Actinomycetota > Actinomycetes > Kitasatosporales > Streptomycetaceae > Streptomyces > Streptomyces sp. NPDC052225. The sequence goes on along the minus strand of NZ_JBFAVD010000011.1, from coordinate 71,619 downwards.
CCGCCCTCGACCCGGCCGGCGTCGTCGCCCAGGCCCGCCTCTTCCACGAGCGGTACGGCTTCGAGTCGTTCAAGCTCAAGGGCGGCTGCTTCGCGCCCGACGAGGAGATCGCCGCGATCAAGGCACTCGCCGAGGCCTTCCCCGGCAAGCCGCTGCGCCTCGACCCCAACGGCGCCTGGTCCGTGGAGACTTCACTCAAGGTCGCAGGCGAGCTGCGTGACGTACTGGAGTACCTGGAGGACCCCGCGCTCGGCACGCCCGCCATGGCCGAGGTCGCCGCCAAGGCAGGCGTCCCGCTCGCCACCAACATGTGCGTGACGACGTTCGCCGAGATCGAGGAAGCGTTCACGACCGGCGCCGTGCAGGTCGTCCTCTCCGACCACCACTACTGGGGCGGGCTGCGCAACACCCAGCAACTCGCCGCGATCTGCCGCACGTTCGGCGTCGGCATCTCCATGCACTCCAACACGCACCTGGGCATCAGCCTCGCCGCCATGACCCACGTCGCGTCCACCGTGCCGAACCTGCACCACGCCTGCGACTCCCACTACCCCTGGCAGTCCGAGGACGTCCTCACCGAACGCCTCACCTTCGAAGGCGGCCGCGTCGCCGTCTCCGACGCGCCCGGCCTCGGCGTCACCCTCGACCCCGCCAAGGTCGAGGCCCTGCACCGGCGGTGGCTCGACCCCGCCCACGCCCACCTGCGCGACCGCGACGACGCGGCCGCCATGCGCGTCCTCGACCCGGAGTGGGTCACGCCCGCCGTCCCGCGCTGGTAGCCAACTCCCGTACAGGGCCCGGGAGTTCCCCGCCCGGGCCCCCTCCTCCGACTTCCCCTCACACCTGCCCCACGACCGGAGCCGCTCGTGTCCGCAGTAACCAGTCCCCAGGAGCACCCCGCCGCCGTCCAGTCGGCCATCCGCAAGATCTTCCGACGGGTCGTCCCGCTCTTCTTCGTCATGTTCGTCGCCAACTACATGGACCGGGTCAACCTCGGCTTCGCCCAGGACCAGCTGCGGGCCGACGTCGGACTCTCCGCCGCCGCCTTCGGACTCGGCGCCGGAATCTTCTTCATCGCGTACGCCATCTTCGAAGTCCCCAGCAACATGCTGATGGAACGCTTCGGAGCCAAGGTCTGGCTGACCCGCATCATGATCAGCTGGGGCGTCGTCGCCACCGCCATGGCCTTCGTGAACAGCGCGGGCATGTTCTACGCGCTCCGCTTCCTCCTCGGCGTCGCCGAAGCCGGCTTCTTCCCCGCCGTCATCTACTACTTCTCCCGCTGGCTCCCCGACTCCCACCGCGGCCGCGCCACCTCGATCTTCCTCATGGGCTCCGGCACCGCCACCGTCATCGTCGGCCCCATCTCCGGCGCCCTCCTCGAAATGCACGGCATCTGGGGACACTCCGGCTGGCAGTGGATGTTCTTCATCGAAGGCGTCGTCTCCGTCGTCCTCGGATTCGTCGTCTACCGCTTCCTCGACTCCAGCGTCGAAAGCGCCACCTGGCTCACCCAGGACGAGAAGGACGGCCTCGTCACCGTCATCGACCAGGAACAGCAGGGCCGCGAGGCCGCCGGACGCGGCGGCGCGACCGTCTCCCGCTGGAAACTCCTCGCCGACCCGCAGATGCTCCTCTTCCTGTGGATCTACTTCGCGATCAACGTCGCCCTGTACGCCGTCACGTTCTGGCTGCCCTCGATCGTCGACGACATCGGCGGACTCGGCGACTTCCAGGTCGGCCTCGTCACCGCCGTCCCCTGGCTGTTCGCCATCGCCGCCGTCTACGTCTCCGGACGCCTCTCCGACCGCATCGGCAAACGGCGCCCCATCCTCGTAGGACTGCTCCTCGTCGGCGGCACCGGCACCCTGCTCGCCGTCTTCGTCTCACCCTGGGTCGGACTCGGCGCGCTCTGCCTCGCCGCCATGGGCTTCAAGCCCGCCTCGCCCATCTTCTGGACCATCCCCCAGAGCTACCTCGACGCACGCGCCTCCGCCCCCGGCATCGCCCTCATCAACTCCATCGGCAACCTCGGCGGATTCGTCGCCCCGACCGCCTTCGGCCTCATCGAGGACGCCACCGGCTCCACCCGGGCCGGCCTCGTCGGACTCACCGTCGTCGGCTTCCTCGCCGCGCTCAGCGTCCTGTTCGTACGCGGCGGCGGCCGCAACGACACCGTGCGCACCGCCCGCGGCACCGCCCCGCGGCCCCGGCCCGGGACGGCACCCGGCACCGCCACACGCATCGGTCCCGCGACCACCTGATGTCACCCGCAGTGGTACGGGAACCCGTCGGGCACACTGTCCGGACCCGTACCACTGCAGGGAGCGTGATGACCTCCACCGGCCAGGACCCCGACCACACGGACCCCCTCGCGGCGCTGCGCACACCCGGCGAACCCGCCTGCGACGTCTACCTCACCGGCACCGTCTTCCTCGACATCATCTTCACCGGACTCGACAGCGCCCCCGTGCGCGGCACCGAGTCCTGGGCACGCGGCATGGGATCGAGCCCCGGCGGCGTCGCCAACATGGCCACCGCCCTCGCCCGCCTCGGCCTGCGCACCTCGCTGGCCGCCGCGTTCGGCGACGACCACTACGGCGAATACTGCTGGGACACCCTGGAGAACGGCGAGGGCATCGACCTCGGCCACTCCCGCACCGTCCCCGGCTGGCACTCCCCGGTCACCGTCTCCATGGCGTACGAGAACGAACGCACCATGGTCAGCCACGGCCACGAACCGCCGCCCCAGGAGCCCGCCCCGCGCTGCCCGCCCCGCGCGAGAGCCGCCGTCGCCTCCCTCACCCCCGGCACCGACGCCCCCTGGGTCGCCGAGGCCGCCCGCAAAGGCACCCGCATCTTCGCCGACGTCGGCTGGGACGACACCGGCCGCTGGGACCTCGCCGCCCTGCCCGACCTCGCTCAATGCGAAGCGTTCCTCCCCAACGCCGAAGAAGCCATGCGCTACACCCGCACCAGCTGCCCCCGCGCCGCCGCCCACGCCCTCGCCGAACACGTACCGCTCGCCGTCGTCACCCTCGGCTCCGAAGGCGCCTACGCCGTCGACGGCCGCACCGGCGAGACCGCCTCCGTCCCGGCCATCGAGGTCGCCGCCCTCGACCCGACCGGCGCCGGCGACGTCTTCGTCGCCGGATTCGTCACCGGCACCCTCGCCGACTGGCCCCTCGCCGACCGCCTCGCCTTCGCCGGACTCACCGCCGCCCTCTCCGTCCAGGAATTCGGCGGCTCCCTCTCCGCCCCCGGCTGGTCGGAGGTCGCCGCATGGTGGCGGCAGATCCAGGCCTACGACGACCAGGACCCCGCCGCCCTGGACCGCTACGCCTTCCTCGACCCGCTGCTCCCCGACGCCGCACGCCCCTGGCCGCTGCGCCGCGCCGTCCCGACGATCGGCTTCGGCCGCTCCGCGTAGCCCGCGGCACCCGCGCACCGGCGCCGGAAAAGCTCTCGGCGATGTCAGTGCGGCGTCGTAGGCTGGAGCGCATCAGACCACGGCTGTCACAAGGAGATCGCGGCCTACAGAGCCCGCCCATGACGCAGACACCATCCAGCGCCCGCGCGCAGTTCACCGTCCCGGCGAAGCACCCCATGGTGGAGATCCTCGGATCCGGGGACGCGCTGCTGCGAGTGATCGAGAAGGCCTTCCCGGAGGCCGACATCCACGTCCGGGGCAACGAGATCAGTGCGACCGGAGAGCCCGCCGAAGTGGCCCTCATCCAGCGCCTGTTCGACGAGATGATGCTGGTTCTGAGGACAGGGGCACCGATGACCGAGGACGCCGTGGAGCGCTCCATCGCCATGCTGAAGGCGACGCAGAACGGGGAGGGCGGCGCCGACGAGACCCCCGCCGAGGTCCTCACCCAGAACATCCTGTCCTCGCGCGGCCGCACCATCCGCCCCAAGACGCTCAACCAGAAGCGCTACGTCGACGCCATCGACAAGCACACCATCGTCTTCGGCATCGGCCCCGCCGGCACCGGCAAGACGTACCTGGCCATGGCCAAGGCCGTCCAGGCCCTCCAGTCCAAGCAGGTCAACCGCATCATCCTGACCCGCCCCGCCGTGGAAGCGGGCGAGCGCCTCGGCTTCCTCCCCGGCACCCTCTACGAAAAGATCGACCCGTACCTGCGCCCGCTGTACGACGCCCTGCACGACATGCTGGACCCGGACTCGATCCCCCGGCTGATGGCGGCGGGGACCATCGAGGTGGCGCCGCTGGCCTATATGAGGGGTCGCACGCTCAATGACGCCTTCATCATTCTCGACGAGGCGCAGAACACCAGCCCCGAGCAGATGAAGATGTTCCTGACCCGGCTCGGGTTCGAGTCGAAGATCGTGATCACGGGTGACGTGACGCAGGTCGACCTGCCGGGTGGGACGAAGAGCGGGCTGCGGCAGGTGCAGGACATTCTGGAGGGGGTCGACGACGTGCACTTCTCGCGGCTCTCGTCCCAGGATGTCGTCCGGCACAAGCTGGTCGGCCGTATCGTCGACGCGTACGAGAAGTACGACACCGAGCACGGTACGGAGAACGGCTCCCACCAGGGCGGCCGCACCAAGCGGAAGTAGAAGAACGAGCGCCATGTCGATCGACGTCAACAACGAGTCCGGAACCGAGGTCGACGAGCAGGCGATCCTCGACATCGCCCGCTACGCCCTCGCGCGGATGCGCATCCACCCGCTCTCCGAGCTCTCGGTGATCGTCGTGGACGCCGACGCCATGGAGCAGCTGCACGTGCAGTGGATGGACCTGCCGGGTCCGACCGATGTCATGTCCTTCCCGATGGACGAGCTGCGTCCGCCGTCGAAGGACGACGAGGAGCCCCCGCAGGGGCTCCTCGGTGACATCGTGCTGTGCCCGGAGGTCGCGAAGAAGCAGGGTGAGGACGCGCCGACGCAGCACTCGATGGACGAGGAGCTTCAGCTGCTCACCGTGCACGGCGTGCTGCACCTGCTCGGGTACGACCACGAGGAGCCCGACGAGAAGGCCGAGATGTTCGGTCTTCAGGCCGCGATCGTCGACGGCTGGCGTGCGGAGAAGGGGATGGAGGGGCCGTCACCGGCCCCGACCGTGTCATGAGTTTCTCCCTCATCGCGGGCGCCGTCGCGCTGGTCGTCGTCGCCTGGCTGGCGGCGTGCGCCGAGGCCGGTATCGCCCGCACGTCGAGCTTCCGCGCCGAGGAGGCCGTACGGTCCGGGCGGCGCGGCAGCGCGAAGCTGGCGCAGGTCGCCGCCGATCCGACGCGCTATCTGAACGTGGCGCTCCTGGTGCGGGTGGCCTGCGAGATGGCGGCCGCCGCGCTGGTCACGTACGCGTGCCTGGAGGAGTTCAGCGAGACCTGGCAGGCGCTGCTCGTCGCGATCGGCGTGATGGTGCTCGTCTCGTACGTGGCCGTGGGTGTCTCCCCGCGGACCATCGGGCGCCAGCATCCGTTGAACACGGCGACGGCGGCGGCGTATGTGCTGCTGCCGCTCGCGCGGATCATGGGGCCGATTCCGCCGCTGCTGATTCTGATCGGTAACGCGCTGACGCCCGGCAAGGGCTTCCGGCGCGGGCCGTTCGCCTCCGAGGCCGAGCTGCGGGCCATGGTCGACCTCGCCGAGAAGGAGTCGCTGATCGAGGACGACGAGCGCCGGATGGTGCACTCCGTCTTCGAGCTGGGCGACACGCTGGTGCGCGAGGTGATGGTGCCGCGCACCGACCTCGTCGTCATCGAGCGGTACAAGACGATCCGGCAGGCGCTGACGCTGGCGCTGCGGTCCGGGTTCTCGCGGATCCCCGTGGTCGGCGAGAGCGAGGACGACGTCGTCGGGATCGTGTATCTGAAGGACCTGGTCAGGAAGACGCACATCAACCGGGACTCCGAGGCCGAGCTGGTGTCCACCGCCATGCGGCCCGCCGCTTTCGTCCCGGACACGAAGAACGCCGGTGACCTGCTGCGCGAGATGCAGCAGTTGCGCAACCACGTCGCGGTCGTCATCGACGAGTACGGCGGCACGGCGGGCATTGTCACCATTGAGGACATCCTTGAGGAGATCGTCGGTGAGATCACCGACGAGTACGACCGTGAGCTGCCGCCCGTGGAGGAGCTCGGCGACGACCGGTTCCGGGTCACGGCCCGGCTCGACATCGGCGACCTCGGTGAGCTGTACGGCATCGAGGAGTTCGACGACGAGGACGTGGAGACGGTCGGCGGACTGCTCGCCAAGGCGCTCGGCCGGGTGCCGATCGCCGGTGCCTCGTCCGCGGTGACACTGCCCGACGGGCGGGTCCTGCGGCTGACCGCGGAGGCCGCGGCCGGCCGCCGCAACAAGATCGTGACGGTGCTTGTCGAGCCCACGGCCACGGAGGAGCAGAAGACGTGACACCGCAGGAGCTGCGCGCGCTGTGCCTGTCGTTCAACGCGGCGGTCGAGGACTTCCCGTTCAGCCCGGAGATCTCGGTCTTCAAGGTGCTGGGCAAGATGTTCGCCCTGACGCATCTGGACGCGCGGCCCCTGACCGTCAATCTCAAGTGCGACCCGGAGGACGCGGTGCGGCTTCGCGCCGAGTACGAGGGTCTCGTCGTGCCCGGCTGGCACATGAACAAGCGGCACTGGAACACGGTGAGCGCGGGCGAGCTCCCGGACCGTTTCGTCCGGGAGCTCGTCGAGGATTCGTACGACCTGGTGGTGGCGGGGCTGCCCCGCGCCGAGCGGCTCAAGCTCGATCGGCCCTAGCCCCTCAGGCCTTCACCGCCTGTGCCTCTGCCTGCGTCTTCTTGGTGCGCAGGCCCAGGGCCACCACCCCGGCCGTCAGCAGGACGATCGCCGCGTCCAGGGCGATGACCGTGTGGACGCCGGTCAGCAGGTCCGTCGACGTGGTGGCGAGGACGCCGAGCAGCGGGATGCCGATCGTGATGCCGACCTGCTGGGTCGAGGTGACCAGGCCGGTGGCCAGGCCCTGCTCCTCGTCGCGGACGCCCGAGGTGGCGGTGACGTTGTAGGCGACGATCGCGCCGAGGTGTCCGACGCAGGCGAGCGCGGCGGCGGCCGTCGCGAGCCACACCGACCCTGCGTCCGTGCCGATGCCGAGCAGCGACGCGGTGATCAGACCCTGGGCGACCAGCGAGCCGACCAGCGTGCGGGGGGCGCCGAAGCGCCCGATGACGCGCGGGGCGATCATGCCGCTGACGACGGCCATCGCGCCCTGGAGGCCGAAGATGAGGCCGGTCGCGAACGCCGACAGCTTCAGGGTCTCCTGGAGGTACAGGGTGAGGACGAAGACGATCGTCGACATCATCGAGAAGGTGATCAGCCCGCCCAGGTTGCCGAAGGCCACCGAGCGGCGGCGCAGCATCGGCAGCGACACCAGCGGCTGGGCGGTACGGGACTCCACGTAGCCGAAGAGGGCGAGCAGGGCGATGCCCGCGATCAGTCCGGCGATGACGTCGGCGCCGCCGAAGCCGCGCTCGGCCGCCGTGGACAGGGCGTAGATCAGGGCGAGCAGACCGCCGGTGACGGTGATGGCGCCGGGGATGTCGAGGCGCGGGCGGTCCGGGGTGCGCGACTCGGGCAGCAGGCCCGGGGCGAGCGGCAGGACGAGCGCGGTGAAGACGGCGAGCAGGCCCATCGTCGAGCGCCAGCCCAGGGTGTCGGTGAGGGTGCCCCCGGCGACCATGCCGACGGTGAAGCCGAGCGAGAGCACGGTGCCGGAGATGCCGAGCGCCTTCTCGCGCTGCGGGCCCTCGGGGAACGTCGTGGTCAGCAGGGACATGCCGGTCGGGACGATCGCGGCGGCGCCGAGGCCTTGCAGCGCGCGTCCCGCCAGGAACGACGTGGGGTCCCAGGCGAACGTGGTGAGCAGCGAGGCCGCGCCGAACACGGTCAGGCCGGCCAGGAACAGGCGGCGGCGTCCGTAGAGGTCGCCGACCCGGCCGAACAGGAGCAGGAAGCCGCCTGAGGGGAGGGCGAAGGCGGTGACCGCCCACTGGAGGGCGGACTGGCTCATGCCGAGGTCGGGGCCGAGGGCGGGCAGGGCCACGTTCAGGATGGAGAAGTCGAGCGCGACCATGAACTGCGCGGCGCACAGCACGAACAGGACGAGCTTGTCGCGGCGGGAGAGACGGGGCGTCGGCGCGGGTGCCGGGGCGGGTGCGAGGGCCGTGGTGTCAGGTGCGGCGGGGAGGGTGTCGGTTGCCATGGCCATGAGCTTCGTCGTCCCGGACTGTTCGTGGAGAGTGGGAACTTATGCTGGTGGTCGCACCACCAGCTAGGCACCACCAGCTGGCATCAGCAGCTATGCGGAGGGGGAGTCCGTGGCTGACGCGGACAGCGAGGCGCGCAAGGCCCATCGGCTGGGCGAACTGCGGGAGTTCCTGATGAGCCGGCGGGCCCGGGTGACGCCCGCGCAGGCCGGGCTGCCCGACGGCGGTGCCCGCAGGCGCACCCCCGGACTGCGGCGCGAGGAGGTCGCCGTGCTCGCCGGGGTCGGGGCGTCCTGGTACCAGTGGCTGGAGCAGGGCCGCGACATCTCGGTGTCGCCGCAGGTGCTCGACGCGGTCGCGCGGGTGCTGCGGCTGAGCGACGCCGAGCGCCGGCACCTGTACGTCCTCGCGGGGCTCAACCCGCCCGCGCCGCAGGCCGATCCGGCGTACCAGGCGAGCGGCGGCGAGCAGTTGCGGCGGCTGATCGACACATGGATGCCGTATCCGGCGCACATCATGGACGGCTACTACAACTGCGTGATGTACAACCACGCGGCGGCGATGGTGCTCGGCATGCGCCCGGAGAACACGCAGAACTGCATCCTGGACTTCTTCACCGACCCGCTCTACCGCTCGCGCAGCGCGAGTTGGGAGGAGAACGCGGAGACGGTCGTGGCCCAGTTCCGCCAGGCCTGCTCGGACTGCCCGGACGACGCCGCGTTCCAGGACGTCGTCGCCCAGCTGAAGGAGGCCAGCCCGGAGTTCGCGGCGCTGTGGGAGCGGCGTGACATCAAGGCGCAGGGCACGATCCGCAAGGAGCTGGAGCATCCGGTGGCGGGGCTGCTCGTCGTCGAGTCGACGGCCATGAAGGTACCGGCCCGCCCGGACCTGACCGTCGTCCTGCACACGCCGCTGCCCGAGGCCGACACCGCGGCCAAGCTGGAGTGGCTGGCTTCGCCGGAGGGGCGGCGCGGGTCGATGTACCCGGTCGCAGGATGAGCGGGGGAGGCCGGGAGCCGGGGGGTCGTACCCGGGCTCTTATGCTCACCCCATGACTGAGAGCACCGACCTCGGCCCCGAGGACCGCAAGATCGTCACCCTGGCCCGCTCCGCGCGGGCCCGCAACGGCGTGCCCGAGGGCGCGGCCGTGCGCGACGAGACCGGGCGTACGTACGTCGCGGGCACCGTCGCCCTGGACTCGCTGAAGCTGAGCGCGCTGCAGACCGCCGTGGCCATGGCCGTGGCGTCCGGCGCGCAGTCCCTGGAGGCGGCGGCCGTGGTCTCCGCGGCCGAGTCCGTCGCGGCCGCGGATCTGGCGGCCGTACGGGATCTGGGCGGGGCGGGGACGCCGGTGTTCCTGGCGGCGGCCGACGGGTCGCTCCGGGCGTCCGTCGAGGCCGGCTGAGCACGGAGTCCCCGGGAGGCGTGCGTCACAGCGAAATGCCCGATCCCAGCACTGGAGCGGCTTTCGCCCGAAGTGCGTGAAGACGGTCACGTCGGAGCCGGGCCGGGACTTTGGTCCCGGCCCGGCTCCGTGCCGTTCGGGCGGGCGCCGGCCGTGCGGCGCAAGGGCGGCGGGGCCCTCGGCCCGGAGCGTCCGGCCCGCGGCGGCGGACCGGGAATCCGGGACCTAAGTCCCGCCGACGGGACTTAGGTCCCCTGGGGCGGGCGGGGTGCGCCGGTCATGGTGGATCAGTCGCCGGGCGCCGATCGCTCTCGCAGCGTCCCGTCCACGGGAGGCGCCGCGACACCCCCGTCCCCGAACAAAGGCTGTTCTACGTGTTCTCCGCTGCTCTCAAGTCCTCGTCCCGCGTCCGTCGTCTCGCCACCGCCGGCGCCCTCGCCGGTGCTGCCGGCGCCATGGTGATCGCCGGTACGGGCACCGCCTCCGCGGCGACCGCCGCTGCCCCGGCGAGCTCCTGGAACGCCGTCGCGCAGTGCGAGTCCGGCGGCAACTGGGCGGCGAACACGGGCAACGGCTTCTACGGCGGCCTCCAGTTCACGCCGTCCACCTGGGCCGCCTACGGCGGCACGCAGTACGCGGCCTCCGCGCACCAGGCCAGCCAGAGCGAGCAGATCACCGTCGCCAACAAGGTCCTCGCGGACCAGGGCCCGAACGCCTGGCCGGTGTGCGGCGCCGGCCTGTGAGCGACCGGCAGTAGCACCGCCTGACGACGGAGCGCGGCCGGAGGCAGAGATGCCTCCGGCCGCGCTCCGTCGTTTGTCCGTACGGGCTAGACGGCGTCCGGGCCGCGCTCGCCGGTGCGTACCCGCACCACCGAGTCGACCGGCATGCACCACACCTTGCCGTCGCCGATCTTGCCGGTGCGGGCGGCGCGCACGACGGCGTCCATCGCGGGCTCGGCGTCCGCGTCCTCGACGACGACCTCGATCCGTACCTTCGGCACGAGGTCGACCTGGTACTCGGCGCCGCGGTACACCTCGGTGTGCCCGCGCTGGCGGCCGTAACCGCTGGCCTCGGTCACCGTCAGACCGTCCACGCCCAGTTCCTGCAGCGCCGTCTTGACCGCGTCGAGGCGGAACGGCTTGACGACCGCGGTGATCAGCTTCATGGCTGCTTGGCCTTTCCTACGAGGGCGGCGGGGATGTGCGCGGGGTGCGTGGACGCACTCAGGACGCCGTGATCGTACGCACTCTCCGCGTGCACCGTCTGGTCGAGGCCCGTCATCTCGTCCTCGGCGGACGCCCTGAAGCCCATCAGCTTGTCGATGGCCTTCCCGATCCCGTACGTCACGAGGAAGGTGTACGCCGCCACGACCACGACCGCGAGCAGCTGCTTTCCGAGCTGCCCGAACCCGCCCCCGTAGAAGAGGCCCTGCCTGGCCGGCGAGCCGGTCATGGCGGAGGTGGCGAACAGGCCGATGAGGACCGTGCCGACGACACCGCCGACGAAGTGGACGCCGACGACGTCGAGGGAGTCGTCGTAGTCGAAGCGGAACTTCCAGGCGACGGCGTACGAGCAGACGACACCGGCCGCGAGGCCGACGACCGCCGCGCCGATGACGCCCACGACGCCGCACGCGGGGGTGATCGCGACGAGGCCGGCCACCGCGCCGGACGCGGCGCCGAACGTCGTCGGGTGCCCGTCGCGCCTCTGCTCCACGAACAGCCAGCCGAGCAGGCCGGTGCAGCCCGCGATCAGGGTGTTGAAGAGGGAGGCGGCGGCGAGGCCGTTGGCGCCGAGTGCCGAGCCGCCGTTGAAGCCGAGCCAGCCGAACCAGAGCAGGCCGGCGCCCATGAGCACCATCGGCAGGTTGTGCGGGCGCATCGCGTCCTTCTTGAACCCGATGCGCGGGCCGAGGACGAGGCAGAGCGCCAGACCGGACGCGCCCGAGGCGATCTCGACCACCAGGCCGCCCGCGAAGTCCAGGGCGCCCAGCCGGTGCGCGACCCAGCCGCCCGGGCCCCAGACCCAGTGCGCGACGGGAACGTATACGAGCAGTGCCCACACCGGTACGAAGACGAGCCACGCCCCGAACTTGGTGCGGTCCGCGACGGCTCCGCTGATCAGCGCCGCCGTGATGATCGCGAACGTCAGCTGGAAGGTGGTGAAGAGGAAGGTGGGGACCGTGCCGGTGACGTCGGAGGGGCCGACGCCCGCCATGCCCGCGTGGTCGAGGCCGCCGATCAGGCCGGCGAAGGCGTCGTCGCCGAAGGCGAGGGAGTAGCCGGCGACCAGCCACACCACCGTGACCAGGGCGATCGACACGAAACTCATCATGAGCATGTTGAGGACGCTCTTCGTGCGGACCATGCCGCCGTAGAAGAGGGCGAGTCCGGGCGTCATCAGCAGGACGAGGGCGGTGGCGGCGAGCAGCCATGCGGTGTCGCCGGTATCGAGTGCGGGGGCGGCGAGGACGGTCATGCGGGCCAGCGTCACGGTCCCGCGTTTCCGAATCCGTACCCACGCGTTTCCGCCGTGTTTCGTGTTGCCGAGGTGTTACCGATGTCTCACGGTGCAGCGGCGCCTGCGGTATCAGGGACAATGGGGCCCATGAGCGTTCACACCCCTGCCGCCGGACCTGCCCACCGCGCCGGTTTCGCGTGCTTCGTCGGCCGCCCCAACGCGGGCAAGTCCACCCTCACGAACGCTCTGGTCGGCAAGAAGGTGGCCATCACCGCGGACCAGCCGCAGACCACCCGGCACACGGTGCGCGGCATCGTGCACCGCGACGACGCGCAGCTGATCCTGGTCGACACCCCGGGTCTGCACAAGCCGCGCACGCTCCTTGGCGAGCGCCTGAACGACGTCGTGCGCACCACGTGGGCCGAGGTCGACGTCATCGGCTTCTGCCTGCCCGCCAACGAGAAGCTCGGCCCCGGCGACCGGTTCATCGCGAAGGAGCTGGCGTCGATCAAGAAGACGCCGAAGATCGCGATCGTGACGAAGACCGACCTCGTCGACAGCAAGCAGCTCGCCGAGCAGCTCATCGCCATCGACCAGCTCGGCAAGGAGCTCGGCTTCGAGTGGGCCGAGATCATCCCCGTCTCCGCCGTCGGCGACAAGCAGGTCGGCCTGCTCGCCGATCTGATCGTGCCGCTGCTGCCCGAGGGACCGGCGCTCTACCCCGAGGGCGACCTCACCGACGAGCCCGAGCAGGTCATGGTCGCGGAGCTGATCCGCGAGGCCGCGCTCGAAGGCGTACGGGACGAGCTGCCGCACTCCATCGCCGTCGTCGTGGAGGAGATGCTGCCGCGCGAGGACCGCCCCGCCGACAAGCCGCTCCTCGACATCCACGCCTTCGTCTACATCGAGCGCCCCAGCCAGAAGGGCATCATCATCGGCCCGAAGGGCAAGCGCCTCAAGGACGTCGGCATCAAGTCCCGCAAGCAGATCGAGGCCCTCCTCGGTACGCCGGTCTACCTCGACCTGCACGTGAAGGTCGCCAAGGACTGGCAGCGCGACCCGCGCCAGCTGCGCAAGCTGGGCTTCTAGGAGTTCTACGCGTCTTCTACGCGCTCGGGGTCAGGTCCTGGAGGCCTATCACCCGCAGCAGTTCGAGACGCTCGTACGTGTCCGAGCCCGGCCGCGCCGAATGCACGACGAGCTGCTGGCTGTGGCCGTCGCCGGTCAGCACCTCGCAGTCCAGGTCGAGAACGCCGACCACCGGGTGCAGGAACCGCTTCGGCGACGGGCGGCGCACCGTGACCTCGTGCGACTGCCACAGCTCCTCGAACTCCCGTGACGCAGCCCGGAGTTCGGCCACGAGCGCGGCCGGGCCCGGGTCGTCGGGGCGGGCGGCGGTGACCGCGCGCAGGCTCGCCACATGGCTGCGGGCGTGCACCGCGTGGGCCTGCGCGGGGAACAGGTCGCGGGCGCCCGGCACCGTGAACCAGCGGCGGATCAGGTTCGTGCCCTCGTGGTCGCCGGTCAGCGCCATCGACATCGTGTTCTGCGCGAGCATCTCGCCCCAGTCGCTCATCACGCTCGCCGGCAGATCGTGCAGCCGGTCCAGGACCAGCAGCAGCCCCGGACGCACATGCCCCGAGGAGCCGCCGGGCCTCGGCGGCTCCTCGCCCGCCAGATGGAACAGGTGGTCGCGCTCCGCGTCCGTCAGCCGCAGCGCGCGGGCCAGCGCGGTGAGCATCTGCCGCGAAGGATGCGAGCCGCGGCGCTGTTCGAGCCGCGTGTAGTAGTCCGCGGACATCCCCGCGAGCTGCGCCACCTCCTCGCGGCGCAGGCCCGGCGTACGCCGCCGCGGTCCTTCGGTCAGGCCCACGTCGGAAGGGGCCAGGCGGGTGCGGCAGCGGCGCAGGAAGTCGGCGAGTTCGGCTCGGTTCACCTCTTCAGGATCGCGCGGAGCGGGGCGTGCGGCCAGGGCGTATCCAGGGAGTGCCGGTCCCTGGATAAACGCGTCTCTCCCGCCGCGAGCGGAGTTCGCCGAGGCTTCAGGCATGGCTACGACAGCGAGGAGGCGGCCATGCTGACATTGGTGACGGGTGCGACGGGACAGGTCGGGAAGCGGTTCGTACCGCGGCTGCTGCAGAGCGCTCCGCAGGGGGACCGGGTGCGCGTGCTGGTCCGGGACGCGGCCCGCGGGGAGCGGTTCGCGGAGCTCGGCGCGGAGGTGGTTCTCGGCGATCTGCGCGACGTCGACGTGCTGGGCAAGGCGACCGCGGGGGTGGACTCCGTGGTGAACGTCGCGGCGGCGTTCCGTGGAGTGCCGGACGAGGAGGCGCGGGCGGTCAACCGGGACGCGGCGATCGAGCTGGGGCGCGCGGCGGTGGCCTCCGGCGTGCGGCGGTTCGTGCAGGTCAGTACGTCGCTGGTGTACGGCGCCGGGCGGGGAAGGCCGTTGGTGGAGAGCGACGAGACGGTGCCGGGCGGCGGCATGTGGGGCGCGTACCCCGAGTCCAAGTGGGAGGCGGAGCGGGCGCTCGGGGCGATGGACGGTCTCGGTGACCTGCGGATCGGGCGGCTGCCGTTCGTGTACGGGGACGGGGATCCGCACCTGGTCGACGTGATGCGGTGGGCGCCCGACTGGCCTGCGACGCAGCGCCTTCACATGGGGCATCACGTGGACGTGGCCCAGGGGTTGCGGCGGCTGCTGTACGCGGAGGGGGCGTCCGGGGTGTACAACATCGCCGATGACGCGCCGGTGACGACGGTGGACCTGTTCCAGCTGAACGGGATGGCGGTGCCGGCGCAGGTGTACGACAAGGTGGACCCGGATCCTTGGTGCGGGGTGGTGTCCACGTCCCGGATCAGGCATGAGCTGGGGTACCGCCCGGTGTACCCATCTGTGTGGTCCGCCAAGGACGCGGGGGTGCTTTAAGCGCCCTGAAGGGGCGCGGGGAACTGCGCGACCAGCCCCCACGGAGCCGCACCCGGCAACGATGCTGAGGCCCCGGGGCTCCGCCCCGGACCCCGCTGCTCAATCGCCGCAGGGGCTTGAAGTGCTCGACCGGTGCCGAGATGGGCTTGAATTGCTCAATCAGCGTTTGAATCAGGCGGGTTCGGCGATCATCGCCGTGCCCACCGGGGTGAAGCCCAGCCGCGCATAGATGCGGGCCACATCGTCGTCACCGGCCGAGAGGAACACCGTGCTCACGCCGGAGGCCACCGCATGGGCGACCAGCGCCGATGTCACCGCCAGACCCAGGCCCCGGCGCCGCGACGCGGGCAGCGTGCCGACGCCGGCGATCTCCGTGACGGTGCCGACGGGCAGGTGGAGGCCGGAGCTGACCACGACCCCGTTCTCGACGGCCGCCGCGACGACGACCTGCCCGGCCCGCATCCGGGCCTGGTAACCGGGCAGCGCCCCGTCCGTGGCCCGTTCGGTGAGCGCCGCGGTCAGTTCGGTGGCGCCCGCCGTGCCGACCGCGGTGCCGGGGTGCGCGAACGCCACGTGCGGCAGCGCGAGCGCCCCCGCCAGGAACGGGTCGTCGGCGTCCAGGACGCGTACCAGGGGGTGGGGTTCGCCGGTCGGGCCCCCCGCCTCGCGTGCCATGAGGGGGTGCGCGTGGACCCGCAGGCCCGCCGCCTCGGCGGCCTCGCGCAGGCCCGGGGTCGTCTCGGCCACCCACTCGAACGCCTCGGGGATCTTCAACTCCCGCTGCCGGGCGCGGACTTCGAGTACGTCGGAGACGCTCGGCGGCGGGGCGTCCGCGCGCAGGGCGGGACGCGCGTAGTACGGCCAGCCCGCGCCTTCGCGGACGAAGAGCGTGAGGGAGCCGAAGTCCTCGACGCGCGACGCCGCGCGCGGCACGGCGTCGTAGTAGCTCTCCAGCTCGGCGAGAAGATCGGTAGGCATGGCCGGACCTTATGCGACGCCTCGGATCCGGCGCACCAGAATTGCTCCGGCGAGGCCCACCGCCGCCGCGACCAGGTACAGCACCCGGTATCCGCCGAGATCGTTGACCAGAGGCGCGGCGAGCGCCGGTGCCGCGACCTGGGGCAGGGAGTTGGCGATGTTGATGACGCCGAGGTCCTTGCCGCGGTCGAGCGCCTTCGGCAGGACGTCCGTCATGAGCGCGAAGTCGACCGATGTGAAGACGCCGAACGCGATGCCGAGGACCGCCGCGGCGACCAGCGCGCCCGGCCACGTCTGCCAGCACGCGAGCAGGCCCGTCGCCACCGCCATCAGCACGCCCGACCACAGCACGAACGGCTTGCGTCGGCCCACCCGGTCCGACCAGACGCCGCCGACGACCACGGTGGCGAGGAGCGTCGCCCCGTTCACTGCGGTGAGGACGAGGACCCCCGACTCGGGGTCGTCGTAGGCGAGTTGGTCCCGGAGGTAGAAGAAGAGGTAGAGGAGGACCAGTGCGTTGCCGAGGTTGATCAGGAAGCGGGTCAGCCATGCCCAGGCGAAGTCCGGGTGCGTGCGCGGGCTCAGCCAGAAGCCCCGCGCGAACTCCCGCCACGACCACGGGGGCCGTGCCGCCGGGTCGAGGCGCAGGTCCGGATGGCGCAGTACGTACGGGGCGACGCCGAGGAGGGTGAAGGCGGCGCAGGCCGCGTATCCCGCGCCGATGCCGCCGGCCGCCGTCGCGAGGCCGGTGCCGACGACCACGCCCAGGATCTGCGCCGCCCCCAACCAGCCGCCCACGGAGCCCCGTTGAAGCCGTGGCACGCGGTCGGGGACGGCCGCGGTGACCGCCGCGAACGACGCGTTGAGGGTGAGCTGCACCAGGCACCAGCCCACGAACAGGACCCGGACCGCGTCCGCGCCGCCGAGCAGCAACAGCGAGAGCGCGCCGCCCGCCGCGCCCGCCACGATCCACGGCGTGCGCCGCCCGTAGCGCGACACCGTCCGGTCGGACAGCGCCCCGAACAGCGGGTTCGCGGCGAGGGACACCACCGCGCCCACCCCGGTCACCCACGCGAGCAGCGACTCCTTCGACATGCCGGCGCCGGGGGCGACGTGTTCGCACTGGCGGGCGAGGAGGATCTGGAGCGGGCCGTACCAGCCCACCCAGATCGCCCCGTTGGCGAGCGAGAGCGCCGCCGTCCAGCCCCGCCCGACCCGCCGGCCGGGCTCCTCGAGGGCGAGCCCTGTCACGGGCGTTGGGCGCGCAGGGCGTCGCGCAGCCAGCCGTACGACGCCTTCGGCGTGCGCACCTGCGTCGCGTAGTCGACGTGGACCAGGCCGAACCGCTTCGAGTACCCCTCGGCCCATTCGAAGTTGTCCAGGAGCGACCAGACGAAGTAGCCGCGTACGTCGACGCCCGCCTCCAACGCCCGGTGCAGCGCCCGCAGATGGCCGTCGTGGTAGGCGATCCGGTCCCGGTCGTCGAGACCCTCGTACGCGCATCCGTTCTCGGTGACGACGAGCGGGGGCAGCCGGTCGCCGTACCGCTCGTGGAAGCCGGTGAGCAGTTCCGTGAGGGCCTCGGGCACCACCGGCCAGTCGAAGTCCGTCGTCGGGTAGTCCTCGATCCTCCGTACGGAGAAGGGGAGTTCGGCGGGGAGTGTCAGGCCGGCGAACTCGACGTCCTCGGTGCCGGGGGCGCCCACCTCGGTCGGCTGGTAGTAGTTGATGCCGTACCAGTCGAGGGTTCCCTCGGAGATCACCTTCAGGTCGGCCCCGACGTCGCCGCCGGGCATCAGCTCGCCGAAGCCTTCGGGGTACCGGCCCAGGATCAGCGGGTCGGAGAAGAGCCGGTTGAGGATGACGTCGTAGAGGTCGGCCGCCCCGACGTCGGCCGGGTCGTCGGAGGCGGGCCAGGTCGGGCCGTGCGAGTTGGCGATGCCGATGTCGTCCGCGCCCGCCGCGCGCAGCGCCCGCGCCGCGAGTCCGTGCGCGAGGAGCTGGTGATGGGCCACCGGCAGCGCGTCGAAGAGGAGCTTCTTGCCGGGGGCGTGCTCGCCGAGCGCATGGCCCAACAGGGTGTGTTCCGCGGGTTCGTTGAGGGTGATCCACTTGCTGACGCGGTCGCCGAGGCGGGCCGCGACCGTCGCCGCGTACTCCGCGAAACGGGACGCCGTGTCCCGCTCCAGCCAGTCGAGGCCCACCGGCAGATCCCAGTGGAAGAGCGTCGGCACGGGCCGTACGCCCTGCGTGCACAGCTCGTCGACGAGCCGGTCGTAGAAGTCGAGGCCGCCCGGTGCGAGCACTCGCGGCCAGGAGACGGAGAAGCGGTAGGCGTCCACGCCGAGGTCCCGGACGAGCGCCACGTCCTCGCGGTAGCGGGCCACGTGGTCGCAGGCCGTCCGCGCCGTCGAACCGTCCTTGATCCGGCCGGGCTCGTCGCCGAACACGTCCCAGACGGAGGGCGCGCGCCCTTCGACGGCGCCCTCGATCTGGTGGGCCGAGGTGGAGACGCCCCACAGGAAACCGGGCGGGAACGGGGGCAGGGCTGCGTCGTCCGGGGTCGCTGTCATGGCCGCGATCTTCCGTACCGACCGGTAGGAAGTCAACGGCCGTGCAGTGACAGGGAGTTGAGCCCGCTCGGTGTTACGCCCCTTCTTTGAGCACCCGCGTGATCAATTTGCGCTGTTCCTCGGTGAGGCGGGGATCCGCGCAGTACACGGTCTTCCCGTCCACGGTGATGGTGTAGCTGAATCCGTCGGGCACGCCGATCGGTGGCGTGCCCCGGCCGGAGGCCATCGCCTTCTCGGCCAGGGCGTGCCATTCATGGGCGTCGGCACGGCCCGCCGTGTCGACGGCCGCGTGCCGGTCGATGCCGGCGAATCCGCCCGTGCGTGAGACCTGAATCCGCATGGCTCCCTGTCTACCGCAGCGTGCGCCTACTGAGTAGGCACCCCGACCTGCTCCCACGCCTTGAGCACCGACTGGTACTCCTCGCCGCCGCCGTAGCGGGCCTGCGCGGACTGCACCGTCTCCTTCGCGAAGTCGGCGAACGAGCAGTCCTGCTTCAGCTTGCCGCCCGTGAGGGTGTCGTACCAGATCTGCCCGGCCCGCTCCCACGCGTGCCCGCCGAGCGACTCGGCCAGGATGTAGAAGGCGTGGTTGGGGATGCCGGAGTTGATGTGCACGCCGCCGTTGTCGCGGCCGGTGCGCACGTAGTGGTCCATGTCGGCGGGCTGCGGGTCCTTGCCCAGGTCCGGGTCGTCGTAGGCGGTGCCCGGGGCCTTCATGGAGCGCAGGGCCACGCCGTGGATGCGCGGTGCGAGCAGTCCGGCGCCGATCAGCCAGTCGGCCTCGGCGGCGGTCTGGCCCAGCGTGTACTGCTTGATCAGCGAGCCGAACACATCGGACATCGACTCGTTCAGGGCGCCCGGCTGGCCGAAGTACGTCAGGTTCGCCGTGTACTGCGTGACGCCGTGGGTCAGCTCGTGGCCGATGACGTCGACGGGGATGGTGAAGTCGAGGAAGATCTCGCCGTCCCCGTCTCCGAACACCATCTGCTCGCCGTTCCAGAAGGCGTTGTTGTAGTCCTCGGAGTAGTGCACCGTCGCGATCAGCGGCAGACCGTTGCCGTCGATGGAGTAGCGGGCGAACTTCTCCAGGTACAGCTCGAAGGTGGCGCCGAGGCCCGCGTACGCGCGGTTGACGGTCGCGTCCTTGCCGGGCTTGTCGCCCTCCCCGCGCACCTTGCGCCCCGGCAGGTTGGTGCCGTGTTTGGCGTCGTAGATGGTGCGGTGCGGCTTCTGAGCCCCCGCTTCGGGCGGCGGCGCCACGGACGGAGCGCCGATGACGGTCGTCATCCGGCGGTGGGTGCGCTCGAACGCGTCGCGCTCCAGGGTCTTGCGGGCCTTGGCGGCGATCGCGGAGTCCTCGGCACGGGCGGCCTTGTCGAGGATGTGGGGCGGCACGATGGTGCAGAAAACGGGCTCGAACCCCTTCGGGTTCCCCGCTTGGTTGGCGGTCATGCGTGGCAATGTGGCACTGGGTCATGCCGCTGTCACTACCTGCAACCATGATTAGTGAAATAGAGGTATTGATCACCTCTTACCCGTTACCTAACGGCGGTCCCGCATACTGATACGGGCCTCCGTCCCCGGCGAGCCTGGGCTAGTGTGCTCGGCATCATGCGTATCGGGCTGCTTCTCCTTAGCTGCCGCGGCGAGGGCCTGTAGTCGAGGCCGACCCCCTCCCCGCGGAGTCTGGCGTTGCGCCGTCGGCCGACTGACCGGCCCACCTCTCGAGGAGCCCACGCATCATGGCGAACCGCCAGCAGCCCAGCAGCATGCCGATCCACAAGTACGGCCAGTACGACCAGGTGGACATCCCCGACCGCACCTGGCCGGGCAAGCGGATCACCGTCGCTCCCCGCTGGCTCTCCACGGACCTGCGCGACGGCAACCAGGCCCTGATCGACCCGATGTCGCCCGAGCGCAAGCGCCGGATGTTCGACCAGCTGGTCAAGATGGGCTACAAGGAGATCGAGGTCGGCTTCCCGGCCTCCGGCCAGACCGACTTCGACTTCGTACGCTCCATCATCGAAGAGCCGGGGGCGATCCCGGACGACGTGACGATCTCCGTACTGACGCAGGCCCGCGAGGACCTGATCGAGCGGACCGTGGAGTCCCTCAAGGGCGCCAAGCGCGCGACGCTGCACCTGTACAACGCGACCGCGCCGGTCTTCCGCCGCGTCGTCTTCCGCGGCTCGAAGGAAGACATCAAGCAGATCGCCGTCGACGGCACGCGTCTGGTCATGGAGTACGCGGAGAAGATCCTCGGCCCCGAGACCGAGTTCGGCTACCAGTACAGCCCCGAGATCTTCACCGACACCGAGCTGGACTTCGCCCTGGAGGTCTGCGAGGCCGTCTGCGACGTGTGGCAGCCGGCCGAGGGGCGCGAGATCATCCTCAACCTGCCCGCCACGGTCGAGCGTTCGACGCCGTCGACGCACGCGGACCGCTTCGAGTGGATGGGCCGCAACCTGTCGCGCCGCGAGCACGTCTGCCTGTCCGTCCACCCGCACAACGACCGCGGCACCGCCGTCGCCGCCGCCGAGCTGGCCCTGATGGCCGGCGCCGACCGCATCGAGGGCTGCCTGTTCGGCCAGGGCGAGCGCACCGGCAACGTCGACCTGGTGACCCTGGGCATGAACCTGTTCTCGCAGGGCGTCGACCCGCAGATCGACTTCTCCGACATCGACGAGATCCGTCGTACGTGGGAGTACTGCAACCAGATGGAGGTCCACCCGCGCCACCCGTACGTGGGCGACCTGGTCTACACGTCCTTCTCCGGCTCCCACCAGGACGCCATCAAGAAGGGCTTCGACGCGATGGAGGCCGACGCGGCCGCCAAGGGCGTCACCGTCGACGACATCGAGTGGGCCGTCCCGTACCTGCCGATCGACCCGAAGGACGTCGGCCGCTCCTACGAGGCCGTCATCCGCGTCAACTCGCAGTCCGGCAAGGGCGGCATCGCGTACGTCCTGAAGAACGACCACAGCCTGGACCTGCCGCGCCGGATGCAGGTCGAGTTCTCCAAGGTCATCCAGGCGAAGACGGACGCCGAGGGCGGCGAGGTCACGCCGAAGGAGATCTGGAGCGTCTTCCAGGACGAGTACCTGCCGAACCCGAACAACCCGTGGGGCCGCATCCAGGTCAAGACGGGCCAGACGACCACCGACACGGACGGCGTCGACACGCTGACCGTCGAGGCCGAGGTCGACGGCGTCGAGCAGGTCCTGGTCGGCACCGGCAACGGTCCGATCTCGGCCTTCTTCCACGCGCTGCAAGGCATCGACATCGACGCCCGCCTGCTGGACTACCAGGAGCACACGATGAGCGAGGGTGCGTCCGCCGTGGCCGCCTCGTACATCGAGGTCGCGATCGGCGACAAGGTTCTGTGGGGGATCGGCATCGACGCGAATACGACACGTGCGTCGCTGAAGGCGGTCGTCTCCGCCGTCAACCGCGCGACCCGCTGAGGCGGTTGAGCTGCCCGTTCGCGGCCCCGTACACCTTTTGTGGGTGTGCGGGGCCGTGGCGTGTATCGGCCACTGGGGCCCCGCTCCGTGACCTCGGCGTGACCAAGGTACTGACGTCGCATCAACAATGTGGCTAACATCACGCCAACGCCGCGATGTTGCGGCGCCGTTACGGAGGTGTGCGACGTGCTGCCGATCTGGGGACGTATGCGACAGGCCGGACTCTCCCGGGTCCTCGGCGTGCACACCGCGTGGACCACCGTGGGGGACGGGGAGTTCTTCTGCCCAGGCTGCGGTGGCGATCGCAACTACCAACGGCGCACCGGGAAGCGGCGGTTCAGCGTGCTCGGCGTGCCCGTGCTGCCGCGCGGCGAGACCGGGCCCGTCGTGCAGTGCGCGGCCTGCGAGGAGCGGTTCGGCGCGGAGGCCCTCGACCACCCGACCACGCACCGTCTGTCGGCGATGCTCCGGGACGCCGTGCACACGGTGGTCCTCGCGGTGCTCGCCGCCGGCGGGGTGTCGTCGCGGTCCGCTCTTGAGTGTGCGGTGGGGACGTTGCGCGGGGCCGGGTTCGACGACTGCTCCGAGGTGCAACTCGCCGCGCTGGTCGAGGCGTTGATGAGCGACGCGGGACGGATGCGGATGCCCGAGCAGTGCGGCGGGGGCGGCGCCGGGCTCGCCATCGAACTGCACGAGGCGCTCGACCCGCTCACCCCGCATCTGGCTCCGGCCGGGCGGGAGTCGATCCTGCTCCAGGGCGCGCGGATCGCTCTCGCGGACGGCCCGTACTCCGGGGCCGAGCGGGATGTGCTCCGCACGGTGGGGGCGGCGCTGACGCTCTGCACGGACGAGGTCGACCAGGTGCTGGTCGCCGCGGCGCGCACGCCCCGCTGATACGCCGACACATCAAGCCTCGGCGCCGTCGTGGCTGGTCGCGCAGTTCCCCGCGCCCCTGACGGGGCTGGGCACATCAAGCCTCTGCGGCGGTTGAGCAGCGGGGTCTGGGGCGGAGCCCCGGGACTTCAGCGCCGTTGCCGGTTGCGGTTTGTGCGTGGGCGCCGCGCCGTTGTGGCTGGTCGCGCAGTTCCCCGCGCCCCTTGCGGGGCTGTAGTACTCCCGCGGGAGTACTACAGCCCCGTGGCCCACCCCGGGAGTAGCGCACCCCTCGATCTCTCGTCCGACGAATCCCGCTCGGTCGTCCAAGAGGCTGGACTCGTCGGATTTCGGGACGAGAGAGATGGGGGTCCGCTCATGGGGGGACTGCCGAGGAAGTTGCCATGGACGTTGCTGGCGATGTGGATCGCCGTGCTCGCGCTGGCCGGGCCGTTCGCCGGCAAGCTCGGTGACGTGCAGCACGACCGGGCGGTCGACTATCTGCCCGCGAGTGCCGACTCGACGCAGGTCGCGAAGATCCAGGACCGGCTGCCGGGCGGTGAGACGACCGAGCTGGTGCTCGTGTACCACCGGGACGGCGGACTGACGGCCGGCGACAAGGAGACCGCGGGCAGGCAAGTCGCCCGCATCGCGGAGGAGTTCAAGCTCGCCGGGGATCCCGAGGGCGTGCCCTCGAAGAGCGGGGACACCCTGATGTACCCGGTCGCCAGCAACGCGCCCGGCACCGACGAGAAGCTCCGCGACGCCTTCGTGAACGACGTACGGGACATCGCCCACGACACCGACGCCGGGATGAGCGTGAAGGTCGGCGGTCCCGGGGCGCTGGCCACCGACGCCGGCGAGGTGTACAACTCGCTCGGCGGACCGCTGCTCTACACGACCGTCGTCGTCGTCGCGATCCTGCTGATCCTGATCTACCGCAGCCCGTTCCTGTGGCTCGTGCCGCTCGTCGTCGCGGGCGTCGCCGACTTCCTGTCGATGGGCGTCGCGTACGGGCTCCACTCGGCGTTCGGCACCACGATCAGCGGGCAGAGCTCCGGCGTCATGACGATCCTCGTGTTCGGCGCGGGCACCGACTACGCGCTGCTCATCGTGAACCGGTACCGGGAGGAACTGCGGCGCGTCGAGCGGCCGTACGACGCCATGCGGGTCGCCCTGCGCGGGTGCGGGCCCGCCGTGCTCGCCTCCTCGGGGACGGTCGCCGCGGGGCTGCTGTGCCTGCTCGCCGCCGACCTCAACTCCTCGCGCGGCATGGGCCCGCTGGGCGCCGTGGGCGTGCTGTGCGCGCTCGTCGCGATGCTGACGCTGCTGCCCGCCGTGCTCGTGCTGCTCGGCCGACGCGTGTTCTGGCCGCTGGTCCCCGCATACGGATCGCAGCCCAAGGCGCGCAAGTCGCTGTTCTCCGCGATGGGTTCGTCGGCCGGGCGCAGGCCGCTCACCGTCCTCGGCGTCGGCGCCGTCGCGCTCGGTGCGCTCGCCCTCGGCGCGCTGAACCTGCCCGGCGCCGTCAAGCAGGAGGACTCCTTCACCAGCACACCGGACTCCGTGGCCGCGATGAAGACCCTCGCCGCCGCCTACCCGGAGACCGGCACCCAGCCGCTCACCGTCATCGCGCCGACCCGGGGCGCCGACCGGGCGGCGGCCACCGCACGCGACACCGCGGGCGTCGCCGACGTACGGGTGGGACGCAGCGGCGACGGCTGGACCGAGATCAGCGTCGTCGCCAAGGCCGTGCCGCAGAGCGCCGCCGAGACCGCCACCATCGAGGCGCTGCGCGACGGACTCGACAAGCAGGGCGCCTACGTCGGGGGGCCCTCCGCCCAGCAGCTCGACCTGAAGGACACCAACGCCCGCGACCGGCTCGTCGTCGTGCCGATCGTGCTCGCCGCCGTCCTGCTCATCCTCGTCGCGCTGCTGCGCTCGCTCGTCGCGCCGCTGATGCTGCTGCTCGCCGTGGTCGCCGTGTGGGGCGCCGCGCTCGGCCTCGGCGGGCTCGTCTTCGGCCCGGTCTTCGGCTTCGAAGGGACCGACCCCGGGCTCGGACTCCTCTCGTTCGTCTTCCTCGTCGCCCTCGGCGTCGACTACGGGATCTTCCTGATGCACCGGATGCGCGAGGAAGTGCTCGGCGGCGCCGACACCGGCACGGCGGCGCTCACCGCGCTGCGCACCACGGGCGGCGTGATCGCGTCCGCCGGGCTGGTCCTCGCCGCGACGTTCGCCGTGCTCACCAATATGCCGCTGGTCCAACTCGTCGAGCTGGGCTTCGTCATCGCGATCGGTGTGCTCCTCGACACGTTCCTCGTCCGTACGTACCTGGTGACGTCGGCCAGTCTCGCGCTCGGCCGGAAGGTGTGGTGGCCGGGGGCGCTGTCCCGTACGGCCGCCGCGGCCGCACCGCCACCGGCCGAGGAACCCGTCCTCGCCCGCACCCCCTGACCGAACCGGGCGCCCCTCCCTGCCGGAGGGGCGCCCTCCTGACGGAAGATGAGCCGGTGGACGTCAAAGGCATGCTGATGCTGCAAGATCCCGTGCGCCGCGGCGGGCGGCCGGGCCCCACCCGGCTGCTGCGCCAGGACGTGGTGCTCGCCTGTGCGATGGCCGCCGTCGCCGTCGGCCTTGCGCTCGGCGTCCACGGCGACGGGCGCCGGCCGGACGCCGTCGGCTGGACGCTGCTGATGGCCGCGCACATCCCGGCGATCTGGCGGTGGCGCGCACCGCTGGTCTCGTTCCTCGGTGTCGTCGTCTGCATCGGCCCGTACCACGCCATGGACTACAACCACACCGCGCCGCAGCTGGTCTCCCTCGTCGCCCTGTTCACGGTCGCCATGACAGGGCGCCCGCTGCGCTCCGCGCTCGTCGGTGCGGCCGTCATCGGCCTGATGCTGGTCGTCAAGTTCAGCCAGGGCATGGCGGAGGGCAGAGAGGCGCTGCAGATCTCCGGCTGGATCGTCGCCGTCGTCCTGCTCGGTGTCTACACGAGGGTGCACCGGCAGTACGTCGACTCCGTCGTCGAACGGGCCGAGCGCGCCGAGCGCACCCGCGAGGAGGAGGCCAGGCGCCGGGTCGCCGAGGAGCGGCTGCGCGTCGCCCGCGACCTGCACGACCTGCTCGCGCACAGCATCACCCTGGTCGGCGTGCAGACGTCGGTCGCCGCCCACGTCCTGAACGCCGACCCCGACCGCCTCGACCGGGCCGCCGTCGCCAAGGCCCTCGACGACATCGCCGGCACCTGCCGCTCCGCCCGCGGTGAACTCCGCGCCACGCTGGAGGTGCTGCGCTCCTCGCCGGACGAGTCCCGCGGGCCCCTGCCGGGGGTGGACGGGATACCGGAGCTGGCGGAGGCGGCCCGTACGTCCGGTGCCGCGGTCCAGTGCGAGGTGGACGCCGGGGAGCTGCCGCCCGCGGTGGGCGCCGCCGTGTACCGGATCGTGCAGGAGGCGCTGACGAACTCGGTGCGGCACGGAGGGCCCGGGGTGTCGGTGCGGGTCTCGGTGCGGGCCGTTCCCGGGGCGGTGGAGGTCTCGGTGGTGGACGACGGTACGGGCCCTTCGAGTTCGGCGGAGCCGGGGTTCGGGCTCGTGGGGATGCGGGAGCGGGCGCGGAGTGTGGGCGGCGTGGTGGAGGCCGGACCGGGGGAGAGCGGGGGGTTCCGGGTGGCGGCTACCCTGCCCCATGGGGGCGCGGAGCAGTATCGATCAGCGGCTCCGCCGCGGGGCGCCGGCCACCACGACGAACCCGCACCCGCCGACGAGAGCCCGACGACCTACGGCGCGACCGCGCCCACAGCGGAGGCCGCACCGTGACGATCCGAGTCCTGCTGGCCGACGATCAGACCCTCGTGCGGTCCGCCTTCGCCATGCTTGTCGAGTCCGCCCCCGACATGGAGGTCGTCGCCCAGGCCGGCACCGGCCGCGAGGCCGTCGAGCTGGCCAGGTCGGCCCGCGCCGACCTGGTCGTCATGGACATCCGCATGCCCGACCTCGACGGCATCGAGGCGACCCGGCTGCTCGCCGCCGACGAGGACCTCGCCGGGGTGAAGGTCCTGATGCTGACGACGTACGACACCGACGAGCACGTCGTCGAGGCGCTGCGCGCGGGCGCCTCCGGGTTCCTTGTGAAGGACACCCGCCCGGCCGAACTCCTCGACGCCATACGGACGGTGGCCGCCGGAGAGGCCCTGCTGTCGCCCGGTCCGACGGCCCGCCTGATCTCCCGTGTGCTGCGCGCCCCCGAGATCCCCGCCCCGCACGGCGACTCCACGCTGACCGGCCTGTCCGACCGCGAACGCCAGGTGCTCACGCTCGTCGCGCGCGGCCTCAACAACACCGAGATCGCCGACACGCTGGGCCTCAGCCCGCTCACCGCGAAGACCCACGTCAGCCGCATCATGGGCAAGCTGGCGGTACGGGACCGCGCGCAGCTCGTCATCGTCGCGTACGAGTCCGGTCTCGTCGCCCCTCTCAACTCCCCGTAGAGAGGCGGCGGTTACCGTACGGCCATGCCATCCACCCCGCACCGGCCCGCGCTCCTCGTCATCGACATGCAGGAGGCGATGGTGCCGATCATGCACGAGCCCGGCCGTACGGTCGCCGTCATCGCCGGGCTGCGGCAGCGGGCGCGTGCCGCGGGCGTGCCCGTCGTCACGGTCCGGCAGCGGGGCGAGGGCCCGGTCGTGGACGAACTCCGGCCGAACGAGGATGAGTCGACGGTGGAGAAAACCTCCGCCGACGCCTTCCTGCGGACCGGACTCGACGCCGCGCTCCAGGACCTCGGCGTCACCGAGGTCCTGGTCACCGGGTTCGCCACGGAGAATTGCGTGGAGACGACCGCGCGGCAGGCGCTGAGCCGCGGCTACGACCTGGTGCTGGTCGCCGACGGGCACACCACGTCGGTCAGGCCCGACACGACGGATTTCGCTCCACCGGAGCAGTCGATCGCCCACCACAACGAGATCTACCGGCACATCGACTTCCCGGAGCGCGGCGTGCGTGTGCTGCGCTCGGCGGACGTGGACTTCGGGGCGCCCTAGCCGTGGGCGAGCGGGTGCAGCGGCTCGTACAGGCCGACCTCGCCACCGCCCGGCAGGCGCAGCGCGGTCAGCTTCCCCCAGCGCAGTTCCTCCACCGGCTTGGTGAACTCGACGCCCCGGGCGGCGAGTTCGGCGACGGTCGCCGCCAGGTCGTCGCACATCAGCATCAGCTCGTGCGAGGGGGCGGAGTCGGTGGGGTGCAGGGCGATCTCGCCGGGCGGCGCGGCGAAGATCAGCCACCCGCCTCCGGCGTCGACGTGAGGCCAGCGCAGCACGTCGCGGAGGAAGGCGCGGTCTGCTTCGGCGTCGGCCGAGTACAGGACGGTGTGGGTTCCGGTGATCATGCGCGGAGGGTATCTGCGCTCGGGTCGCGGCGCTCTGCCCCGGACCCCGCTGCTCACTTCGGGGCCGCGGCCGCGCACGTCCCCGGCGAACACCCGCAGGGGGCCCGGCGTCCCGCCCGGCCGGGCTCCCGGCGCGGACGGTGCCGCACCGCCCGTGAGGGCCCCTCACCCCGGCGAGGCCTCCCGTACGAGGTCGTGCGTGGTCCGGTCCTCACGTACGGGGTGGTGGCACCGGAAGACGTGGCCGCCGGTCGCCGCCCCGCCCTCGGGGTCCGGCATCGCCGCCGCGCACACGTCGTCCGCCCGCCAGCACCGCGTACGGAACGGGCAGCCGGACGGCGGCCGCGTCGCCGACGGCACCGGGCCGGCCAGCGGGATCGGGTCGATCGGGTCGAGCAGGCCGGGCGTCGCCGAGAACAGGGCGCGCGTGTACGGGTGCCGGGCCCGGTCCAGTACGGCGGCCGGTGCCTCCTCCACGATCCGGCCCAGATACATCGTGATGACCCGGTCGCTCATCCGGCGCACCGTCCGGATGTCGTGCGAGACGAAGACGAGGGCGAGGCCGAGCCGTTCCTTCAGGTCGAGGAGGAGGTTGAGGATCTGGGCACGGACGGACACGTCGAGCGCGCTGGTGGGTTCGTCGGCGACGACCAGGTCGGGTTCGAGGGCGAGCGCGCGGGCGATGGCGACGCGCTGGCGCTGCCCGCCCGACAGCTGGCCGGGCAGGACGTCGGCCAGCGACTTCGGCAGCCCTACCAGGCCCAGCAACTCCCGCACCCGGTCGTCCCGTTCGGGGCGGGTGCCGCGGTGGTGGACGTCCATCGGGTCGCGCACGATCTGCCGTACGGTCAGCCGCCGGTTCAGGGCCGTGGAGGGGTCCTGGTAGATCATGCCGATGCCCGTGCCGAGGGCGGTGCGACGGGCGGCCGGGGGCATCGTCCACAGGTCCGCTCCGCGGTGCGTGACGGTGCCGGTGGTGGGTTTCTGTACGCCTACCAGGACCTTGGCCAGGGTGGATTTTCCGCAGCCGGATTCGCCTACGACGCCGACGGTCTCACCGGGTTCGACGGTGAGGTCGGCGGCGGTCAGGGCGTGGACGTGGTCGCGGGTGAGGAGGCCTCCGGAGCGGGCCTTGTGGACTACGTGCACGTGGGTCAACTCGACCAGGGGGGTCGTCATGTGAGGTCCCTCTCCGGCAGGGGGCCACGCGCCGTGGGGACGTGGGGCGGGTCGGCGGCTGACGGTTCGTCGTGGCTGGCCGCGCCCCTGGCGGGGTGGTGGCACGCCGTGCTGTGGGAGTGCTGCCCCCGCAGGGCCGGCGCCTGCGCCCTGCACACCTCCGACGCGAGCGGGCAGCGGTCCGTGAAGCGGCAGCCGGGTGGGAAGTCCGCCGGGGACGGGACCACGCCTTTGATCTGGGTGAGGCGGGCGGCCGACGCCTCCAGGGAGAGGACCGAGCCCAACAGGCCGCGGGTGTAGTGGTGTTGAGGAGACTGGACGAGGTCGGCCGTGACGCCCGTCTCGACGATCTGGCCGCCGTACATGACGACCACCCGGTCCGTGACGTCGGCGACCAGCGCCAGGTCGTGCGAGACAAGGACGAGCGCGAAGCCCAGTTCGGCGCGCAGGCGCAGCAGCAGTTCGATGACCTGGGCCTGGACGGTGACGTCGAGGGCGGTCGTCGGTTCGTCGGCGACGATCAGTTTCGGTTCGCGGGACAGCGCCATGGCGATGAGGACGCGCTGGCGCTGGCCGCCGGAGAGCTCGTGCGGGTAGCTGCGCAGCGTGCGGTCCGGGTCGAGGCCGACCAGGTGCAGGAGTTCGGCGGGGGAGCGCCGCCCTCCTCGCCGTACGACCTGCTTGAGCTGCGCCCGGACGGTCATCGCCGGGTTGAGGGAGGACAGGGCGTCCTGGTAGATCATCGCCATGTCGTGGCCGAGGAGGCGGCGCCGCGCGCTCATCGGGAGGTCGGTCAACTCCCTTCCGTCGAAGGTGACTTCCCCCTTGATGCGGGCGCCTTTCGGGTGCAGGCCCATGACGGTCAGGGCGGTCAGCGACTTGCCGCAGCCGGACTCGCCGACGAGGCCGAGTAACTCGCCGGGGCGTACGTCGAAGCTGATGCCGTCCACGATGTCGACGCCGCCGTGCCGGGCGTCGAACCCGACGGCGAGGTTCCGTACGGACAGGATCGGCGGGGCGTCGGGCAGCGGCCGGGCGCGGGCCCGCAGGCGGGCCGCCGCCTCGGTGAGTCCGGGGAGTTCGAGGACCTTTCCGGTGCCGGGTGCCGGGGTCTCCAGGCGGTCGGCCTCCTTGGTCGTCACGTCGCGCGCGGCGGGCGCGGCCCAGGCGTCGGAGACGCCCTCGCTGAGGATGTTCAGGGACAGGACGGTGAGCAGCATGAGCAGGCCGGGGAAGACGGTCGCCCACCAGCCGCCGATCAGGACCATGTTCTTGCCGTCGGCGATGACGCTGCCCCACGACGGGTCCGGGGGCCGCACGCCCGCCCCGATGAAGGACAGCGACGCCTCGAAGACGATGGCCTCGGCGACCTGCACCGTGCAGAACACGAGGATCGGGGCGGCGCAGTTGACGGCGACGTGCCGGATCACGATGTGCGGGGTGCGGGCGCCGATGACCCGCTCGGCCGTGACGTAGTCCTCGCCGTACTGGTCGAGGACGTTGGCGCGCACGACGCGGGCGACGGGCGGTGTGAAGAGGAAGGCGAGCGCGCAGATCAGTACGGGGATGCCGCCGCCGAACACCGCGACGAGCACGGCGGCGAGCGCGATGCCCGGGAACGCCATGACGACGTCGAGGCAGCGCATCAGCGTCTCGTCGACGGCCTTGCGGGACGTCGCCGCGACGGCGCCGACGACCGCGCCCACGAGCAGCGCGAGCAGCGTCGCGCCGAGCCCGATGGCCAGGGACCAGCGGGCCCCGTACATCAGCCGGCTGAGGATGTCCCGGCCGAGGCTGTCCTGCCCCATCCAGTGCGCGCCGGACGGATGCCCGGTCCCGCCGACCTGCGGCTGCTGGTCGAGGGGATCGTGCGGGGCGAGAAGCGGCGCGAAGAGAGCCATGAGCACGACGAGCGCCAGCACGCCGAGAGCGATACGGGACATCAGCGGCAACCGGCGCAGCATGTGGCCCGGCCGCATCATGAAGCTCCTCCGCATCATGAAGCCCCTCCGGCGCTTGAGGAGCGGGGCCCGGGGCGGAGCCCCGCGACCCGAGCACCGACACGGATCACGTTCAAGACGCCCCCCGCAGTCGCGGATTCACCAGCAGATACAGCACATCGATCACCAGGTTCACCACGACGAACCCCACGGCGGTGGTCAGCACGACCCCCTGCACCACAGCCGGGTCCCCGTTCTTCACCGCGTCGATCATCAGCTTCCCCATCCCCGGCAACGAGAAGATCGTCTCGACCACGACCGCCCCGCCCAGCAGATACCCGACCCGCAGTCCGAGCACGGTGAGCGGGTTGATGAGGGCGTTGCGCAGCACGTTGCGGCCGACCACGACGACCGGCGGGAGCCCGCTGCCGACGGCCGTGCGGACGTAGTCCTTGTCGAGCTCCTCCACCACGGCCGTCCGCACGATCCGGGTGAGCTGCGCGGCGACCGGCAGGGACAGCGCGAGGGCGGGCAGTGTCATCGTCCTCAGCCAACCGCTCAGCGAGTCACCGGGGTTGATGTATCCGCCGGTCGGGAACCAGCCCTGGCCCACCGCCAGGTACTGGATCATCAGCAGCGCCAGCCAGAAGCCCGGCGCGGCGACGCCGGTGAGCGACACGACGCGGACGATCTGGTCCCACGCCCGGTCGCGGTGGATGGCCGCGCTGATGCCGAGCAGCAGCGAGACGACGACCGCGATGCCGAGCCCGAGGAACGTGAGTTGCAGGGTGAGCGGCAGCGCGGTGGTGACCTGTTCGACGACCGGCTGCCGGGTCAGCACGCTGATGCCCATGTCGCCGTGGAGCAGGTCCCCGACGAAGTGCAGGTAGCGCAGCGGCATCGGGTCGAGCAGGCCGTTGCGCTCGCGGAACTCGTGCAACTGTCCGGGCGTCGGATTGGCGCCCTGGAAGTACGCGGACGCCGGGTCGATGTCGGCGAACCGCATCACCAGGAACACGAACGCGGCGATGCCGAGCAGCAGCGGGACGAGCAGGGCGAGCCGGCGGGCGAGGATCCGGGCGACGACCGTCATGCCGTCGCCGGCTTCGCCTTGAGCACGTTGATCCCGGGGTAGGGCTGCGCCTGCACCCCCGTGATCTTCTTCGGGTCCCAGGCGGTCATCAGCTCGTTGTGCACGACGGGGTAGATGACGGCCTGCTCGGCGACGATGTCGATGTACTCCTGGATCATCGTCTTCTTCTTGTCGGCGTCGGGCTCGCGCGTCGCCTGGTCCATCTGCTTGAAGAGCTGCTTGGCGGTGGAGTTGTCGGCCCAACGGGCGTACCCCATCCACAAGTTGGCCGGCCCGTAGTTGTAGTGCATGATCAGGTCCGCGTCGAGGCCGAACTGGTTCGGGTTCGAGGCGGCGGCCACCACCTGGTAGTCCTTCTTCTGGTCCATCTTCGTGAAGACGGCCGTGGTCTCCTGCGGGTCGAGCGTGGTCCTCACGCCGATCGCGTCCCAGGACGCCTTGATGGTGGGCAGGCAGTCCACGATCCAGGACACGTTGACCGCCATCAGGCTGATGCTCAGCCCGCTGACCCCGGCCTCCTTGAGGAGCTTCTTCGCCTTCCCGGGGTCGTAGTCGTAGACGGTCCTCGCCGCGCGGTGCGTCGGGTTGCCCTCGTTGAGGAACGAACTCGCGGCCTTTCCATGGCCCTTGAGCGCGACCGCGATCATCTTCTTCTTGTCGATGGCGTAGTGCAGCGCCTGCCGCACGCGGACGTCGTCGAAGGGCTTGTGCGCGGTGTTGAACATCAGGAACAGGTTGTTCATCCCGGCCCCGCCGTCGACGGTGAGCCCGCCCTTCTCCAGCTGCTGGATGTTGGCGTACGGGATGTTGTCCGCGATCTGCGCGTCCGCGCTGCCGCCGGAGATCTTCGCGACGCGCGGCGCGGCGTCGACGATGGTCAGCCAGTTCATCTTCGTGAAGGCGGGCTTGCGCGGGCCGTTGTAGTCGGCGAACGCCTCGAAGGTCGTGTTCGTCTTCGGCTGGTGCGAGGTCTGCCTGTACGGGCCCGAGCCGACGGCCTTGCCCTTCATCGCCTCGTCCCAGGCGCCGGGCTTCGCGTAGACGTGCTTCGGCATGATCTTGGCAAGGGTCAGCCGGGCGACGCCGTCGGGGAAGGGGAACTTCAGGACCAGCTCCACCGACGACTCGTCGACCTTCTTGACCTCCTTCAGCCAGCTCTCGAAGAAGCCCTTGGCGAGGGTCTGCGTCTTCGGGTCGAGGATCCGGTCGAAGACGAACACCACGTCGTCCGCCGTCACCGGCTTCCCGTCGTGCCACTTCGCGCCCGGGCGCAGTGCGAACTTCCAGGAGGTGCCCCTGAGTTGGGCGGCGTCGGGCACCGCGGTGGCGAGTGCCGGGTACGGGGCACGGGTGATCGGGTCGGTCTCGACGAGGCCTTCGTAGATGTGGTTGTTGCCGGCCATCGCGAACGCCGAAGCGGTCTGCGTCGGATCCCAGCTCCCGTCGTTCCCATAGCCGATGACGGCGGTGAGACTCGTCGATCCGCCCTTGCCCCCGTCGTCGTCCGTGTCGTTCGTGGACTTCGGTCCCGACGAACAGGCGGTCAGCGAGGTGGAGACGGCGGCGGCCGCGCCCAGGGCGCCGGAGTACTTGAGGAAGGAACGGCGGCCGGTGGCGTCGTGGTCGCTCATGGTGCCTCCAGTAAGGGACAGGCCCCGTAGGGGAGTTCGGGAGATCCAACGTCCTACGTCTTGGTAGCGACGTGACCATAAGAGCGTCCGGGGGGCCGGTCAAGAGATCGCGCAAGAGATCGGGGGGCCGGAGTCCGAGGGGGGTGCGGGGGAGCGCGGGGGGAGATATTTCGCCCGAGGTGGGACGTGGGACGTCCGGAGCCCCTACGATGCGGCGCATGTCCGACGAGCTTCGCGCCGGGGGCGTCCGCCAGCCCCGTGTCAGTCACCAGGTCCAGCGAGCGGTGATGCAACTGATCCTGGACGCGGGGTCGCGCCCCGGTGAACTCCTGCCCACAGAGGCAGAGTTGATGGAGACGCTGGGGGTGAGCAGAAATTCCGTACGGGAGGCGCTCAAGGCGCTCCAGGCACTCGACATCGTGGAGATCAGGCACGGGTACGGCACCTACGTCGGCCAGGGATCACTCACCCCGCTCGCCGACGGCCTGACCTTCCGCACCCTGGTCCGCCCCGCCGATGACGCGCACGCCCTCGCCGACATCCTCCAGTTGCGCGAGATCCTGGAGGAGGGCCTCATCCGGCGGGTCGCCGCCGCCCCGCCCGCGGACGACGTCCTGGACCAACTCGACAGCATCGTGCGGAAGATGGGGGAGGCGGGAGAGGCCGACGAGCCGTTCGCCGGCCTGGACCGCGAGTTCCACGAGACGCTCTACCGCTCCCTCGGCAACGAACTCATACCCCAGCTGCTCGGCGCGTTCTGGAACGTCTTCAACCGCGTCGCCGGCGTCCGCCAGTGGTCCAGCGACCCGGCCCCCGAGGTCACCGTCGACCGGCACCGCGCCATCGTCACCGCGCTTCGCGCCCGGGACGTCGCCGGAGCGCAGGAGGCCATGGCCACGCACTTTCGCGGTATCGAGAAGCGCGCGGAGCAGGAGACGAGGGGCGTGCAGTGACCGGGGGCCGCCTGCGCCACCTCTACGACAGGCTGGGCTCGCTCGGCTACGGCGGCGACTACAACCCCGAGCAGTGGGGGCCCGAAGTCCACGCCGAGGACGCCGAGTTGATGGCGGCGGCAGGGGTCAATCTCGTCACCCTCGGCATCTTCGGCTGGGCGCGGACCGAACCGGCCCCCGGGGCCTACGACTTCACCTGGCTCGACGGCCACCTCGACCGGCTCGCGGACACCGGGGTCGCCGTCAGCCTCGCCACGATGACCGCGTCCCCGCCGCCCTGGCTGGCCCGCCTGCATCCGGAGACCCTGCCCGTCCTGGAGGACGGCACCCGCCTGCACCCCGGCTCGCGTCAGCACTGGTGCCCCTCAAGCCCCGTCTTCCGCACGTACGCGACGCGCCTGGTCGAGCAGTTGGCGACCCGGTACGCCGACCACCCGGCGCTCGCCCTGTGGCACATCGGCAACGAGTTCGGCTGCCACATCTCCCGCCACTGCCACTGCGAGACGTCGACGGCCGCCTTCCGTACGTGGCTGCGCGCCCGCTACGACGACTCGCTCGACGCCCTCAACTCGGCCTGGTCCACGGACTTCTGGTCCCAGCGCTACGGCGACTGGCAGGAGATCGGCACTCCGCGCACGGCCCCCTCGTTCCGCAACCCGGCCCAGCGCCTGGACTACCTCCGCTTCTCCTCCGACGAACTCCTCGCCTGCTACCGCGCGGAGAAGGGGGTCTTGGACCGCCTCGCCCCGTCCGTCCCTGTGACGACGAACTTCGTCCCGATCGCCCCGACCCTCGACCTGTTCACTTGGGCGAGCGAGATGGACATCGTCTCCTACGACTCCTACCCCGACCCGCACGACCCGGACTCCTTCCACCGCACCGCGTTCTCGTACGACGTGATCCGCGGCCTGCGCGGCGGACAGCCCTGGCTGCTCCTGGAACAGGCGCCGAGCGCGGTCAACTGGCGGGAGCACAACGCCCGCAAGCCGCCGGGCCGCATGGAGCTGGACAACTGGCAGGCCGTCGCCCACGGCGCCGACTCGGTCCTCTTCTTCCAGTGGCGGGCATCGCGAGGCGGCGCGGAGAAGTTCCACTCGGCGATGGTCCCGCACGGTGGCCGTGACACCCGGATCTTCCGCGACGTCACGCGCCTCGGCGCCGAACTGGCTTCACATCCGGGCCTGTTGGGCTCGCGGCCCGAGCCCGCCGACGCGGCACTCCTCATGGACTGGCCCAACTGGTGGGCCCTGGAACAGGAGGCGCACCCCAGCGCGGGCGTCACGTACCTCGACACGATGCTCGCCCATCACCGCCCGCTGTGGGGCGCGTCGGTGGCCTGCGACGTGGTGCCGGTGGACGCCGACTTCACGCCCTACCGCCTGCTGGTCGTCCCCAACCTGTACTCGGTCTCGGAGGCGACGGCGGCCCGCATCCGCGCGTACGTCCACGACGGCGGCACCCTGGTGCTCTCCTACTTCTCCGGCATCGTCGACGAGCACGACCGCGTGCACCTGGGCGGATACCCGGCGCCCTTCCGGGAGTTGCTGGGTCTGCGTGTCGAGGAGTTCGACGCGCGCCCCGACGGCACGTGGGCCGAGGAGGTCGTCCTGGAGGGCGCCCAGGAGGTCATGCCGTCCGTCACCCGCCACGCGTACGGCGCCGGCACGGCCTGGTACCTGGCGACCCGCCCCGAACCGTCCGTGATGCGCGCCCTCTTCGACACCATCCGCGCCGAGGCGGGCGTGGCCCCGGTCCTGCCCGACCTCCCGGAGGGCATGCACGCCCGGCGCCGGATCGGGGCGGACGGTACGCGCTACACGGTGATCCTGGACGAGACCACGAACGCGGCCCAGGCGTCGGCGCCGATCATGATGACGGGCCCGCCGGCGACTTTGGAGTCCCGGACGGGCACGACACCGGTGACTCCGTCGGCGACCTCGACGCAGTCGCCGCCTTGACCGTTGCTGTAACTGCTCTTGCGCCAGCGGGCGTTGCTCAGGTCGTACTCGCGCATCGTCTGTAGTCCTCCGCCGCCGATTCGATCAGGGCCAGGGATGCCTCCGGCGACAGCGCGGCGCCCCTCAGTAGATCGTATGTGCGCTGAGCGTGCTTCACTACGGCCGGATCGTCGATGAGCGTTCCCGAATACTCCGTCTCTGTATAGGCGATCGGCGGGGCGTCCTCGAACTCCATGAGCTTGAGCATCCCGCCCATCGCGGCGTGGGCTCCGGCCGTGTACGGGATCACCGCCACCCACAGTGTCCGCTCCTGCATCAGCGCTGCGATGTGCTTCAACTGCTCTGCTGCCGCGGCAGCCCCACCCACCGGCGTCCACAGCACGTTCTCGTGCAGCACCACCCAATACTCGGGCCGTGTAGCGTCCCCGAGGATCTCCGCCCGCTCCCTGCGCCCCGCGACCTTCTCCTCGACGTAGGCGTCCGTGACGAACGGGTTCGCCGCGATCGTGACGGCCTCGGCGTACGAGGCCGTCTGCAACAGCCCCGGGATCACCGTGGGCGCGAACTCGCAGATCCGCGTAGCGACCCGCTCCAGCTCGACGACCTCCGCGAAATACTCCGCATACCGACGGTCGTCGATCAGCTTCCGCCACATCCGCTCGAAAATGCCGTCGGTTTGCAGCGTCTCGTCAATCCGTTGGGCGACGTCCAACTGCGGTTTGCGAATTGCCTGTTCGAACTGGCCGATGTAGCCGCCGGATACGAATACGCGTACCCCCAACTCCACCTGAGTGAGCCCGGCGTCTTCTCTGCGCCGCTTCAGCTCAAGTCCGAAGAACTCCCACGCAGCCTGCCGCGAACCATTGGCCATGGCCAACCCCCAAGTCCAGCCCCGCACTTGTAGTGCACAGACCCCTCCCAACTGTAGGGACACGCAAGCAATCTGGAGGCGCAAAGCGTGAAATCAAATCGGGAAGGGGAGCCACGTGACGGGACAAGCGGAGCACGCCGCGGTGTGCGTGGAGGAAGCCGAGGAAACGGTGGAGAAATTGCGAGCCGCACTCACGGGGGCGGGAATTGTGCTGCCCTCGCTCGCGCTGGACCCGGGGTCAATCGCGCGGGCCGCCCCGTGTCCATTGGTGGAATTGGGGCGTTGTTCGGTTGACGCGGCGGCACGACTGGCCGCCGTACTCCTCGCAGCACCGGACGACAGGAGCGCCACCCGATGAAGCCGCCGATCGGTTCGTATGCGGTCGATACGAGTACGGGGCAGGTCGGGAGGGTGATGGGGCACGAAGGACCGTACGTGCAACTGCGGCCCTTCGGGGGCGGCCGGGAGTGGGACTGCCCGCCGGAGGTGCTGCGGGAGGCGACGACGACGGAGCGGCTGCGGGCGGCGACCGCGTACGAGAACAGAAGAAGCCGGGGCGAAGTGCCGTGACAGGTGGGTTCACGGGATCAGCGCGGGGTCGGAGACGGGGGGCGCCGTCCGCAGCAGCTCCGCGCGCTTGCTGCCGCCGGAGACGCGGTGCAGCCCGTACGAGCCCGGCTTGTTCGCCTCGCCCGCCAGGTGCTTGATGATCCCCTGGCAGACGAACTCCTTGACCTTGGCGCCGGGGCGGCCCGCGATGTGGAAACCGACAGCGACGTCGTGACGGTGGGCGAACTGGAAGATGCCGCCCTGCCGGCCGAGGCTGATGCACTGGCCCGCGAACACCTGGTTGAGGGTGCCCGGACGCTCCCCGTCGATCCGGCTGATCACCGTGTCGGCCGCCCGGGCGCCCAGCGGGATCGCCGCCTGGCAGCTCATCCGCAGCGGCAGGCCCGACGGCGCCGCCGAGTCACCGGCGGCGACGATGCGCTCGTCGTCGATGCTGGTCAGCGTCTCGTCGGTGAGCAGCCGGCCCAGTTCGTCGGTACGCAGACCGCTGCGGGCGGCCAGGTCGGGCACCCCGAACCCGGCGGTCCACACGGTCACCGCGCTCGGCAGCTCACGCCCGTCCTCCAGGCGCACGGTGTCGGTGGTCACCTCGGTCACCTTCGCGCCGGAGCCCTGGAGCAGCGTGACGCCGAGCGCGGTCAGCCGCTTGGTGACGGCGCGGCGGCCCCTGCGGTGCAGGTACGGGCCGAGGATCGTGCCGCAGACGAGGGTCACCGTGCGGCCCGCCTCCGCCAGTTCTGCGGCGGTCTCGATGCCGGTCGGGCCGGCGCCGACGATCGTCACGGGCGCGGAGGCGGGGGTCGCGTCGAGCACCGGCAGCAGCCGCCGCACCTCCTCCAGGGAGGCGATCGGGTGGGCGAACTCGGCGGCGCCGGGCACGCGCGGGTCCGCGCTGCCGCTGCCCACCGCGTAGACGAGGTGGTCGTAGCCGACCGCGGAACCGTCCGCCAGCGTGACGCGGCGCTCCGGCGCGTCGATCCGCTCCACGGAGCCGACGGTCAACTCCACGCCGGCCGCGAGCACTTCACGGAACGCGACCACCGCGTCGTCGGTCCCGGCCGCCAGCTGGTGCAGCCGGATGCGCTCCACGAAGGTGTCGCGCGGGTTGATCAGGGTGACGGCGACGTCGGCGCGGCTGGTGAGACGGTTGGCGGCCATGACGCCCGCGTAACCGCCGCCGACCACGACGACCTTGGTGACACCGGCGGATCCGGTGACTCCGGTGACTGCGGCGGTTTCGGAAAGCTGCTTGCCCATGACGGTCTCTCCTCGGGTCGGTCCCCGCTCCTGTGCGGGGTTCGACCACGAGACGATCCGCGCCCCCGGGACGTGACATGGTGTGGCCCAGTTCACATCACGCGCGCGGAGGGCGCCCCCTCGCCCCCTTCCCGTAAGGGACAATGGATGCCATGAGTCTGTTCCGCGACGACGGCATCGTGCTGCGCACCCAGAAACTGGGTGAAGCGGACCGCATCATCACCCTCCTCACACGCGGTCACGGACGCGTACGTGCGGTAGCGCGCGGGGTGCGGCGCACGAAGTCGAAGTTCGGGGCGCGGCTCGAACCGTTCTCCCACGTCGACGTGCAGTTCTTCGCGCGGGGCAGCGAGTTGGTCGGGCGCGGGCTTCCGCTGTGCACGCAGAGCGAGACCATCGCCGCGTACGGCGGCGGCATCGTCACCGACTACGCCCGCTACACCGCGGGCACCGCGATGCTGGAGACCGCCGAGCGGTTCACCGACCACGAGGGAGAACCGGCCGTCCAGCAGTACCTGCTGCTCGTCGGCGCGCTGCGCACCCTCGCCCGCGGCGAACACGAACCGCACCTCATCCTCGACGCCTTCCTGCTGCGCTCCCTCGCCGTCAACGGCTACGCGCCCACCTTCGGCGACTGCGCGAAGTGCGGAATGCCCGGTCCGAACCGGTTCTTCTCCGTCGGTGCGGGCGGCTCGGTTTGCGTCGACTGCCGGGTACCGGGCAGCGTCGTACCCTCACCGCAGGCCCTCACCCTGCTGGGAGCGCTGCTGACCGGCGACTGGGAGACGGCGGACACGTGCGAGCCGCGGTTCGTACGGGAGGGCAGCGGCCTGGTGTCGGCGTACCTGCACTGGCACCTGGAGCGCGGACTGCGCTCGCTGCGTTACGTAGAGAAAAGCTAGAGCTGAGCTAGGGGAGAGGCCCACCACATGGCACGTCGCGGAATTCTCGGACGGTCGTCACGGCGTACGTACGTGACACCCGAACCGCACCCGTCGGGCGCGCGGCCGCCGAAGATCCCCGGCGAGCTGGTGCCCCAGCACGTCGCCATCGTGATGGACGGCAACGGCCGCTGGGCCAAGGAACGCGGGCTGCCGCGCACCGAGGGCCACAAGGTCGGCGCCGAGCGCGTCCTCGACGTGCTCCAGGGCGCGATCGAGATGGGCGTCGGCGCGATCTCCCTCTACGCCTTCTCCACGGAGAACTGGAAGCGGTCCCCGGACGAGGTGAAGTTCCTGATGAACTTCAACCGGGACTTCATCCGCAAGACCCGTGACCAGCTGGACGAGTTGGGCGTGCGGGTGCGCTGGGTCGGCCGGATGCCCAAGCTGTGGAAGTCGGTCGCCAAGGAGCTGGAGATCTCCCAGGAGCAGACCAAGGGCAACGACAAGCTGACCCTCTACTTCTGCATGAACTACGGCGGCCGCGCCGAGATCGCCGACGCCGCGCAGGCCCTGGCCGAGGACGTGAAGGCCGGGCGCCTCGACCCGTCGAAGGTGAGCGAGAAGACCTTCGCCAAGTACCTCTACTACCCGGACATGCCGGACGTGGACCTGTTCCTGCGGCCCAGCGGCGAGCAGCGCACCTCCAACTACCTTCTGTGGCAGAGCGCTTACGCCGAGATGGTCTTCCAGGACGTCCTGTGGCCGGACTTCGACCGGCGCGACCTGTGGCGGGCCTGCGTCGAGTACGCCTCCCGCGACCGCCGCTTCGGCGGAGCCACCCCGAACGAGGTGCTGCTCCAGCTGGAAGGCCGCTCCGAGCAGAGCTGACAGCTACCCGGACTACGATCCCCGCCGTGGACAGCACAGAGATAGCGGCGGGGGAGCCCGTGGAGCTGGAGTACCGGCCCACGCTGCGGCAGTACGAGGAGGCCGGCCGGGCGCGGCGCGCGGCGTCGGGCCGGGAGGGCAAGGCCGGGGGCGGCGCCCTCAGCGTCGCTGTCATAGCGGTCCTGACAGTTGTGCGCGATCCCGGCCTCGCGTCAGCGGTATTGGCCAGCATGGCGATCGGCGCGCTCGTCGGAGTCTTCGTGGTGCGCCCGCGTCGCGAGGCCAGTGACCTGCACGACCGCGCCGTACGTCGTGGCGGGCACCGCGCGACGATCGACGCGGACGGCGTGACCGTCGAGCACGAGCTCGGCTCCGAGCGGTTCACCTGGGACGGCCTGCTGAGCTACAGGGAGACGGACGGCCTGTTCGTCCTCTTCGACGACGAGGAAGCCACCCGCGCGGTCCTCCTCCCGAAGGACCGCCTCTCCGCCCCGGAAACGGACCGCCTCCGCACCTACCTGGACGGCCACCTTCAGCAGGCCTGACCTGCGGGGCCCGCTACTCTCCCCCTGATCACATCAGTGCGGTCCTGGGGAGGGACTTGTGGAACAGCACGCCGATTCCGCTGTGGGGGAGCGCGTCGAGCTCACGTACGAGCTGACGGGCGCCGACATGAGACAGGCGCTCAAGGCGCGGGCCAAGGCGTCGGGCAGCGCTCGACGGCTGCGGCGGTTCGCCGTGCTCGGCGTGGCCGCGTTCGGCGGGGCGTCCGTGGTGCCGCTGGTGAACGGCAGGGGGTTCGACGCGAGCTCGCTGGTGATGGCGGGCATCCTCACCGTGGTGGTGTTCGTGCTCCAGCCCTGGCTCACGGCCCGCCAGTTCCACAAGCTCGCCGCGCGGCACGGTGTCTACCGCGCCTCGGCCGAGGCCGGCGGCGTCACCATCGTCAACGGGGGCGGCTCCAGCCAGCTGAACTGGACGGCAGCCCCGCACTACGCCGAGACGCCCGACCTGTTCGTCCTGCTCAGCGGCGACAAGAACGTCTCGTGCCTGACCGTCCTGCCCAAGCGGGGCGTGCGAGAGCCCGGAGGCGTGGACGCGCTCCGGGCTCTGCTCGACCGGCACATCCGCCGGGTCTGACACGAGAAGGGCTCAGGACGCCGCCGCGCACTCCGCGCACGTGCCGAAGATCTCCACGGTGTGCGCCACGTTCACGTAGCCGTGCTCGGCGGCGATCGCCTCCGCCCACTTCTCCACCGCCGGGCCCTCCACCTCCACGGCCTTGCCGCACAGGCGGCAGACCAGGTGGTGATGGTGGTCGCCCGACGAGCAGCGGCGGTAGACGGCCTCGCCCTCCGACGTGCGCAGGACGTCGACCTCGCCCGCGTCGGCGAGGGACTGGAGCGTGCGGTAGACCGTGGTCAGGCCGACGGAGTCGCCCTTGTGCTTGAGGACGTCGTGCAACTCCTGGGCACTGCGGAACTCGTCCACCTCGTCGAGCGCCGCCGCCACGGCCGCGCGCTGGCGGGTCGACCTGCCTCGAACCGGGGCTGCCACGGGTTCCTCCTCACATCCCTGCCACGTACGTACCGGCGCCATTGTGCCAGGTGACGTCATGGCCGGGTCATACCTTGAGCGGGGCCTGCTGCCCCGGGATCGCGCACTCCGCCGGGTCGCCGGCCGCTGTCGTCGCCGCGCGGGCCCGCCGCCTTGCCAGGGGCGTCGCGAGCAGCGTCAGGACGATGAAGACGGCGATGGTCAGGAGCACGATCGTGGCGCCCGGGGGCACCGGCTTGTAGTACGACGTGACGGTTCCGCCGAGCGTGACGACCACGCCGATGGCGACCGCCACGACGAACGTCGCCTTGAAACTGCGGGTCAGCTGCTGAGCCGCCGCCACCGGGACGACCATCAGCGCCGACACCAGCAGCAGGCCGACCACGCGCATCGCGACCGTCACCGTCACCGCCGCCGTGACCGCGACGAGGAGGTTCAGGAAGCGCACCGGCAGGCCCGTGACCCGCGCGAACTCCTCGTCCTGGCTGACCGCGAACAGCTGCCGGCGCAGGCCGATCGTCACCAGGATCACGAACGCGGCGAGCCAGCAGATGGCGGTGACGTCCGACTGGGAGACCGTCGTGAGCGAGCCGAAGAGGTACGACTGGAGGTTGGCCGTGGAGCCGCCGGGAGCGAGGCTGATCAGCATCACGCCGCCCGCCATGCCCCCGTAGAACAGCATCGCGAGCGCGATGTCGCCGCGTGTCTTCCCGTACCAGCGGATCAGCTCCATGATCAGCGCGCCGACGACGGAGACGGCCATCGCCATCCACACCGGCGACGTCGACAGCAGGAAGCCCAGGCCGACGCCGGTCATCGCGACGTGGCCGATGCCGTCGCCCATCAGGGCCTGCCGGCGCTGGACCAGGTAGATGCCGATCGCGGGGGCCGTGATGCCGATGAGG
Organism: Streptomyces sp. NPDC052225; assembly: GCF_040679615.1. Taxonomy (NCBI): domain Bacteria; kingdom Bacillati; phylum Actinomycetota; class Actinomycetes; order Kitasatosporales; family Streptomycetaceae; genus Streptomyces; species Streptomyces sp. NPDC052225. The sequence goes on along the minus strand of NZ_JBFAVD010000011.1, from coordinate 27,651 downwards.
ACGGCCGCGAGCAGGGCCCGCTGCATGAAGTCGTAGTTCAGGAATTCCATGACTGCTTTTCCGTCCCTCAGCTCAGCAGGCCCGTGCGCAGCGGCACGGCGTCGGCCGCGGCATGCGGATGTACGTGGTCGTGGCCGGGCAGCGCGTGCTGGCCGACGGCCTTCGGCGGCGGCCCGTCGTGCAGCACGCAGCCGTCGCGCAGCACCACCGCGCGGTCGATCAGCGGCTCAAGGGGGCCCAGTTCGTGCAGGACGAGAAGGACGGAGGCCCCCGTCGCGACCTGCTCCCGCAAGGTCGCGGCGAGGATCTCCTGGCTCGCCAGGTCGACGCCCGCCATCGGCTCGTCCATGATCAGCAGCTCGGGTTCGGCGGCCAGGGCGCGGGCGATGAGCACCCGCTGGTGCTGGCCGCCGGAGAGCGCGTCGACCGAGTCCTTGGCACGGTCCGCCATGCCGACCAGGTCGAGGGCGCGGGCCACCGCCGCCCGGTCCGCCTTGCGCAGCACGCCGAGACGGGCGCGCGACAGGCGGCCCGAGGAGACGACCTCGGCGACCGTCGCGGGCACGCCGCCCGCGGCCGTGGTGCGCTGCGGCACGTAGCCGACCCGCGCCCACTGCTTGAAGCGGCGGCGCGGCGTACCGAAGAGCTCGATCTCGCCGCCGGTGAGCGGCACCTGGCCGATGATGCTGCGCACGGCCGTGGACTTGCCGGAGCCGTTGGCCCCGAGCAGCGCGACGACCTCGCCGCGCCCCACCGTCAGGTCGATGCCGCGCAGCACGGGGCGACCGCCCAGCTCCGCCGTCACCTTCCGCAAGGTGATCACGGGATCGGGATCACTCATGTCCGCGCCGCCCTTCAAGCCGCTTGATCCGTACGTCACTTGGCGCCGAGAGCCTTCTGCAGCGCCGCGAGGTTGGACTCCATCACCTGGATGTAGTCGTCGCCCTTGGACTTCTCGGTGATGCCCTCGATCGGGTCGAGTACATCAGTCGTGAGCTTCGCGTCGGTCGCCAGGGTCTTGGCCGTCTTGTCGCTGACGAGGGTCTCGTAGAAGACGGTGGTGACGCCGTCGGCCTTCGCCATCTCCTGGAGGTCCTTGACGCGCGAGGCGCTGGGCTCGGACTCCGGGTCGAGGCCGCTGATGGCCTCCTCGGTGAGGCCGTAGCGCTCGGCGAGGTAGCCGAAGGCGGCGTGCGTCGTGATGAAGACCTTGGAGTCGGTGTTCTTCAGGCCGTCCTCGAACTTGGTGTCGAGCTGGTCCAGCTCCTTCACCAGGGCCGCGGTGTTCTTCTTGTAGTCCGCCGCGTGGTCCGGGTCGGCCTTCTCCAGGGCCTTGCCGACGCCCTCGGCGACCTCGGCGTACTTCACCGGGTCGAGCCAGATGTGCGGGTCGGTGCCCTCTTCGCCGCCGTGGTCGTGGCCCTCGTGCTCCTCGGCGTGGCCGCCGACCTCGCTGCCGTGCTCCTCCAGCTCGGTCAGGGACGCGGCGTCGACCTTGGTGGAGATCCCGGACTGGCTGATGGCCTCGTCGACGGCGGGCTGGAGGCCCTTGAGGTAGACGGCGACGTCGGACTCTTCGAGCTGCGCGCGCTGCTGGGCGCTGACTTCCAGGTCGTGGGGCTCCTGGCCGGGCTTGGTCAGGTTCGTGACGTCGACGTGGTCGCCGCCGATGCGCTCCGCGAGGAACTGCATCGGGTAGAACGACGCCACCACGTCCAGCTTGCCGTCGCTGTTCTTGCCGTCGGCGGCCGAGCTGCCGCATGCGGTGAGAGCGGCGAGGCCGAGGGCGGTGACGGCGGCGACGGGTATGAGGCGGCGGGAGCGGCGTACGTTCATGACAGTCATTTTCAACAAAACTGGAAATGATTGTCAAGAAGGATGCGGTGAAGCCTTCGTCCCGCTCTGTGCCGACTCCTGCCCGGGAACCGATTTGGTTCGGGGGGTGGGCCCGCCGGTAACCTGAAGCATTCGCTCCCGGAGCGCGTATCCAGCGCGCTCGTCGTCGTCGTAATGAAGAGAGCACCGTGGCCGCCGACAAGATCGACACCATCGTCAGCCTCAGCAAGCGCCGTGGCTTCGTATTCCCTTGCAGTGAGATCTACGGCGGTCAGCGGGCCGCCTGGGACTACGGACACCTGGGCGTCGAGCTCAAGGAGAACATCAAGCGCCAGTGGTGGCGCTACATGGTCACCTCGCGCGAGGACGTCGTCGGTATCGACTCGTCCGTGATCCTGGCGACCGACGTCTGGCAGGCCTCCGGCCACGTCGCCACGTTCACCGACCCGCTCACCGAGTGCACCTCCTGCCACAAGCGCTTCCGCGCGGACCACCTGGAAGAGGCGTACGAGGAGAAGAAGGGCCGCGCCCCCGAGAACGGCCTCGCGGACATCAACTGCCCGAACTGCGGCACCAAGGGCGCCTTCACCGAGCCCAAGCAGTTCTCCGGCCTGCTCTCCACGCACCTCGGCCCGACGCAGGACAGCGGCTCCATCGCCTACCTGCGTCCCGAGACCGCGCAGGGCATCTTCACCAACTTCTCGCAGGTGCAGACGACCGCGCGCAGGAAGCCCCCGTTCGGTATCGCCCAGATGGGCAAGTCCTTCCGCAACGAGATCACGCCCGGCAACTTCATCTTCCGGACCCGCGAGTTCGAGCAGATGGAGATGGAGTTCTTCGTCAAGCCGGGCGAGGACGAGAAGTGGCAGGAGTACTGGATGGAGCAGCGCTGGAACTGGTACACCGGCCTCGGCATGCGCGAGGAGAACATGCGGTGGTTCGAGCACCCGCAGGAGAAGCTCTCCCACTACTCGAAGCGCACCGCTGACATCGAGTACCGCTTCCGCTTCGGCGGCAGCGAGTGGGGCGAGCTGGAGGGCGTCGCCAACCGCACCGACTACGACCTGTCCGCGCACGCCAAGGCCTCCGGCCAGGACCTCTCCTACTACGACCAGGAGAAGGGCGAGCGCTACACGCCGTACGTCATCGAGCCCGCGGCCGGTGTCGGCCGCACGATGCTGGCGTTCATGCTCGACTCCTACTTCGAGGACGAGGCGCCCAACGCCAAGGGCAAGATGGAGAAGCGCACCGTCATGCGCTTCGACCCGCGCATCGCCCCGGTGAAGGTCGCGGTGCTTCCGCTGTCCCGCAACCCGGAGCTGTCCCCGAAGGCCAAGGGCCTGGCGGCCGCGCTGCGCCAGCACTGGAACATCGACTTCGACGACGCCGGTGCGATCGGGCGCCGCTACCGTCGCCAGGACGAGATCGGTACGCCGTTCTGTGTCACCGTCGACTTCGACACGCTGGACGACAACGCGGTGACCGTGCGCGAGCGCGACACGATGAAGCAGGAGCGCGTCTCCCTCGACCAGATCGAGGGCTACCTGGCCAGCCGCCTGATCGGCTGCTGACCCGCATCCTCGGACATGACGACGGCCCCGCCTCTCGGTGGGGCCGTCGCCATGTCCGGCCAGGGGCGCGGGGCTGTACCGATATGCGGCTCCGCCGCGCCCTGAAGGCGCGCGGGGCTGTATCGATTTGCGGCTCCGCCGCGTGGGCGCGCCCTGAAGGGGCGCGGGGCTGTGTCGATTTGCGGCTCCGCCGCGTGGGCGCGCCCTGAAGGGGCGCGGGGAACTGCGCGACCAGCCCCCACGCAGCCGCACCCGGCAACGATGCTGAGGTCCCGGGGCGCTGCCCCGGACCCCGCTGCTCAATCGCCGCAGGGGCTTGATGTGCCGGCCCCGCTGCTCGATCGCCGCAGGGGCTTGATGTGCCGGCCCCGCTGCTCGATCGCCGCAGGGGCTTGATGTGCCGGCCCCCACGGCGGGTGGGTCGGCGAGGGGCTCTGCCCGGGACCCCGCTGCTCGATCGCCGCAGGGGCTTGAGGTGGGGCAGACTGCGGGGCATGTCGCAGATGGCTCGGAGCAAAGTCAGTCGCTGGGATCAGCACGGGCGGGCCCATGTCGTGAGCGTCGAAAGGGCCGGGATCCAGCGGCAGTTGACGTGCGGGACGTGCGGGTGGCGCAAGAACGCCCAGTTCCTGCCCTGGCTCAAGGCGCAGGAACATCTGGAGATCGAGCACCAGGCGACGGTGGACCCGGGGGCTGCCGACTAGGGGCCGCGGCCTAGCGGGCGGTCAGGCCCCGCAGCACCAGCGACACCACCGCGTCGAAGGCCTGCTCGGCGTCCGGCCGTTGCCACTCCGGGGCGTGCACCGGGTCGTGGAAGTGGGCCGTCGCCTCGAAGACCGCCCGGGCCGTCACGGGCAGGTCGGCGATCTCGAACTCGCCCTGGGTGACGCCCTCTTGGAGGATCTCGCCGAGCTGGCCGACGAGTTCGGCGATGTGCGTGTCGACCACACCGCCGTTCTCCGTCGTCAAAACCGTGTACGTGGCGAACAGTTCGGGGTCGTCGCCCGCCTTGTGCCGCTTGGCGTCGAAGAGGGCCGAGAGCCAGTGCCGCAGCTTGGCGGGCGGGGCCTCGTCGCCCGCGACGACCGCCGCGAGCAGCCCCGTCGTACGGTCCAGCCAGCGCTTGGTGACCGCGCCGCGCAGCTCCGCCTTCGTACGGAAGTGGCGGTAGACCGAGCCGTGGCTGACCCCGAGGGCGCGGGCGACGTCGACGACGGTGGCCTTGGCGGCACCGTGCCGGCGCAGCACCTCCTCGGTCGCGGCGAGGATGCGCTCGGGGGTCAGGGTCTCGGTGGGCATGGTGACGAAGGTACCCGGCGCCGATCAGCGTTCGCTGTCGAGGTGTGCCATCTGCGCGGCCGGGTAGCGCTCGCCGGCCGCGGCGTCGGCGGGCACGGCCTCCTCGATCGCGGCGAGGTCGGCCGCGTCCAGCGTGACGTCCAGCGCGCCGAGGGCCTCGGTGAGGCGGTCGCGGCGGCGGGCGCCGACCAGCGGCACGATGTCCTCGCCGCGGCTGAGGACCCAGGCGATGGCGATCTGCGCGACGCTCACGCCCTTCTGCTCGGCGATCTTGCGGAGCTGCTCGACGAGGTCGAGGTTGTGCTGGAGGTTCTCGCCCTGGAAGCGCGGGCTCATCCCGCGGAAGTCGTTCGCGGCGAGCTGCCGGTCGCGGGTGAAGTGGCCGGAGATCAGACCGCGGGACAGGACGCCGTACGCGGTGACGCCGATGCCCAGCTCACGGGCGGTCGGCAGGATGTCGTCCTCGATGCCGCGCGAGATCAGCGAGTACTCGATCTGGAGGTCGGAGACCGGGGCGGTGGCGGCGGCCCGGCGGATGGTGTCGGCGCCGACCTCGCTGAGGCCGATGTGCCGGACGTGGCCCTTCTCGACCAGCTCGGCGATGGCGCCGACGGTCTCCTCGATCGGCACGTCCGGGTCGATGCGGGCGATCCGGTAGACGTCGATGTGGTCGACGCCGAGGCGCTGAAGGCTGTACGCGACGAAGTTCCGCACGGCCTGCGGGCGGCCGTCGTAGCCGGACCAGCCGCCGTCCGGGTCGCGAAGGGCGCCGAACTTCACGCTGGTCAGTGCCTTCTCGCGGGCCGCGGCGGGCGCGGAGCGCAGTGCTTCGCCGATCAGCATCTCGTTGTGGCCCATGGCGTAGAAGTCGCCGGTGTCGAGAAGCGTGATCCCCGCGTCGAGCGCGGCATGGATGGTGGCGATCGACTCGGCGCGGTCGGCGTCGCCGTACAGGGCGGACATCCCCATGCAGCCGAGGCCGAGCGCGGAGACGCGGGGGCCGGTGGTGCCGAGGGATCGGGTGGGGAGGTTTCCGGGGTTTCCGGTGGGGAGGTTCATGTTCTCCACCATGACATGACAGGTGACAGATTTCAATATCTGTTATCTGTCACCTGTCATGTGTCGTGGGCCGTCCGTCGCCTGTCACCCGTCACTCACGTCGGCGGTGCCGGCGTGCGGGTCACGCGATCGAGCGCGGCAGGCGCAGGCTCAGCGTCACCGTCAGGGCCACCGTGGCGAGCTGGGCGGCCAAGGTGACCAGGAGGGCGTCGCGCATGCCCATGCCCGGGGCCAGGGAGAGGAACAGGGAGCCGAGGGTGGCCACGCCCAGGGCGAGGGCCGCCTGTTGGGTCGTCGTCATGACGCCGCTGCCGACGCCCGCCCGCGCCGCCGGCACCTCGGACAGGATGATGCGGAACAGGATGGGGAGCTGGAGCGCCTGCCCCGCGCCCGCGAGCGCCGCGCCGGGGAGCAGCTGGACGACCCCGAGGTGCGGCCACGTCTGCCAGGCCGCGAGCGCGATCAGGCTCAGGCCGGCCGCCTGGAGCAGGCCGCCCGCGGTGACGACCCGCGTGCCCCAGCGGGCCACCAGGCGCGGCCCGGCGAGCGACGTCGCGAAGAACACCGCGGCCATCGGGGCCAGCGCCAGACCCGCCGCAGTCGCGTCGAGCCGCTCACCCTGCTGAAGGGCCACCGCGATCACGAACATGAAGCCCGAGAAGCCGATCGAGAACGGGACGACCATGATCAACCCCCGCCGCAGGGAAGGGAGCCGGAAGAGGGACGGCGGGACCAGCGGTGTGCGGCCCGCCCTGTCCTCCCTGCGCTCGACCGCGTAGAAGAGGTACGCGAGGAGCGGGAACGCCGCCAGGGACATCCACGTCCACAGCGGCCAGCCCGCCGCCCGGCCCTCGGTGAGCGGCGCGAGCAGCGCGGCCAGGGCGAGGGCGAGCAGGACCGTGCCGGGGACGTCGACCGGTTCGGGGCGTGCCGAGCGGGTCTCGGGGACGGTGCGGGCGGCGAGGACGAGGGCCACGACGACCACCGGCACGTTCACCAGGAACACCGAGCGCCAGCCCGTGCCGAACAGGTCCGCCGAGACGAGGACGCCGCCCAGGACCTGGCCCGCCACCATCGACAGGCCCGCAGTCGCCCCGTACATGCTCATGGCCTTGGCCCGGCGCGGCCCGGCCGTCGTCGCCTGGATGGTGGCGAGGACCTGCGGGAGCATCGCCGCGGACGCCGCGCCCTGTGCGACGCGTGCCACGACGAGGGTCGTGGCGGTCGGGGCGAGGCCGCAGGCCAGTGACGTCAGGCCGAACGCCGCCATGCCGCCGAGGAAGAGCCGGCGGCGGCCCAGCAGGTCGCCGAGCCTGCCGCCGAGGACGAGGAGGACGGCGTACGCGATGCCGTACCCGGCGACGACCAGCTCGAGGACCGGCTCGCTCGCGGACAGGTCGCGGTCGATGGTGGGCAGGGCGACGTTGACGATGAAGAAGTCGATGAGCGGGAGCGCCGCGCCGAGCAGCACGGTGAACAGGCCCGGACCGGTCAGGGCGGTGCCGGGCGCCGTGCCGCGCGCCAGCGGCGGGGACTGCGTGGTGGTGGTCATGGCATCGAGACTCCGCCACCCCTGAAGGGGGTACCAGAGTGTTCTTATCCTGGTAGAAGAGATACCTGGAAACAGGCTCGGCACGGGTGCAGGCTGGAGGCATGACCACCATGACGCAGGATGCCGTTCTCGCCCTGGGCGAGGAGGACGCACGGCCCGCCGAGATCCGGCGGCACGAACTCGCCGGCTTCCTGCGCAGCCGCCGCGAGCGCATCACGCCCGAGGACGTGGGCCTGCCGCGCGGAGCCCGCCGCCGCACCCCGGGCCTGCGCCGCGAAGAGGTCGCGCACCTGTCCGCGGTCGGTGTCACCTGGTACACGTGGCTGGAGCAGGCCCGCGACATCCAGGTCTCCGCGCAGGTCCTCGACGCCCTCGCCCGCACCCTGCGCCTCGACACCAGCGAGCGCGCCCACCTGTTCGCTCTCGCGGGGGCGATCGACCCGTCCCCGGCGTCGAGCTGCGCCCGGCTCACCCCCGAACTGCGCCTGATGCTCGACAAGTTGGAACCGATGCCGGCCTGCGTGCAGAACAGCCGCTACGACATCCTCGCCTACAACAGCACCTACCGGCTGCTCTTCTGCGACCTGGACGAGATCCCGCCCGAGGACCGCAACTGGATGCTGCTCGCCTTCACCCACGAGCAGTGGCGGTCGACGATCGTCAACCTCGACGAGGTGGAGCGGATCATGGCCGCCAAGTTCCGCGCCGGCATGGCCGAGCACCTCGCCGAGCCCACCTGGAAGTCGGTCCTCAAGCGCCTCCTCGACGAGTCCGCCGAGTTCCGCGAGGTGTGGGAGCGCCACGAGGTCGTGCAGTCGGTGCCCAGCAAGGTCAAGCACTTCATCAACCCGCTCGTCGGCCCGATCGCCGTCGTCCACACCGACCTGTGGCTGGGCCGGGACGGCGGGGCCCGCATGGTCACCTACACCCCGGTGGACGACGCGACCCGCGAACGCCTCGACAGGCTCCGGGAGTTGGCGCTCAGCTCGAACTCGTGAGGTCCGCCTCCGCGCGGACCTCCGGCTCCGCAAGGCGCTGCGCCGTGCGCCTGGCCGTCTCCTTCGCCCACCGCCCGCTGGTCAGCGCGCCGAGCACCAGGACCGCGAGACCGCACCCGGCGATGATCCACCAGCAGCTCCGGCTCGCGCCGACGAAGGCGTCCGCGTACGAGGATCCGGCGACGCCCGACGCGAGGACCGCGCCGATGACGGCGACGCCGAGCGTCTGGCCGATCTGCCGGCTGGTGGAGGCGACGGCCGCCGCGACTCCGGCCTGGGCGCGCGGCATCCCGGAGACGGCCGTGTTGGTGATGGGCGCGTTGACGAAGCCGAAGCCGATGCCGAACAGGACGTAGGAGACGAACAGCGAACCGTTCGACGTCTCCGCGTCGAAGACCGCGAACAGCAGCCCGCTCGCCGTCATCGTCACGCCCGCGATCAGCAGCGGCAGCCGAGGACCCCGGCTGCCGACGAGCCGGCCCGACAGCGGCGCGCACACCAGCGCCATCGACGCCATCGGCAGCATCCACAGGCCCGCGTGCAGCGCGTCCAGACCCCGTACGTCCTGGAGGTACAGCGTCGACAGGAACAGGAAGCCGCCGAGCGCCGCGAACGCGCCGACCGCGATCACGGTGGCGCCGCTGAACGGGGCCGAGCGGAAGAACCGCAGGTCGATGAGGGGTTCGATACGGCGCGGCTCGTAGAGCAGGATCCCGATGAGCGCGGCGAGGGCGACCGCCGCGAAGACGACGATGCGCGGTGACGTCCAGCCCGCGTCGGGCGCCTCGATGATCGCGTACGTCAGTGAACCGAGCAGCGCGATGATCAGGACCTGGCCGACCGGATCGGGGCGGCGGGCCTTCGGCGCCCGGGACTCGGGCACGTAACGGATGGTGAGCAGGAGCGCGGCCAGGCCGACGGGCAGATTGACCCAGAAGATCGACCGCCAGCCCACCGAGTCCACCAGCAGGCCGCCCATCAGCGGGCCCGCGGCCATCGAGATGCCGACGACGCCGCCCCACACACCGATGGCGCGGGCCCGCTCGCGCGGGTCCGTGAAGGTGTTCGTGATGATCGACATCGCGACCGGGTTGAGCATCGAGCCACCGACGGCCTGCACCATCCGGAACGCCACCAGCGCTTCGATGGTCGGCGCGAGCGAGCAGGCCACGGACGCGGCCGTGAACACGATCAGGCCGATCTTGAAGACCTTGCGGCGCCCGATCCGGTCGGCGGTCGAACCGGCCAGCATCAGCAGCGAGGCGAGGACGAGCGTGTACGCGTCGATCGTCCACTGCATGCCCGACAGCGTGGCGTCGAAGTCCTTCGCCATGGACGGGAGCGCCACGTTCAGGATGGTGATGTCCAGGCTGACGATCAGCAGGCTCATGCAGCAGATCGCGAGGACGAGCATCCGTCGCCGGTGCGTCAGGGTGTGTGGTGCGTCGGACATGGGTTCGACGGTATCCGGTGCGCCACGGGGGCGCGTGTGTGAGGTCATGCCCCCACCGTCGCCGCCCGCTCAGCCTGGTACCAGAGCCTGCTTATCGTGTTACAGGCAGTACCTGGCAACAGGATGAGCGCCGGGGCATCCTGGTGGCATGACGACCTCTGCCCGGGCCACATCGGCGGACGGTCTGCGCCGGGCCGAGCTCGCCGCCTTCCTGCGCAGCCGCCGCGAGCGCATCACCCCCGACCAGGTCGGCCTGCCCGGCACGGCCCGCCGCCGCACCCCGGGCCTGCGCCGCGAAGAGGTCGCGCACCTCGCCTCGGTCGGCATCACCTGGTACACGTGGCTGGAGCAGGGCCGCGCCATCAACGTCTCGGCCGGAGTCCTCGACGCCATCGCCCGCGCCCTGCGCCTCGACCCCACCGAGCGGGCCCACGCCTTCGCGCTCGCCGGGACCACCGACCCGCGGGCCGAGGTGGTCTCCCCGGCCGTCACGCCCACGCTGCTTCGGCTGCTCAAGCGCCTGGAGCCGTACCCGGCCGAGGTGAAGAACGCCCGCTACGACGTCCTCGCCCACAACCAGGCCTACACCGAGGTCTTCGGCGACCCCGCCGAACAGGAACCCCGGCACCGCAACGCCCTGTGGATGATGTTCATGAACGACCGCTGGCGCGTGCAGTTCCTCGACCGGGACGTGATGCTGCCCGAACTCCTCGCCAAGTACCGCAAGGCGATGGCCGAACACGTCGCCGAACCCGCCTGGAAGACGCAGGTCGACGAGCTCCTCGACGTGTCCGAGGAGTTCCGCGAACTGTGGCGGCGCCACGACGTCGCGCCGATGGTCTCCCACGTCAAGCGCTACCTGCACCCGGACCCGGAGATCGGCCTGCTGCGCCTTGAGCACCGCCACATGTGGCTCGCCCCCGACAGCGACGCGTACCGGGTGGTCTCGTACCTCCCCGCCGACGACGAGACCGAGGAACGGCTGGAGAAACTGGCGGCCCTCACGGGGTGAGCGGCGGGGGTGGGACAATGGATCCTTGCCCGCGCCCCTCGAAGGTGTAGTCGTACGTCTCCGGAGACCCGCCCCGATGACCCAGCAGCCTCTTCACATCGGCCCGCACACCGTGCAGCCGCCCGTGGTCCTCGCCCCCATGGCCGGGATCACGAACGCGCCCTTCCGCACCCTGTGCAGGGAGTTCTCCGGCGGCAAGGGTCTCTTCGTGAGCGAGATGATCACGACGCGCGCCCTCGTCGAGCGCAACGAGAAGACCATGCAGCTGATCCACTTCGACGAGACCGAGAAGCCTCGCTCGATCCAGCTGTACGGCGTCGACCCGGCCACCGTCGGCAAGGCCGTCCGCATGATCGCGGAAGAGGACCTCGCCGACCACATCGACCTGAACTTCGGCTGCCCCGTCCCGAAGGTGACGCGCAAGGGCGGCGGCTCCGCCCTCCCGTACAAGCGGCCGCTGCTCCGCGCGATCCTCAAGGAAGCGGTGTCGGGGGCCGGTGACCTGCCGGTCACCATGAAGATGCGCAAGGGCATCGACGACGACCACATCACGTTCCTCGACGCCGGCCGCATCGCCGTCGAGGAGGGCGTGACGGCGATCGCGCTGCACGGGCGTACGGCCGCGCAGCACTACGGCGGCACGGCGGACTGGGACGCCATCGCGCGCCTGAAGGAGCACGTCCCGGAGATCCCCGTCCTCGGCAACGGCGACATCTGGTCCGCCGACGACGCGCTGCGCATGGTCCGCGAGACCGGGTGCGACGGCGTGGTCGTGGGGCGCGGGTGCCTGGGCCGGCCATGGCTCTTCGCGGACCTGGTCGCGGCGTTCGAGGGCCGCGACGAGCGGGTCCGCCCGACGCTGCGGGTCGTGGCCGACGCGATGGTGCGGCACGCGACGCTGCTCGGTGAGTGGATCGGGGACGAGGCGCGGGGCGTCATCGACTTCCGCAAGCACGTCGCCTGGTACCTGAAGGGGTTCTCGGTCGGCTCCGAGATGCGCAAGCGTCTGGCGATCACGTCGTCGCTGGACGAACTCCGCTCGGGGCTCGACGAGTTGGACCTGGAGCAGGAGTGGCCCACCGGGGCGGACGGTCCGCGGGGCCGTACCTCGGGGAACGGGCGGGTCGTCCTGCCGGACGGTTGGCTGAAGGACCCGTACGACTGTGCGGGCATCTCCGAGGACGCGGAGCTGGACACGTCCGGGGGCTGATTGTTGCGTCGCAGGGTGCGGGTGTGTGGGGGCTGGCCGCGCAGTTCCCCGCGCCTCTGAGGCATGCGCTTCGCGCAGCTTCCCCAGGGGCGCGGGGAACTGCGCGACCAGCCACGACGGCACCGCAGTCGCCCCCCGGCCTCAACCCCCAACGGCGCTGAGCAACGCCAACGGCGCCGCCGCAGACCTCGACTCACGGACACACGCGTACGGGTAAGGCACCGGCTCCGGGTGAGCCGACCTGGCGTACCCGGCGATGACCTCCGGCAGCCGCCCGCCGCAGGCGACCGCGGCCGAGACGAGCCCCCCGGCCACGACCCGCGCCTCGTCATGCAGCCCGTACCGCGCGAGCCCCAGCGCGATCAACGCGTTGTCGTGCGGCCACACCGACCCCCGGTGATACGACAGCGGGTGGTACGCGGCCTGCCCGGAGGCCACCGTGCGCACGCCCCACCCGGAGAAGAAGTCCGGCTCCAGCAACCGCCGCCCGACCGCCTCCCCGTACTCCTTGTCGAGCAGCCCGGACCAGAGCAGATGCCCCGCGTCGGAGGCGAGCGCGTCGACCTGCCGGCCGTCGCCGTCGAGGGCCAGCGCGGGGAAGCCGCGGTCCTCCATCCAGAAGTCCCGCAGGAAACGGTCCCGCAGATCCGCCGCCGCCTGTTCGAGCAGCTCCGCGTAGACCACGTCGTCCCAGACGGTGCGGGCCAGGAGGGCCGTGCGGCGCAGCGCGTCGTACGCGTAGCCCTGGGCGCCCGCCGCCATCACCGGGCCCGTCGCCCGGCTCCCGTCGGCGGAGCAGATCGCGCCGGGGGAGTCCTTCCAGTTCTGGTTGGCGAGGCCGCCCTGGTCCGCGCGGTAGACGAGGTAGCCGCGTGACGTGAGCCCGCCGTGGTCGAGCATCCAGCCCACCGCGGCCCGCGCGTGCGGCTCCAGGCGCCGGGCCACGGACAAGTCCCCGGTGTGCTCCGTGTACGCGCCGAGCAGCACCAGGAACAGCGGCGTCGCGTCGACCGAGCCGTAGTAGCGCCCGTACGGCACCTGCCCGAAGTGCGCCAGTTCCCCGTGCCGCACCTCGTGCACGATCTTGCCGGGCTGGGCGACGGCCCCCTCGACCTGCTCGGTGGCCTGGGTGGCGGCGAGGACCGGGAGCGTGGCCGCGGCCAGTTCGGGGCGGTAGGGCAGCGTGAAGAGGGAGGTGAGCAGGGCGTCGCGCCCCAGGAGGGTCAGGAACCACGGCACGCCCGCCGCCGGCACCAGATGCCGCTCCCCGTCGGGACCGGCCGCGGGGACCCGCAGCACCGCCAGGTCGGCGAGCCCGCGCGCACACGCGTCGGCCAGCTCCGGCCACGCCCCGGGCAGCTCCACCCCGCCGGCGAACTCCCTCACGGACGCCCCGAGTTCGGCCGAGGCGTCGGCGGGGCTCGCCGGGACGCTGTCCGGTGCCTCCGCGCCGTGCGGGCGGGCCACCACGCGCAGGGTCAGCTCGGCGCTGCCCTGTGATGCCAGCTCCAGCGCCCAGACGAGCCGCCGCGCGCCCGCCCCTGTCTCCTCGACCGCGTCGGGGGCGGGCTCGCCCGTCACGGTCGTCGACGAGCGCCAGTCGCCGCGCGTGTACGTGAACTCGACGCCGTCGTCGAGGACTTCACGCCCGCGGACCGCGCCCGTCTTCGTGTACGTGCGGTGGTCGGACCGCAGCTCGAACTGGTCCGTGAAGTCCGCGTCGACCGTCAGGGCCAAGTGGACCGTCGTGGGCAGGGGGCGGTTCGACACGACGCGCAGTCGTTCCACGAACGAGCCGTCGCCGACCGCCTGTTCACGGAAGAGCGTGTACGCGGGCGGCTCCTGACGCCCGCCGCGCGGCACGAGGACACAGCGGGCGACGCCCTCGTCCTCGTACGTCATCGGCGTGAGCACCTCGGGCGCCGCGCCGTCGACGGTGAGCTGCCAGCGGCACAGGTGCCGGGCGTCCCGCACGAAGAGGCCTTCGAGCGAGGAACCGCCCCGTACCGCGGTGAGCCCGCCGGCCGCGTCCGTCGACGCGAACGTGCCCGCCCGCACGAGGAGTTGACGCGCCTGCCCGTGCGCGTGTCCGTCCGTCATCCCCACGTTCCTTCCCGAGAACCCAGCAGGTCCAGCGTCAGCGCGGCCGTCCAGCCGAAGCCGCGGGCGCCACAGCCCGCTCCCGTGTACGGGTCGACGTACTCGGCGAAGTCGGAGGCCCCGGCCACCTCCAGGAGCGACGCCCGCAGGTCCGCCGCCCGCTCGTGCTCGCCGTGCAGGTTCAGGCCGCGCTCAAGGAGCCAGTTGGTGTTGAACCAGGCGGGCCCGCGCCAGTAGCGGTGCGGATCGAAGGACGGCCCTTCGAGGTCGTAGCTCGGCGCGAGGCGCACCCGGTCGCCGACGCCGAAGTGCGGTCCGCTCGCGGTGCGGACGAGGGTGGTGACCACGTCACGCGGCAGCGTCGGCAGGATCAGCGGGATCAGCCCGGCGATGCCCCGCTCACGGATCAGGCCGCCCGCGCCCCGCAGGTCACGGCAGAAGAACAGGCCCTCCCGCGGGTCCCAGAGCCGCTCGACGAGCGCCGCCGTGAGCCGCTCGGCGCGGGCGTGCCGCGCCGTGCCCACCGCTCCCAGCTCGCAGGCGATGCGCGCGAGGGCGTGCTCGGAGGCGGCCAGGAGAGCGTTGAAGGCAGGATCCTCGACCGCGAACTGCCCGCCGCCGTCCGCGTATCGGCCGTCGCGGTAGTCCATCGCCAGGCGCACGTACCGGCCGTAGTCGAGGTCCGTCGGGCGGTCCTCCGCCGCGCCGTGCTCCAGGTCCGCGCGCCGGAACGTCCGCGCGGGCGCGGGGGAGATCCGGCCCAACGGGGCGTCCCAGCACGGGCTGTTGTCCATCCCCTGCTCCCAGGGGTGGACGACGGAGACGAGGCCCGCGCCGCCCAGGTCGCGGCGGTGCAGCAGATAGCGGTGCCAGGCGGCGAGAGCCGGATAGACGCGGGAGAGGAAGCCGCGCTCGCGCGAGAGGTCCGGGTCGGCGCGGTGCACGAGCCACGCGGCGAGCGCGTGCACCGGCGGCTGCACGATGCCGGACGTCTGCTGGGTCAGCGGCGCCCCGGCGGCGCGCCCCGCGGTGGAGGAGCGCCAGAAGTCGGGGCTGGGGAAGTACGCGTCCAGCGGGATGGCAGGGTTGAACACGATGTGCGGGATGCGCCCGTCGCCCCACTGGGCGCCGAGCAGCGTCTCCAGCTCCAACTGGGCCCGTAAGGAGGAGACATGACGCAGGCCGATCGCGATGAACGCCGAGTCCCACGACCACTGGTGGGGATAGAGCGTGCGCGAGGGGACCGTCGAGGTGCCCGTCCAGTTCGCGTCGAGGACCCGTGCCGCGCGGTCGTGCAGCGTGTCCCGCCGGGCGACCGCGGTGCTCGTGGTTCTGCGCCGCTCGATGATGTGCTCCACATGCTCTCCCGCGGGCTGCCGGTTACGCGAGAGGCAGCATAGGGTTACGTCTGCTTAACACGCAAAACCTAGAATGTAACGCGCAGTTGATGAACGCAAGGGGGTTGGCGGCCATGGCGGGGAACCAGGCGAGCGCCGGAGATCTGCTGCACCTGGTGCGCAGCGGACGGGCGACCACACGGGGCGCCCTCCAGGAGGTCACGGGCCTGTCGCGGGCCACGGTCGGGCAGCGCCTCGACCGGCTCTTCCGCGCGGGCTGGCTGCGCGAGGGCGCGGCCGGACCCGTCAACTCCCGTCTGGGCGGCCGCCCTTCGATCCACCTGGAGTTCGACGACGCGCACGCGGTCGTGCTCGCCGCCGACCTCGACACCCGGCACGCCCGCGCCGCCGTCCTGAGTCTGAGCGGCGAGGTCCTCGCCGAGCACACAGGTTCCCTCACCGTCGAGGCGGGGCCCGAGACGGTCCTGCCCCGACTGGCCGTCTGGTTCGGCGAGTTGCTGAAGAAGACCGGCCGCGCCGCCGACACCGTCTGCGGCATCGGCCTCGCGGTCCCCGGCCCCGTCGACATCGAGAGCGGCCGCGTCGTGCAGCCCCCGATCATGCCGGGCTGGGACGGCTACGACATCACGGGCCGCCTCGCGCGCGCCGCCGCCGAACACGCGGCGACCGCCCCCGACGTCCCCGTGCTCGTCGACAACGACGCGAACCTCATGGCGTACGGGGAGCAGCGCGCCGCCCACCCGGACTGCCGCGCCTTCGCCCTGGTCAAGGTCTCCACCGGGATCGGCGCGGGTGTCGTCGTGGACGGCGCGATCTACCGCGGCATCGACGGCGGCGCCGGCGACATCGGCCACATCCGGGTGCCCGAGGGCGCCGACGCCCTGTGCAAGTGCGGCTCGTACGGCTGCCTCGCGGCGGTCGCGAGCGGCCGGGCCCTCGCGCGCAGGCTCACCGAGGCGGGCGTGCCCGCGGCCTCGGGGTCCGATGTGCGCGCGCTGCTCGCCGCCGGGCACCCCCAGGCGGCGCGGCTCGCGCGGGACGCGGGGCGCAGCGTCGGGGAGGTCCTCGCCACGGTCGTGACGCTCCTCAACCCCGGCGTTCTCATGATCGCCGGAGACTTGGCCGGAACTCCCTTCCTGACCGGCGTCCGCGAACTCCTCTACCAGCGGGCCCTGCCCCGCTCCACCGCCCGCCTCGACGTGGTCACCTCGCGGCTCGGCGAGCGGTCCGCGCTCATCGGAGCGGGAGCGCTGGTGGTGGAGGAGTTGTACGCCCCCGCGCGCGCCGAGCGACGGCTCGCGGCCCTCGGCGTGTGACGGGCCCGTTTCCGCCCGGGGACGGGCCCCGGACCTGTCCGCATGCTGACATCGGAGCGTCCGGCGCCCGCTTCAAACGGCGTGATTCTCGCCACGCCTGATAGCCCTTGTGCTCACATGAGCGGCATCGTGACGCGGAATCGCCGTCTGCACTTCTCCAACTCCTGGCACTGAGTGCCATCGCTCGATCATTTACGCAGTGAACGCACATGTGAGATCGGGGCGCTCATGTGAGCGATATCCGGGGTCTACGGGGGTTGACCGTTCAGAACTTGAACACACGGATTCGAGGGCGCCTACCCGCCGGTCACTTTCGATCTCCTGGCGGACGGGTGGTTACGTCCGTATGACGGCTGAGTGGACGTACCCATAGGCCTTGGATCTGGGTATGTTCCTCGCCGTCAGGGCAGCCACCCGAGCCTCGAGGAGTCGAGACCCGTGTCGGAAAACAAAGATCCTCAGGTAACGAAGTTCGTTTACGACTTCACCGAAGGAAACAAGGACCTCAAGGACCTTCTCGGCGGCAAGGGTGCCAACCTCGCCGAGATGACGAACCTGGGGCTTCCCGTTCCTCCGGGCTTCACCATCACCACCGACGCGTGCAAGGTCTACCTGGAGAGCGGCGCCGAGCCGGTGGCACTGCGTGACGAGGTCACCCAGCACCTCGACGCGCTCGAGCAGCAGATGGGCAAGAAGCTCGGCCAGGCCGACAACCCCCTTCTGGTGTCGGTCCGTTCGGGCGCGAAGTTCTCCATGCCCGGCATGATGGACACCGTCCTCAACATCGGCCTCTCCGACAAGTCGGTGCAGGGCCTCGCCAAGCAGGCCGGCGACGACCGCTTCGCGTGGGACTCGTACCGCCGCCTCATCCAGATGTTCGGCAAGACCGTCCTGGACGTCGACGGCGAGCTCTTCGAGGAGGAGCTGGAGAAGGCCAAGCGCGCCAAGAAGGTCACCGTCGACACGGACCTGGACGCCGCCGACCTCAAGAAGCTCGTCACGCGCTTCAAGAAGATCGTCAAGACCGAGGCCGGGCGCGACTTCCCGCAGGACCCGCGCGAGCAGATGGACCTCGCGATCCACGCGGTCTTCGACTCGTGGAACACCGACCGCGCCAAGCTGTACCGCCGCCAGGAGCGCATCCCCGGCGACCTCGGCACCGCGGTCAACGTCTGCTCGATGGTCTTCGGCAACCTCGGCCCCGACTCCGGAACGGGCGTCGCGTTCACCCGCGACCCGGCCTCCGGCCACCAGGGCGTCTACGGCGACTACCTCCAGAACGCGCAGGGCGAGGACGTCGTCGCGGGCATCCGCAACACCGTGCCGCTCGCCGAGCTGGAGCAGATCGACAAGAAGTCGTACGACCAGCTCATGCAGATCATGGAGACCCTTGAGAACCACTACAAGGACCTCTGCGACATCGAGTTCACCATCGAGCGCGGCCAGCTGTGGATGCTCCAGACCCGCGTCGGCAAGCGCACCGCCGGTGCCGCCTTCCGTATCGCGACGCAGCTCGTCGACCAGGGCCTGATCGACGAGGCCGAGGCGCTCCAGCGCGTCACCGGCGCCCAGCTCGCCCAGCTGATGTTCCCGCGCTTCGACGACGAGGCCAAGGTCGAGCTGCTCGGGCGCGGCATCGCCGCGTCCCCGGGCGCCGCGGTCGGCAAGGCGGTCTTCGACTCGTACACCGCGATCAAGTGGTCGCGCTCCGGCGAGAAGGTCATCCTGATCCGCCGCGAGACCAACCCCGACGACCTCGACGGCATGATCGCCGCCGAGGGCATCCTGACCTCGCGCGGCGGCAAGACCTCGCACGCGGCCGTCGTCGCGCGCGGCATGGGCAAGACCTGTGTCTGCGGCGCCGAGGAGCTGGAGGTCGACACCAAGCGGCGGCGCCTGACCATCGGCGACGTCGTCGTCGAGGAGGGCGACGTCGTCTCCATCGACGGCTCGACCGGCAAGGTCTACCGCGGCGAGGTGCCGGTCGTCCCCTCCCCGGTCGTCGAGTACTTCGAGGGCCGGATGCACGCCGGGGCCGACGACGCCGACGAACTGGTCGGCGCCGTGCACCGGATCATGGCGTACGCGGACCGGGTACGCCGGCTGCGCGTGCGGGCCAACGCCGACAACGCCGAGGACGCGCTGCGCGCCCGCCGGTTCGGCGCCCAGGGCATCGGCCTGTGCCGCACCGAGCACATGTTCCTCGGCGAGCGCCGCGAGATGGTCGAGAAGCTGATCCTCGCCGACACGGACACCGAGCGCGAGGACTCCCTCAAGCAGCTCCTGCCGCTCCAGAAGCAGGACTTCGTCGAGCTGTTCGAGGCGATGGACGGGCTGCCCGTCACCATCCGCCTGCTCGACCCGCCGCTGCACGAGTTCCTGCCCGACATCACCGAGCTGTCGGTGCGCGTCGCGCTCGCCGAGTCCCGCCAGGACAACAACGAGAACGACCTGCGCCTGCTCCAGGCCGTGCACCGGCTGCACGAGCAGAACCCGATGCTGGGTCTGCGCGGCGTCCGCCTCGGGCTCGTCATCCCCGGCCTGTTCGCCATGCAGGTGCGCGCCATCGCCGAGGCGGCCGCCGCCCGCAAGAACGCCAAGGGCGACCCCCGCGCCGAGATCATGATCCCGCTCGTCGGCACCGTCCAGGAGCTGGAGATCGTCCGCGAGGAGTCCGACCGGGTCATCGCGGAGGTCGAGGAGCAGACCGGCGTCAAGCTGAAGCTGGCCATCGGCACGATGATCGAGCTGCCGCGGGCCGCCCTCACGGCCGGGCAGATCGCCGAGGCCGCCCAGTTCTTCTCCTTCGGCACGAACGACCTCACGCAGACCGTCTGGGGCTTCTCCCGTGACGACGTGGAGGCCTCGTTCTTCACCGCGTACCTGGAGAAGGGCATCTTCGGGGTGTCGCCGTTCGAGACGATCGACAAGGACGGCGTCGGCTCCCTCGTGAAGTCCGCGGTCGCCGCGGGCCGGGCCACGCGTCCCGACCTCAAGCTCGGTGTCTGCGGTGAGCACGGCGGCGACCCGGAGTCGGTCCACTTCTTCCACGAGGTCGGCCTCGACTACGTCTCCTGCTCGCCGTTCCGCATCCCGGTCGCCCGCCTGGAGGCCGGCCGCGCGGCCAGCACCTCCACGGGCAGCGACCACCGCTAGAAGCTCCGGAGCCGCCGTCGGTCCCCGACCCTCACCGATCGGCGGCGGCTCCGGCCCCCCTGCGAACGGGCGGTACCCCTGTGCGGGGGGTGCCGCCCTTCGCGTTCCCTGGGACCGGGATCGTGGTTACCCTGCGGTAAGAAGCAGGCCCTCCGCCCCCTCTCCCAGGGAGAATTCCGCCATGAGCGGCTGGAACGCGAGCGACATCCCCGACCAGAGCGGCCGCACCGCCGTCGTCACCGGCGCCAACAGCGGCATCGGTTACGTCACGGCCCGCGAACTGGCCCGCGCCGGCGCGCGGGTCGTCCTTGCCTGCCGCAGCGAACGGCGCGGCACCGAGGCGCGGGACCGGATCCGCACCGAAGTCCCGCACGCCGACGCCGAGTTCGCGCCCCTCGACCTCGGCGACCTCACCTCCGTACGGGACTTCGCCGCCGCCCGGGGCGGGCAGGCCCTCGATCTCCTCGTCAACAACGCGGGCGTGATGGCGCTGCCGTACGGGCGCACGGCCGACGGCTTCGAGAGGCAGTTCGGCGTCAACCACCTCGGGCACTTCGCGCTGACCGGACTGCTCCTGCCGAACCTCCTGGAGGCATCCGCGCCGCGCGTCGTCACCGTCGCCAGCGGCCTGCACGCCCTCGCCAACCTCGACATCGGCGACCTCAACAGCGAGCGGCAGTACCGGCGGTGGGTG
Organism: Streptomyces sp. NPDC052225; assembly: GCF_040679615.1. Classification (NCBI taxonomy): domain Bacteria; kingdom Bacillati; phylum Actinomycetota; class Actinomycetes; order Kitasatosporales; family Streptomycetaceae; genus Streptomyces; species Streptomyces sp. NPDC052225. The sequence goes on along the minus strand of NZ_JBFAVD010000011.1, from coordinate 7,037 downwards.
GCGTACGCCCGCTCCAAGACCGCCAACCTGCTGTACGTCCATGAACTGGCCCGCCGCGCCGCCGCCACCGGCGCGGACCTGATCGCCGCGGCCGCCCACCCCGGGTACGCCGCCACGTCCCTCCAGACGCGGGGCGTCCGGATGGAGGGCCGCAAGGCGGCCGAACGGTTCGTCGAGGTCGGCAACCGGTTCTTCGCGCAGCCCGCGGACCAGGGCGCGCTGCCCACGCTCTACGCGGCGACGGCGCCCGATGTACGGCCGGACGGCTTCTACGGGCCGCGCTTCCTCATGTGGCGCGGGGCGCCGGCCGGGTCGTGGCGGGCGCCGTGGACGCTCAACGACGCGGCGGGGGAGCGGCTCTGGGCCGCGTCGGAGCAGCTGACCGGGGTGGCGTACGGGGCGCTCAAAGCCGCGGGCTGAGCCGGGCCGTCAGTCGAGGCCGGACGCCTCGAAGACGGCCTTGGCCGTGTCGCCGTCGACCCGCGCGCCGAGGCCGCGCAGCAACTCGTCGCCGCAGACGAAGAGCCCGCTGGTGCGGGCCCGCGCGGCGCCGGTCTCGACCCGGTGCCACAGCAGCGGGTTGCCGGTGAGGATCTTCGGGTCCAGTTCGACCCGGCCGCCCAGCGCGTCGCGCAGGACGAGCCGCGGCGCGACCCCGTCCGCGGCCCGCGCCGACACCAGCAGGTCCGTGCAGACGTGGGCGCGCCGCAGCAGCCCGCGCACGGCGAGCCAGCCGGGGCCCGCCGTGACGCGCTGCGGGTGCAGAACGGCGTAGAGGAGCAGGGAGAGTCCGAGCCACAGGGCCGAACGGGCGGGCGTGAGCGTCGAGTTGGCCGCGTCGATGGTCAGGACGAGAGCGGCCAGGGCCAGGGCGGAGAACAGCGCGGCCCGCAGTTCGCCCGCCCAGTTCCGGTCGGTGACGGTGCCCGTCGGCCGGGCGGGGCGGCGCCCGCCCCGCACCCCCGGCGTCCTCGCAATGTGTCGCATGCAGCGCACGCTAGGCCGGGGGCTGTGCGGAGTCACCCCTCTTGACGTGACACTGACTGACCGAACCGGGGTGGTGACGGCCCGCTGACGGTCAGGCGGAGGCGCCGCCGTCGATCACCAGGTCGGTGCCGACCACCGACGCGGCGTCGGACGAGGCGAGGTAGAGGACGGCCGCGGCGACCTCGTCGGCCGTCGAGACGCGGCCCAGCGGCGAGGCCTCCTTCATCCGGACCGCGCGCTCGGCCGGCGTCTCGCCGGGCAGCAGCGACATCGCCGAGTCGGAGGGGCCGGGGCTCACCGCGTTGATACGGACGCCGTCGGCGATGTGGTCGAGCGCGGCGCCCCGGGTCAGGGCCGAGACGGCGGCCTTCGAGGCACCGTAACCGGCGATCCCGGCGCGGGACTTGTGCGGCCCGAGGTTCGAGGAGATGTTCACGATCGCGCCGCCGCCCGGCTGGCTGCGCATCTGGGCGACCTCGGCCTGGAGCGCGTAGAGGACGCCCGTGACGTTGATGTCGAGCAGGGTGCGCCAGTCCTCGGCGGACAGGTCGGCGACGGGGCCGCCGCCGCGGAAGACGCCGGCGTTGTTCACGGCGACGTCGAGCGAGCCGAACCGGTCCACTGCCGTACGCACCAGGGCCTTCACGTCGTCGGCGCGGGTCACGTCCGCCGGGTGCGCGAGGGCGGTGCCGCCCGCCGCCTCGATCAGGGCGACGGTCTCCTCCAGCGGTGCCGGGGTGCGCCCGGCGACGACGACGTTCGCGCCCTCGGCGGCCAGGGCGAGGGCGATCGCCCGGCCGAGTCCCGAGCCGGCGCCGGTGACGAGGGCGGTGCGGCCGGTGAAGCGGGTGCGGGGCGCGGAGGTGGTCGGGGAAGTCATCAGGGTTCCTCTTTCTTGACCGATCGGTTCAGTATGAGGGCATGAAAAAAGGGGAGAGGCGCGGAGGTCTCGGTCCGGAAGGGCGGCTCGGTCCGGAACGGCGTCTCAGTCCAGGAGGGCGAGTGCCTGCTCGGCCGCGTCCCTGACCCGGGCCGGGTCCTGCGACGCCTTGCCGGTGACGCGGATCCCCTGCATCAGGACGAGCAGCAGGCGGGCGAGCGCGCGCGGATCGCGGTCGCCCGGCAGCTCGCCCCTGGCCTGCGCGCGGGTGAGCGTCGCGTGCAGCAGCGTCTCCATGTGGTCCCAGCTCCGCTGGACGCGGCGGGCGGCCTGTGTGTCGTGCGGGCCGAGCTCCGCCGCCGTGTTCGTGACCAGGCAGCCCAGAAAGCGCTGGTCGTCGGAGGCGGCCTCGGCGGCGAAGCGGCGTACGACGGTGCGTACGGCGTCGAGCGGCGGGCCGTCCCCGGCCAGCTCGGCGAGGACCGTCGAGTCCGCGGTCTCGGTGTAGCGGTCGACCGCCTTGAGGTAGAGCTCCTGTTTGTTGCCGAACGTCGCGTAGATGCTGGCGCGTCCGACGCCGAGGTGCTCGACGAGGTCCGTCATCGACGTCGCCTCGTAGCCGCGCCGCTGGAACAGCTCAAGGGCTGCCAGCAGCGCGGCGTCCGGGTCGAATTCCTTGGTTCTGGCCACGCGGAGAACCTATGCGTAATCAGAACGATCGGTCAAGTAATCCTCTTGCCGGGGCTCGGGGCGGCTCAGGCGGCGGCCCGCACCTCGTACGCCCGCACCGTGACCTCGTCGTCGTCGAGGCACCGGCCCGTCGCCAGGTCGAAGCGCTGCTTGAGCAGCGGCGACGCCACGAACGGGCGGCCCTGCGCCGAGCCGATCAGGCCGCGCGAGAGCACGGCCGCGCCGGTGAACGGGTCGGTGTTGTCGAGGGCGAAGACGCGGCCCGCGCGGTCCAGGAAGACCGCCGCCTGCCGGCCGTCGGGCAGCAGGGCGGCGACGCCGCGCCCCGGCGTCATCCGGGACAGCTCGCAGACGCTCAACCACTCGTCGTTGACGGCGACTTGAACCATGACCGTCGTCTTGTCGGGGGCGATCGGGGCCATTGTCATCGGACAGCGAGTCCTTCCAGGGGGATCAGCGGCAGTTCCGGCTTGATCTGGTCGCGCTCCGGCACGAAGCGGACCGTGGGGTCCGGGGTGCCGGGGGCGTTGACGAAGGAGACGAAGCGGGCGAGCCGCTCCGGGTCGTTGATGGTCTCGGACCACTCGTCGCGGTAGTGGTCGACGTGCGCCCGCATCAGGGCTTCCAGCTCGTCGCAGATGCCGAGCGAGTCGTGCACCACGACGTCGCGTACGTGGTCGAGGCCGCCGTCGATCCGGTCGAGCCAGACCGAGGTGCGCTCCAGGCGGTCGGCGGTGCGGATGTAGAACATCAGGAACCGGTCGATCAGGCGGATCAGCTCAGCGTCGCTCAGGTCCTGGGCGAGCAGGTCGGCGTGACGGGGCGTCATGCCGCCGTTGCCGCCCACGTACAGGTTCCAGCCGTTGGCGGTGGCGATGACGCCGAAGTCCTTCGACTGGGCCTCGGCGCACTCGCGGGCGCACCCGGAGACCGCCGACTTCAGCTTGTGCGGCGACCTGAGCCCCCGGTAGCGCAGCTCCAGGTCGATGGCCATCCGGACCGAGTCCTGCACGCCGTAGCGGCACCAGGTCTGCCCGACGCACGACTTCACGGTGCGCAGCGACTTGCCGTACGCGTGACCCGACTCGAAGCCTGCGTCCACCAACCGCGCCCAGATCATGGGCAGTTGGTCGACGCGTGCGCCGAAGAGGTCGATGCGCTGGCCGCCGGTGATCTTCGTGTAGAGGCCGAAGTCCCGCGCCACCTCGCCGATCACGATGAGTTTCTCGGGCGTGATCTCACCGCCCGGGATGCGCGGCACGACCGAATAGGAGCCGTTCTTCTGCAAGTTGGCGAGGAAGTGGTCGTTGGTGTCCTGGAGCGCCGCCTGCTCGCCTTCCAGGACGTAACCGTCGGCGCCGATCGCGGGAGCGAGCGACGCGATGATCGAACCCACCGTCGGCTTGCAGACCTCGCAGCCCTCGCCGCCGCGCGCGTCCTCGCGCCCGTGCTCGTCGAGCAGCTGCGCGAACGTCGTGATCCGCTTGACGCGCACGATCTCGTACAGCTCCTGGCGGGTGTGCTTGAAGCAGCCGCACAGCCCGTCGTCGCCCGTCTTGGGCAGCAGCTGCCCGATGAGCTTGACGCAACTGCCGCACCCGGTACCGGCCTTGGTGCACTTCTTCACCTCGGGCAGCGTCGTGTGCTCGCAGATCTCGCCCTTGGTGACGTTGTGGCACGAGCAGATGACGGCGTCGGCGGGCAGCGCCTCCGGGCCCAGCTGCACCGGCGCCCCCGCACCCGCCGGGAGCACCAGCTGCTCGGGCGCGATCGGCGGGACCGAGCCGGTGAACGCGCGCAGCGTGCCGTACGCCTCCGCGTCGCCGACGAGGATGCCGCCGAGCAGCTCGCCCTCGCTGCCGATGACCAGCTTCTTGTACGTGCCCGAGCGCGAGTCCGAGTAGACGACGTCGAGGCAGTCCGCGGTGGCGCCGTGCGCGTCACCGAAGGAGGCCACGTCGACGCCGAGCAGCTTCAGCTTGGTGGACAAGTCGGCGCCGGTGAAGGTCAGTTGCTCGGCCACACCCTCCGTGGAGGACTCGGCGATGGCCGCGGCGGCGGTCAGCGCCATCTCGTAACCCGGGGCGACAAGGCCGTACACCCGGCCGTCCGAGGCCAGTGCGCACTCGCCGATCGCGAAGATGTCGGGGTCGCTGGTACGGCACTGCTCGTCGACGGTGATGCCGCCGCGCTCGCCGACCAGCAGGCCCATGTCGCGGGCGAGTTGGTCACGCGGCCGGACGCCGGCGGAGAACACCACCAGGTCCGTCTGGAGCTCGGAGCCGTCGGACAGCTTCATCCCGCGCACCGCGCCGGTCTCCGCGCCGTCCGTCGTCACGATCTCCTGCGTGCCGACGCCCGTGTGGACGCTGAGGCCCATGTCGGAGATGGTCTTCAGGAGCGCGGCGCCGCCGCCCTCGTCGACCTGCACCGGCATCAGGCGCGGCGCGAACTCCACGATGTGCGTGGTCAGTCCGAGCCCTTGCAGCGCGCCCGCGGCCTCCAGGCCGAGCAGCCCGCCGCCGACCACGGCACCCACCGTGGCGTTGTTCTTGGCGTAGTCCTCGATCGCGTACAGGTCCTCGATGGTCCGGTACACGAAGCAGCCCGCGGCGTCCTTGTTCGGCACCGGCGGCACGAACGGGTACGAGCCGGTGGCCAGCACGAGCGCGTCGTACGACACCTTCAGGCCGGACCGGGCGTGCACGACGCGGGCCTCGCGGTCCACGACCACGGCGGGGTCGCCGACGTGCAGCTCGATGCCGTGCTTCGCGATGAACTCCGGGTCCGTCATGGACAGTTCCTCGGGCGTCGTGCCCGAGAAGTACGAGGTCAGATGCACGCGGTCGTAGGCGGGACGCGGCTCCTCGCACAGGACGACGACGCGGTGCGTCTCGGTGAGCCCGCGCTCGGCCGCCGCTTCGAGGAAGCGCTGGCCGACCATGCCGTGGCCGACGAGAACGAGGGTGGGCAGTGAGGTCGCCATGTCAGAGGCCTCCGTCGTGGGTGAGCAGATGGAGCAGCGGCGCGGCGACGGCGTCGTCGGCGGGCAGCGATTCGTTCGACTCCCAGGCACGGGCGAGCGCGCCGACGCTGGCGAGCTCGCCGACCAGGACGCCGCCGACCAGACGGTCACCGCGCACCACGACCTTGCGGTACGTGCCGCGCGTGGCGTCCGTGAGCTGGACGACGTCGTCGCCGGGGAGTGCCTCGGTCTCGCCGAACGCGGCGAGATCGAGCGGGCCTGCCTCGTGCGGGAGGGTCAGCCGGGTCAGGGTGCGGGTGCCGGTGTACGCGGCGGGCGCCCCGGTCAGCAGGTCGGCGAGCGCGTCGGCCTGCTCCAGTGCGGGCGTCGCGAGCCCGTACACGGTGCCGGCGTGCTGCGCGCAGTCGCCGATCGCGTGGATGCGCGGGTCGCTGGTGCGCAGCTCGTCGTCGACGACGATGCCTTTGCGTACGTCGAGGCCCGCGGCCTGCGCGAGTCCGGCGCGGGGCCGCACCCCGCAGGCGAGGACGGTGACGTCGGTGCCGAGCACGTAGCCGTCGTGCAGTTCGACGCGGCGTACGTGTCCGTCGACGACGCCGACGCCGCGGACCCGGCACTCGGTGTGGATCTCGACGCCGAGCGAGGTCAGATGGCGGCGGACCAGTTCGGAGGAGCGCGGGTCGAGCTGGCGCTCCATCAGCCGCTCCGCCTGCTGCGTGAGCACCACCTGGGCGCCGCGCCGGGCCAGCGCGCGGGCCGCGGAGACCCCGAGGAGACCGCCGCCGATCACGACGGCCCGGGTCCCTTCGGAGACGGCGCCGGACAGCGCCAGGCAGTCGTCCATGGTGCGGAACGCGCGGACGCCGCCGGGCAGTTCACCCGCCCCGGGCTCGAAGAGTCCGCGCAGGGGCGGCAGTACGGGGTTGGACCCGGTCGCGAGGACGAGGTGGTCGTAGCCGACCTCGGTGCCGTCCTCGCACTGCACGATCCGCCGGTCCCGGTCGATGCGGACGGCGCGGGTGTGCAGGCGGGTGCCCGGGGTGCGGGGCAGCTCGATGACGTCCGGGCCGTACGTTCCGGCGAGGACCTCGGCGAGCAGCACGCGGTTGTACGGGGCGTGCTGCTCCTCCCCGATCAGCACCGCGCGCTCGCCCAGGCGCTGGGCGAGGCGGGTGCCGGCGAGGCCGGTGCCGATGACGACGACGGTCCCGTCCCGGGGGGTGTCGGCGTGCTCGTACGGTGCGGTCATGTTCTTGAGAGTGCGGGGTGGGTGTTTCCCGGTGGCGTCCCGATGGTTTCCCGGGGGGAACGGTGGGCTCAGCGGGGCGGATGGGCGGGTGTGAGGGGTTCGCGCCGCGGGGGTGGGGGTCCGTTGCCGGGTGCGGCGTGCGTCGTGGCCGGTCGCGCAGTTCCCCGCGCCCCTAAAGGCGAGCGGCTTCGCCGCTCAGCCTTTATCGGGGAGATGCCGCACCGAAGGTGCGCATCTCAGGGGCG
>NZ_JBFAVD010000010.1:138157-236559 GCF_040679615.1 Streptomyces sp. NPDC052225 | reverse complement strand
ACCGCCGCCGTCGACGGCTTCAAGAAAGACCCCTCGGAATTCGTCGGCCGCCTCCTCCCCGAACTCATCGGAACCAAAGGCGCCGGACTCGCCCGCAGCGGGCTGCGGATGGGGCTCAAGACCGGGGCGAAGGAAGGGCTGGAGAACGGGGCGCGCAGGGCGGTCACGAAGGAGCCGCACGCCCGCACGGAGCCCCCGCGCGAAAAGGTCGAGATCGACCCGAGCGACCCGATCGACCTCGTCACCGGCACGATGTATCTGCCGCAGACCGACATCGTCCTGCCCGGCACGCTCCCCGTGGTCTTCACCCGCCGCCTGGAATCGGGTTCACGTCTCGGCCGCTGGTTCGGACCGTCGTGGACCTCGTCCTTCGACCAGCGCCTCGAGATCGATTCCGAGGGCGTCATCCTCGTCACCGATGACGGCCTGCTCCTCACGTACGCGCATCCGGCGCCCGGCGTCCCGACCCTGCCCGAGCACGGCAGCCGCCGCTGGCCCCTGGACCGCGTCGACGGCGGCTACACGGTCAACGACCCGCTCTCCGGCCGCACTTGGCACTTCGCCGACCGCGCCGAGGGGGCCGCGGCCCTGGAGCAGATCGACGACCGCAACGGCAACTGGATCTCCTTCGAGTACGACGCCGAGGGCACCCCGCTCGGCATCGCCTCGTCCGCCGGACACCGTCTGAAGGTCGCGGTGGCGGGCGGCCGGATCACCGCCCTGCGGCTGGCCTGCGCGGGCCCCGACGGCACCGATCAGGAGATCAAGCGCTACGGCTACTCCGAGGGCGGTGACCTGACCGAGGTCTACAACTCCTCGGGCCTGCCGCTGCGGTTCGCGTACGACGACCGCGGCCGGGTCACGTCCTGGACCGACAGCAACGACCGTTCGTACACCTACGCGTACGACGACCGGGACCGCTGTGTCGCCGAAGGCGGCGAGGCCGGGCACATGGCGCTGCGCCTGTCGTACGACGACGTGGACGCCACGACCGGGCACCGCGTCACGACGGCGACCACCGCGGAGGGTCACACCCGCCGCTATCTCATCGACGACCGCGGTCAGGTCGTCGCGGAGACCGACCCGCTGGGCCACGTCACGCGGTTCACGCGGGACGCCCAGGGGCGGGTGCTCACCCGGACGGACCCGCTCGGCCATGTCACGCGACACGTCTACGACGAGAGCGGCAACACCGTCGCGACCGTGCTGCCCGACGGCCGGGAGATCACCGCGGAGCACGACGCGTTCGGCGCGGTCACCCGGGTGCGCGGAGCCGACGGCAGCACCACCCGCCACACGTACGACGCGCGCGGCAACCGCACCTCCACGACCAGCGGCCCCGGCCTGACCACACGCTACGCGTACGACGAGGCGGGCCGCCTCACCTCCGTCACCGATCCGCTCGGCCACGTGACCACGGTCCGCTGCGACCGGGCGGGGCTGCCGGTGGAGATCACGGACCCGCTCGGCGCCGTCACCCGCTACGCGCGGGACGCCTTCGGCAGGCCCGTGGCGCTGACCGATCCCACCGGCGCGGTGACCCGGCTGGAGTGGACGGTCGAGGGCCTGCCTTCCCGGCGGATCGCCCCCGACGGCAGCTGCGAGTCCTGGACCCACGACGGCGAGGGCAACTGCACCTCCCACACCGACCCCGTCGGCGGCACCACCCTCTTCGAGTACACGCACTTCGACCTGCTCCGCGCCCGCACCACACCCGACGGGGTGCGGTACGAGTTCACGCACGACGCCGAGCTGCGCCTCACCCGGGTCACCGCCCCCCAGGGGCTGACATGGACCTACGCCTACGACGCGGCCGGGCGCCTGACGTCGGAGACCGACTTCGACGAGCGCGACGTCGTCTATGCCTACGACGCCGCCGGGCGCCTCACGGCCAGGACGAATGCCCTCGGCGAGACGACGCTCTTCGAGCGCGACGCCCTGGGCCGGATCGTGCGCAAGGACGCGGCCGGCCGCGTCACGACCTACGCCTACGACCTGACGGGCCGGCTCGCCGAAGCCGTGGGCCCCGACGGCAGCCGGGTGACGATCCTGCGCGACCAGTACGGCCGGGCCCTCTCGGAGACCGTGGACGGGCACGAACTGCGGTACACCTACGACGAGTTGGGCCGCCGCACCGGCCGCACCACGCCGACCGGAGCGAGGTCCGCGTGGTCGTACGACGCCGCGGGCCGCCGCGTCGGCCGGTCGGCCTCGGGGCGCGCCATCGATGTCACGTACGACGCGGCGGGCCGCGAACTGACGCGTGGCATGGGCGACTTCCTCACCCTGGAGAACACGTTCGACCCGATGGGCCGGCTCACCGCCCAGTCGGCGACGGACGCGGCCGGGCACACGGTTCAGCGGCGCGGCTACACCTACCGCGCCGACGGCTGCCTCACCCAGCTGGACGACCACCTCGACGGCACCCGGCGCTTCACCCTCGACGCCGTCGGCCGCGTCACCGCGGTGCGCGCGGCCGACTGGGCCGAGACCTACGCGTACGACGCGGCCGGAAACCAGGCGAGCGCCTCATGGCCCACCACCCACCCCGGCCACGAAGCCACTGGTGAACGCGCCTACAGCGGCACCCGGATCACCCGCGCGGGCAGCATCCGGTACGAGCACGACGCGTTGGGCCGCATCACGCTGCGGCAGAAGACCCGGCTGTCCCGCAAGCCCGAGACCTGGCGCTACCGCTGGGACGCGGAGGACCGCCTGACCGAGGTGACCACACCCGACGGCACGGTCTGGCGCTACACCTACGACCCGCTGGGCCGCCGTTCGGCCAAACTCCGGATGAGCGCCGATCTCGCGGACGTGGTCGAGCACACGCGGTTCAGCTGGGACGGCGACACACTCTGCGAACAGACCACACGCACCGCGGACGCGCCGAACCCGGTCACCCTGACCTGGGAGCACGAGGGCCTGCGCCCGATCGCGCAGACCGAACGCGTCCTCACGTCCGATGACACGCAGAGCGAGATCGACGCGCGCTTCTTCGCCATCGTCACCGACCTCGTCGGCACCCCGCGTGAACTCGTCGGGGAGGACGGTGAGATCGCCTGGCGCACCCACAGCACCCTGTGGGGCACCACCACGTGGAACAGGGACGCCTCCGCGTACACGCCGCTGCGCTTCCCCGGCCAGTACTTCGACCCCGAGACGGGGCTGCACTACAACCACTTCCGGCACTACGACCCGGCGACCGCCCGCTATCTGAGCCCGGACCCGCTCGGCCTGACCCCGGCGCCGAACCCCTCCACGTACGTGGCGAACCCGCACGTCTGGACGGACCATCTGGGCCTCGCCCCGGACTATGTGCCGATCTATCGCACGCCGAAGGGGGCACACGCGGAGCACGAGCTGGCCCACGGCCCGGACCCGGCCAACCATCAGCCCGGCGTCGACATCGGCGGCGGCGTGATCTCCGACGGAAAGATCTACTTCGGTGAGCGCGCCGTGGCCGCCGAGTACGCGGGCCCGACGGGCGCGAACTTCGCCAAGGGCATGGTGAAGTATGAGATGCATCCATCCTTCCTGGACGAATTCGGTGAGCACGCGAAGATCCACGACTACAAGGGGCCCAACGGCGCCCCGCGCCTCGAATTCGAGATCCCGGTCGAAAAACTCGACAGATTCAACGAACTCACCCAGGGCCGCAGCTGGGTGTCCATCTATGGAGGACCGAAGTGACATTCCGCAACCATGAGGAGCTCGACGTGACCGTCGTCGGGGTGGCCCCCGTCGGCGCGCGGGTGGACGCGGACGGCACCCCCGGCTTCATCGACCAGGTCAAGCACCCCTCCTGGTGGGACGAGAACGTGGCCCCGCCGAAGGAGGGAGACTCCCTCCACGTCGTCGTCCTCGACGCCGACCGGGAACCTCCCCGCTTCAGCGCGCTCCAGGACGACATCGACATCGCGCGCCGACTGCGGCACAACACCTGACGCCTCGCCGGTCACGGCGCGGCCGCCCCGTGCTCAGGGAGCGTCGGCCTGCGACACCCCCTGGGCCACCTGGCCCACCGCGTCGATGACTCCCTGCCCGAACTCGGTCGGGGCGATGAGCAGTCCGAAGACGAAGACGAGAGCCACCGTCGTCCACTGATCCGCCCTGCTCCGGGCCTGCACGCGCCGACGGATGCGGACGTAGATGATGACGGCGAGCAGGAGCGCCACGTTCAGCGTCAGGATCATGAACCACTGCCCCCCATCACGGCCTGCCTAAGCGGTGCGCAGCTGCATGACAGCACGGGGCCCCGCCCGGACGAAAGTCCGCAATCACCGCAAGAGATCAGTTTCGGCCGCGCGCCCCGCGAAGGGCCGCCGCCCCGGCGTCACCCGAGAAACGACAGCCGAACCTTGCGCTGCGGGTTGTCGCGGTTCGTGTCCACCAGGCACACCGACTGCCACGTGCCCAGTTCGAGCCCGCCCCCGACCACCGGCAACGTCGCGTGCGGCGGCACGATCGCCGGGAGGACGTGGTCGCGGCCGTGGCCCGGGGAGCCGTGGCGGTGCTGCCAGCGGTCGTCGGCGGGGAGCAGGGTGTGCAGGGCCGCGAGGAGGTCGTCGTCGCTGCCGGCGCCGGTCTCGATGACGGCGATGCCGGCCGTGGCGTGCGGGACGAAGATGTTGAGGAGGCCGTCGCGGTCGCCGGCGACCTCGCGCAGGAAGGACTCGCAGTCGCGGGTCAGGTCGACGATCTGTTCGGCGGAGCCGGTGGTGACGTTCAGGACACGGGTCGTGAAGGCATCGGACATGGGGCCATTGTCGCCCACGTGACCCGCGCGTGCCCCGCGTCGGCCGCCCGGCAGGTGACACGGAAGGTCCAGCCGGTGAGACGCCATTGACCGCGTGTCGACAAACTGGCTACGTTCTGCCGCATGTTGCGTTCAGCTCTGCTCACCACGCGCGGTCACATCGACCTGCTGCGGGTGGCTTCCGCCGCGTGTCGTCGCGGCCACTGACGCCTTCTCCGCGCTTCTTCCACCGCTTCGCGCCCTTCCGCGCCTCGCGTTCCTGACCTCTTCTCTTCCGCCCCGCTCCGGCACGCCTGCGCGCCGGCGTGCCGCTGACGCACGCCCGCTGACGACGCCGGGGCGCACCCTCCCCTGCCGTGGAGTGCCATGAGCATCAGTCATGCCCCGCCGCCCGCGTCCGCGTCCGCCGCCGGCCCGTCCTCGACGGCCGACTCGCCGCGCCCCGGCCCCGAACTCGTTCCGCTCGTCCCGTCCTCCACCCGCCGCACCCGCGTCCCCCGCTGGCTGCGCCGCGCATCCGGCCCGCTCTTGCTGCTCGCACTGTGGCAACTCCTCAGCTCCACAGGAGTGTTGACCCCCGAGGTGCTCGCGTCGCCGGGCACGATCGCGCGGGTCGGACGTGATCTCGTCGCCGACGGGTCACTGCCGTCCGCGATGGGGGTCTCCCTGCAACGCGTCGCCGTCGGGCTGCTGTTCGGCCTGGTCGTCGGCACCGGGCTCGCGCTCGTCTCCGGCCTGTTCCGGGCCGGAGAGGATCTCGTCGACGCCAGCGTGCAGATGCTGCGCACCGTGCCGTTCGTCGGGCTGATCCCGCTGTTCATCATCTGGTTCGGCATCGGCGAGGCGCCGAAGATCGCCATCATCACGCTGGGCGTGTCCTTCCCGCTGTACCTGAACGTCTACGCCGGCATCCGGGGCGTCGACGCCCAACTCATCGAGGCCGGAGAGTCGTTGGGGCTCAGCCGGTGGGGTCTCGTACGGCACGTCGTGCTGCCGGGCGCACTGCCCGGGGCCATGACGGGCCTGCGCTACTCGCTCGGCATCGCCTGGCTCGCGCTGGTCTTCGCCGAGCAGGTCAACGCGGATTCCGGCATCGGCTTCCTGATGGTGCAGGCGCGGGACTTCCTGCGCACGGACGTCATCGTCGTCTGCCTGATCGTCTACGCGTTCCTCGGCCTGCTCGCCGACTTCGTCGTCCGCTCCCTCGAAAGGCTGTTGCTGCAATGGCGACCGACGTTCACCGGCCGGTGACCCCCACCGCCGCGACGGGTTCCGCCGTACGTGTCGAGGGGCTCACCCGCTCCTTCGACGGGCGTGCCGTCATCGACGACCTTCAACTCGACGTGCGGCCGGGCGAGTTCGTGGCTCTGCTCGGACGCAGCGGCTGCGGCAAGTCGACGCTGCTGCGCATCCTCGCCGGGCTCGACCGTGACATCGAGGGCACCGTCCTCGTGCCGCGCCGCAAGGCCGTTGCGTTCCAGGCACCCCGCCTCATGCCGTGGAAGAGGGTGTGGCGCAACGTCCTCCTCGGACTCCCCGGCAAGCCCGAACGGCCCGTCGCCGACCGGGCGTTGGCGGAGGTCGGACTCACGCACCGGACGAACGCCTGGCCCAAGACGCTCTCCGGCGGCGAGGCCCAGCGCGCCTCGCTGGCCCGCGCCCTGGTGCGCGAACCCGATCTGCTGCTGCTCGACGAGCCGTTCGGCGCGCTCGACGCCCTGACCCGCATCAAGGCGCAGCGCCTGGTCGGCGAGTTGTGGCAACGCCGGGGATGCGCCGTCCTGCTGGTCACGCACGACGTGGAAGAGGCGGTGCTCCTCGCCGACCGTGTCCTCGTGATGGACGGCGGCGTGATCGCGTACGAGACCCGTGTCGATCTGGAGCGGCCGCGTGACCTCACCGACCCGCGCTTCACCGAACTGCGCGCGGAGTTGCTGCACCACCTCGGGGTCGACGACGCCCCGCCGAACGAGGCCGGGGCCACGCAGCAGTCCGCCGCATAGACGCGTAGACGCGTAGACCAGCCGCCTCCCCAACCACCCTCCCCCTGAACGGACTTGTCATGCGACGCCCTCTTCTGCCCGCCCTGCTCGCTCCTCTCGCCCTGCTTCTCACCGCCTGCTCCGGCGCCTCCTCCGCCAGTACGACGACCGGTGGCGGCAGCGACGGGAAGGGCTCCCTCACGCTCAACGTCGGTGACCAGAAGGGCGGTTCGGAGGCCGTGCTGCGGGCCGCCGGTGAACTCGACGACCTCGGCTACAAGATCCGCTGGTCCACGTTCACCTCCGGCCCACCGCTCCTCGAAGCCGTCAACGCGAAGGCCGTCGACATCGGCGGCGTCGGCAACACCCCGCCCGTCTTCGCGGCCGGCGCCGGATCGAAGATCAAGGTGGTCGCGGCCAGTCACGGTACGGCGAAGGGCGACACGATCCTCGTACCGAACGACTCGAAGCTCAGCGGCACCGCCCAGCTGAAGGGCAAGGCGATCGCCGTCGCCCAGGGCTCGTCGGCGCACTACCAACTCGTCGCGTCCCTCAAGAAGGCCGGGCTCGCGCTGAGCGACGTCAAGGTCAAGTACCTCCAACCGGCCGATGCACTGGCCGCGTTCACCAGCGGCAAGGTCGACGCGTGGGCGGTCTGGGACCCGTACACCTCGCAGGTCCTGCGCGGCAAGCAGGGCCGTGTCCTGACCGACGGCGACGGGATCACCAACGGGCTCGCGTTCCAGGTCGCCGCGCCCGCCGCCCTCGCCGACAAGAAGAAGTCCGCCGCGATCAAGGACTACCTGGAGCGGCTGCGACGCGCCCAGGACTGGGTCTACAAGCACCCCGACGCGTGGGCGAAGGTCTGGGCGAAGGAGACCGGGCTGCCGTACGAGGTCGCGCTCGACGCCGTCCACCGCACCAACGGCACCCGGGTGAGCGTCGCCGTGGACAAGGGGGTGATCGCCTCCGAGCAGCAGATCGCCGACACGTTCACCCAGTTGAAGCTGATCCCGCGCAAGGTCGACTTCTCGACGTTCGTCGACACCCGCTTCAACGGCGAGCTGCCGCCGTCCTCGACCGCACCGCGCACCTACGGCAAGGAGTCCTGACACCATGACCGTCTCTCTGCACTGGTTCCTGCCGACCGGCGGCGACGGCCGCACGCTCGTGGACCGGCACGCCTTCTCCGCGGGTGCGCTGGAGCGGACCGCTGGTGGCGCGATCGCCGGGGTGCGCGCACCCTCCCTCGACTATCTGGTCCAAATAGCCAAGGCGGCCGAGCAGTTGGGCTTCGAAGCGGTCCTGACGCCGACCGGCACGTGGTGCGAGGACGCGTGGCTGACGACGGTCGCGCTCGCCCAGCACACCGAGCGGCTGAAGTTCCTCGTGGCGTTCCGGCCGGGCGTGATCTCGCCGGTGCTCGCCGCGCAGATGGCGTCGACGTATCAACGCCTCACGAACGGGCGGCTGTTGCTCAACGTCGTCACCGGTGGCGACTCGACCGAGCAGCGTCGCTACGGCGACCACCTCGACCACGACCGCCGCTACGCGCGCACCGACGAGTTCCTCTCCGTGGTGCGCGGCGTGTGGAACGGTACGGCGCGCAGCCCGTACGACTTCGCCGGCGAGCACTACCGGATCGACGAAGCGTTCTCGGCGCTGCCGCCCGACCCGCTGCCGCAGATCTTCTTCGGGGGTTCGTCGGCCGCGGCCGGACCGGTCGCGGCGCGGCACACGGACGTCTATCTGACGTGGGGCGAGCCGCCGCAGCAGGTCAAGGAGAAGATCGACTGGATCCGCTCGCTCGCCGAGCGGGAGGGGCGGACCGTGCGGTTCGGGATCCGGCTGCACACGATCTCGCGCGACTCGGCGCGGGACGCGTGGACGACGGCGGACCGGCTCCTCGACGACCTCTCCCCCGAGACCGTGGCGGCCGCGCAGGCGGCGCTCGGGCGCAGCGAGTCCGTGGGGCAGCAGCGGATGCTCGCCCTGCACGGAGGCAAGCGCGAGGGCCTGGAGATCTCGCCCAATCTCTGGGCGGGCGTGGGCCTGGTGCGCGGCGGGGCCGGCACGGCACTGGTCGGCAGCCACGCGGAGGTCGCGGACCGGATCGAGGAGTACCACGCGCTCGGCGTCGAGCACTTCGTGCTCTCGGGTTATCCGCATCTGGAGGAGGCGTACTGGTTCGGGGAGGGCGTGATCCCCGAACTGGCGGCGCGCGGGCTCCTGACGTCCGTCGCGGCGCGGGGTGGCGCTCCGTTGCTGGTGGCGGGCGGGCGCTGAGCCCGGCACGGCGTACGGGAAGATCTCGGACCCCGGTCGAGTTAGTAGAAACGTGAACGACATCGGGGTACGAGACAGCGCCGCGGCGGCGGACGAGCGGCAGGTCCGGCGCGTGGACGTGGTGGTCATCGGTGCCGGGCAGGCCGGCCTGTCCGCCGCCCATCACCTGCGCCGCTCCGGATTCGAGCCGGAGCGCGACTTCGTCGTCCTCGACCACGCGCCCCGGCCCGGCGGCGCCTGGCAGTTCCGCTGGCCGTCGCTGACGTACGGCAAGGTGCACGGGATGCACTCGCTTCCCGGCATGGAACTGACCGGCGCCGACCCGGCCCGTCCGTCGTCGGAGGTCATCTCCGAGTACTTCACCGCGTACGAGGAGACCTTCGATCTGCGCGTGCGGCGCCCCGTCGACGTACGGGCCGTCCGGGAGGCCGACGGCGGGCGACTGCGGGTCGAGACCTCGGACGGCGTGTGGTCGACGCGTGCGCTGATCAACGCGACGGGCACCTGGGACCGGCCGTTCTGGCCGCGCTATCCGGGCCAGGAGACGTTCCGCGGGCGGCAGTTGCACACCGCGCAGTACCCCGGGCCCGAGGAGTTCGCCGGGCAGCGGGTGGTCGTGGTGGGCGGCGGCGCGTCGGGGACGCAGCATCTGATGGAGATCGCCCCGTACGCCGCCTCGACGACCTGGGTGACGCGCCGGCCGCCGGTCTTCCGCGAGGGCCCGTTCACCGAGGACTGGGGCCGGTCGGCGGTCGCGATGGTGGAGGAGCGGGTACGGGAGGGGCTGACGCCGCTGAGTGTCGTCTCGGTGACCGGGCTCCCGGTGAACGACGCGATCCGCGAGGCCCGAGCGAACGGCGTCCTGGACCGGCTCCCCCTGTTCGACCGGATCACGCCGACGGGTGTGGCCTGGAACGACGGGCGCGAGATCGAGGCCGACGTGATCCTGTGGGCCACCGGTTTCCGGGCGGCGATCGACCACCTGGCACCGCTCAGACTGCGCGAGCCGGGCGGCGGCATCCGTATGGAGGGCACGCGCGCGGCGCTCGATCCGCGGGTGCATCTGGTGGGGTACGGCCCGTCGGCGAGCACCATCGGCGCGAACCGTGCCGGGCGGGCTGCCGTCCGGGAGGTGCGCAAGCTTCTGGCCGGGGAGCCGGCGGGCGTCCCCGCGGTCTGACCCCGGCGCGTGAGGGCGCGACGGCCTGCGCCGCGCCCGATGACCACCCCGGGTCAGCCCGCGGCTTTCGCCTGGTTCTTGTTGAACTCCGCGACGTTGCGCTGCTGCTCCGCGAAGTCCGCGGTGAAGCGGGTGTCGCCCGGCTTGACCGTGACGAAGTACAGCCAGTCGCCCTGCGCCGGACTGATGGCCGCCTTCAGCGCCTGCTCCCCCGGGTTCCCGATGGGTGACGGCGGCAGCCCCATGCGCGCATAGGT
Organism: Streptomyces sp. NPDC052225; assembly: GCF_040679615.1. Classification (NCBI taxonomy): domain Bacteria; kingdom Bacillati; phylum Actinomycetota; class Actinomycetes; order Kitasatosporales; family Streptomycetaceae; genus Streptomyces; species Streptomyces sp. NPDC052225. Next base: position 226,095 of record NZ_JBFAVD010000010.1, on the reverse strand, counting down.
GTTGTACGGGCTGTCCAGCTTGGTGTCCTTGTCACTGGTGGCCAGCGTCGAGCGGCCGAGCGCGTAGTTGATGGTGGAGTCCATCTGCAGCGGCATGCCGTGCTCGAGCCGGTTGTAGATGACGCGGGCGACCTTGCCCATGTCCTGCGCGTTGTCGGCCTCGGCCTCGACGATGCTCGCGATGGTGACCGTCTGGTAGAGGTTCATCGCATCGCGGTCGGCACCCGCCGTCGTCTTCGCACCGCCGCCGTACTTCTTGTTGGCCGTGTTCACCATGTACGACAGGACGGACTGCGGTGTCGACTTGTCGGTCAGCGGATACGTCGCCGGGAAGAGGTACCCCTCGGGGTTGCCGCCCGCGTCACCCGGAAGCTTGAGGCCGGCCTTGGGCACGGCCTTCTTCGTGGTGCCCGCCGGCAGTTCGAGCGCCTTGTCCACGGCGTCGTAGATCTGCCCCGAGCGCCACCCCTCCGGGATGGTCAGTGCGGTGGGCCGCCCGTCGTCGCCGCCGGCCAGCGCCAGCGGAACCGCGACGGCGGTGGCCGCCACGACGGCCCCGGTCGCCATCAGGGCGACGCGCCCGCGGCGCGTGAGTCGGATGGTGCTCCGTCGCGGAGTCTCGTTCAGCATGCGGGAACGGTAACCCGCACATCGGGGCATTCCCGGCATATCTTCATGTCGGACGCCCGCACCGGCCCCGGGTGGGCCAGTGCCCTGGACGGCAGGTGCGACCTGACCCCGGGCGGGCCGGTACCTGGTCGGCGCGTGCACCCCCGGGCTCGCTCAGGCCGCCGTCTCCAGCTGCGTGTCACGCTGGACAAGTGCCGCGTACCGGCCGCCGCGGGCGAGCAGTTCCTCATGGGTGCCGCGCTCGGCTATCCGTCCGGAGTCCAGGACGACGATCTGGTCGGCGCCGCGGACGGTGGACAGGCGGTGCGCGATGGTGAGCGTGGTGCGGTCTGCCGAGAGGGCGTCGATCGCTTCCTGGACGGCGTGCTCGGTCCGGGTGTCCAGGGCGCTGGTCGCCTCGTCCAGGATCAGGATCGGCGGGTCGCGCAGGATGGTCCGGGCGATCGCAAGGCGCTGCTTCTCGCCTCCGGAGAACCGGTGGCCGCGCTCGCCGACCACGGTGTCGTACCCGTCGGGCAGGCCGGCTATGTGGTCGTGGATCTGGGCGGCGCGGGCAGCGGCGTACAGCTCCTCGTCGGTGGCCTCGGGCTTGGCGAACCGGAGGTTCTCGGCGACCGAGGCGTGGAAGAGGTACGTCTCCTGCGAGACGACACCGACGGCGCGGGCCAGGGTTTCGAAGTCCAGGTCGCGCACGTCGACCCCGTCGACCGTGACGCGGCCGCCGGTGACGTCGTACAGGCGCGGCACCAGATAGCTGAGCGTGGACTTGCCGGAGCCGGTCGGGCCGACGACGGCGAGGGAGCCGCCGGCGGGGATCGTCAGGTCGATGCCGTCGAGGATGGGCGCCTGGCGCCGGTCCTCGGCGTCGTAGCGGAACGCGACGTCCTCGAAGCGGACCTCGCCCTTGATGGTGTCGAGCCGGACCGGGTCCTCCCGCTCGGTGATGTCGACGGGCAGGTCGAGGTACTCGAAGATGCGCTGGAACAGGGCGAGCGAGGTCTGGATCTGGACGCCGGTCTGCAACAGGCTCACGGTCGGCCGGAACAGGCCCTGCTGGAGCGAGACGAACGCGACCAGCGTGCCGATGGAGACGCTCGGGCCCCCCATCTGGAAGGCGATGCCCGCGGCCCAGTAGATGACGGCGGGCATGGCGGCCATGACGATGCTGATGACGGCCATGCGCCAGCGCCCCGCCATGCTCGACCGGACTTCCAGGTCGACGAGCTGGTCGGACTCGTCGGCGAACGACTTCGTCAGGGAGTCGGCGCGGCCCATGGTGCGACCGAGCAGGATGCCGCTGACGGAGAGCGACTCGGTGACGGTGGCGGCCATCGCGGCCATCTGCTTCTGGCGCTGCGTGGCGATCTTCTTGCGCTCGCGGCCCACGCGGCGGGCTATCCACACGAAGACCGGCAGCAGAAGCAGGGAGACGACCGTCAGGCGCCAGTCGAGGGCGACCATGGCGACGATCGTGGCGACGACGCTCGTCAGGTTCGAGACGAGGGAGGTCGCGGTGGAGGTCACGGTCGCCTGCATGCCGCCGATGTCGTTGGCGATGCGGGACTGGACCTCGCCGGTGCGGGTCTTGGTGAAGAAGGCGAGCGACATGCTCTGCAGGCGTCCGTAGACGGCGGTGCGCAGGTCGTGCATGACGCGCTGGCCGACCGTCGTCGAGATCAGGGTCTGCAGGACGCCGAAGACGCTGGTGACGACGGCGCTGACGATCATGCCGAAGGCGAGCAGGCTGAGCAGCCCGGTGCGGCCCTCGGGGATGGCGACGTCGAGGATCTCCTTGAGCAGGAACGGCGTCGCGACCGTGACCAGCGAGGCGGCGGCGACCAGCAGCCCGACGAGGGCGAGCCGGCCGCGGTAGGGGCGGAACAGGGACAGGATGCGGCGGATCTGCCGCGGCTGACCCGATGTCGTGGCATCGGGGGGCGGCGTCCAGTCGATTTCGTCGCGGCGCATGAGCCTCCTAGGCAGGGAAAGGGTACGGCGCGAGCCCGGCGGACAGCAGCCGGGTTCGACCTTGAGGAGCATAGTGCATTGTTACCTATACTCACAATGCACGAGGTCCTGATATTGTTCCCGGCATGAGTACCCCGGACGCCGACGGCTTCCTCGCCGAGCAGCTGCTGCGGCTCACCCGCCGCCTCCAGCGCATCCAGAAGCGCCAGCTCGAGCCGGTCGGGATCACGCCCGCGCAGTCCCGCCTGCTGCGCACGCTGGTGCACTACGAGACCCCGCCGCGGATGGCCGATCTCGCGCAGCGCCTGGAGGTCGTGCCCCGCGCGGTGACCAGCACCGTGGACGGTCTGGAGGCGGGCGATCTGGTGCGCCGCGTGCCCGATCCGAGCAATCGCCGCGTCATCCGCATCGAGCTGACCGAGAAGGGCCGGGCCGCCCTGCGGGAGCTGCGCAGCGCGCGCCGCGCGGCGGCAGAGGAGATCCTGGCACCGTTGGACGCGGAGCAGCGCGCGCAGCTGACGGTCCTGCTGAACGCGCTGTACGAGTCCCCCCGCACACCGGAGTGCTGACCGCGAGCAAGGAGAGGCCATGCCGCTGCTGGAGCCGAAGCCGCAAGCCCTGCGTCCCGCGTCCCGCCCCTCGGGCCCGGCGCCCGACCGGGTCGCGGACCGGCAGGCCGGCGGCACCGCCGAGCCGCTGCGCTCCGAGCTGACGGCCCTGCTGGGCGCGGACAAGGTCCTCACGAAGGTCTCGGACCTGGTCCGGTACGCCTCGGACGCGAGCCCGTACCGGTTCGTGCCGCAGGTCGTCGTGGTCGCCGAGGACATCGACGACGTGTCGGCCGTGCTGTCGTACGCGCACGGCAAGGGCCGCGAGGTCGTCTTCCGCGCGGCGGGCACGTCGCTGAACGGGCAGGCGCAGGGCGAGGACATCCTCGTGGACGTCCGCAGGTTCTGGTCGGGCGTCGAGGTGCTCGGCGACGGCGAGCGGGCCCGCATCGGCCCGGGCACGACCGTCGTGCGGGCCAACGCGACGCTCGCGCGGCACGGCCGGGTGCTCGGCCCCGACCCGGCGAGCGCCATCGCCTGCACCCTCGGCGGCGTGGTGGCGAACAACGCGTCGGGAATGACGGCCGGCACGACCCGCAACTCCTACCGGACGCTCGCCTCGCTGACCTTCGTCCTGCCCTCGGGCACGGTCGTCGACACGGCCGACCCCGACGCGGACGAGCGGCTGGCGCATGCCGAACCGGCGCTCTGCGAGGGCCTGTTGGCGATCAAGCGGGAGATCGAGGCGGACGCGGAGCTCACGCGCCGGATCCGCGCCAAGTACGAGATCAAGAACACGAACGGCTACCGGCTCGACGCCTTCCTCGACGGCGACACCCCCGTGCGGATCCTGCGCGGCCTGATGGTCGGCTCGGAGGGGACGTTCGGGTTCATCTCCGAAGTCGTCTTCGACACGCTGCCGTTGGACCGGAAGGTGTCGACGGCGCTGCTCTTCTTCCCGACCCTCACGGCGGCCGCCGCGGCGGTGCCCGTCTTCAACGAGGCGGGGGCGCTGGCCGTGGAGCTGATGGACGGCAACACGCTGCGCGCGTCGGTCAGTGTGCAGGGCGTGCCACGTGACTGGGCCGAGCTGCCGAAGGAGACGACGGCGCTGCTCGTGGAGTTCCGGGCGCCGGACGAGGAGCGGCAGGCCGCCTACGAGGAGGCGGCGGCGAAGGCCCTCGAGAACCTCGAACTCGTCGCGCCGGTGCCCTCGGTGACGAACGTGTTCACGCGGGACGCGAAGACGATCGCGGGCTACTGGAAGGCGCGCAAGGCGTTCGTCACGGCGGTCGGCGGGTCCCGCCCCTCGGGCACGACGCTGATCACGGAGGACTTCGCGGTGCCGCCGTCGCGGCTCGCGGAGGCGTGCGAAGCCCTGTTGGAGCTCCAGACGCGGCACGGGTTCGACGCCGCGGTGGCGGGTCACGCGGCGCACGGGAACCTGCACTTCCTGCTGGCGTTCGACGCGGCCGAGCCGACGGACGTCGACCGGTACGCGGCCTTCATGGACGACTTCTGCCGGCTGACGGTCGAGCGGTTCGACGGCTCCCTGAAGGCCGAGCACGCGACGGGCCGCAACATCGCGCCGTTCCTGGAGCTCGAATGGGGGCCGCGGGCCACGGAGTTGATGTGGCGTACGAAGCAGGTCATCGACCCGGACGGGGTCCTCGCGCCCCGGATCGTGCTCGACCGCGACCCGAAGGCGCATCTGCGCGGCCTCAAGACGATCCCCAAGGTGGAGGCGATCGCGGACCCGTGCATCGAGTGCGGCTTCTGCGAGCCCACCTGCCCCAGCGAGGACCTGACGACGACACCGCGCCAACGGATCGTGCTGCGCCGGGAGATGATGCGCCAGCCGTCCGGTTCGCCGGTCGAGGACGCGCTGGTCGACGCGTACGGCTACGACGCGGTGGACACCTGTGCCGGGGACTCCACGTGCAAGCTGGCCTGTCCGGTCGGCATCGACACGGGCGCCTTCATGAAGGGCTTCCGGCACGCGCGGCACACGCCCCGCGAGGAGAAGGTGGCGGCGCTCGCCGCGAAGAACTTCAAGGCCGTCGAGGCGTCCGCGCGGCTCGCCGTGGCGGCCGCCGACAAGATCAGCGACCGGCTGCTGACCTCCGTGACGACCGCCGCGCGCAAGGCGATCCGGCCGGATCTCGTGCCCGAGTGGCTGCCGGAGATTCCGGGTGCGGCGGCCCGCAGGCTTCCGCGCACCGCGCGGGTGGGTGCCACGGCGGTCTACTACCCGGCGTGCGTCAACCGCATCTTCGGGACGCCGGGCGACCTGTCGCTCCCGCAGGCCGTCGTCGCGGTGTCCGCCCGCGCGGGAAAACCGGTGTGGATCCCCGAGGACGTCGCGGGGACGTGCTGCGCCACGATCTGGCACTCCAAGGGCTACGACGAGGGCAACACGGTGATGGCGAACCGGATCGTCGAGGCGGCCTGGGGCTGGACCGCGGGCGGCCGCCTCCCCCTCGTCGTCGACGCGTCGTCGTGCACGCTCGGCATCGCGCACGAGGTGGTGCCGTATCTCACCGACGACAACCGGGAGTTGCACCAGGAGCTCACCATCGTGGACTCCCTGGTGTGGGCCGCCGATGAGCTGCTGCCGCGGCTGACCGTGGAGCGCACGATCGGCTCCGCGGTGCTCCATCCGACCTGTTCCATGGAACACCTCGGTGACGTCGCGCAGTTGAAGGCCGTCGCCGAGGCGTGTGCCGACGAAGTGGTCATCCCCGACGACGCGGGCTGCTGCGCGTTCGCGGGCGACCGGGGCATGCTCCACAAGGAGTTGACCGAGTCCGCGACCCGCAAGGAAGCCGCGGAGGTCACGTCCCGCTCCTACGACGCGTATCTGTCGGCGAACCGGATGTGCGAGGTCGGCATGGATCACGCGACGGGCCGCTCGTACCACTCCGTCCTCGTGGAGCTGGAGCGGGCGACGCGCCCGTCCCGCTGACCGCCGGCGCCCCTGCGCCGAAAGTCCAACTCCTCGGCCTCTTCCGTCCCTTGCGCCCGTTGTTCATCACCTCCAAGGTGGCTGCCGTTTGCCCGGCACCGCACCCACCACCTTGGAGGTTCGATGCACGACAACGACGACCGGACGCGGCACTTCGGCGCGGAGGACCCCGTACCGACCGACGGCGGCCATTCCCGGCGTGACGTTCTGCGCACGGCTGGTGTCGCGGGGGCAGGTCTCGGCCTCGCCGCATTCGGCTCAACCACCGCACAGGCAGCGGAACCTGACGCGCAGTCGACGGACACCGCGTCCGCACCCGTCCGGCAGGGCGCGACCATGGCCGGGGTGCCCTTCGAGCGGCGCTCCACGGTCCGGGTCGGGATCATCGGGCTCGGCAACCGCGGCGGGAGCATGATCGACCTGTTCCTGGCGATGCCGGGGGTCCAGGTCGTGGCGCTGTGCGACCCGGTGAAGGACAAGACGGAGCGCGCGGCGGCGAAGGTGACGGCCGCGGGCCAGGCGGCTCCGGCCACGTACACCAAGGGCGACCACGACTTCGAGAACCTGTGCAAGCGCGGCGACCTCGACTTCGTGTACGCGGCGACGCCGTGGGACTGGCACTTCGAGATGGCGAGGACGGCGATGCTGAACGGCAAGCACGTCGGCGTCGAATGCCCGATCGCGCTCCGACTCGACCAGCTGTGGGAGCTGGTGGACCTCTCGGAGCGCACGCGCAGACACTGCATGCAGCTGGAGAACTGCTGTTACGGCCGCAACGAGATGCGGGTCCTGCGGATGGCGCACGCGGGCAAGTTCGGCCGGCTCCTGCACGGTGCGGGGGCGTACAACCACGATCTGCGCGGCCTGATGTTCGACCCCGACTACTACGAGGGCCCGTGGCGGCGGCTGTGGCACACGCGGCTGCGCGGCGACCTCTACCCGAACCACGGCTTCGGCCCGGTCGCCAACTACATGGACATCAACCGCGGCGACCGCGTCACGCACATCTCCAGCTTCGGCACACCGTCGCTCGGCCTCGCCGAGTACCGGGCGGCCCACATGCCCAAGGACGACCCGAGTTGGAAGGAGACCTATATCGAGTCGGACCGCACGATCAGCCTCGTCCAGACGGCGAAGGGGCGGGTGATCCGCCTGGAGCACGACGTCAGCACCCCGCACCCGTACTCGCGGATCAATCAACTCGGCGGCACCAAGGGCGTGTTCGAGGACTACCCCGCACGCATCTATCTCGAGCCGGACCAGACGGACGACGCCTGGGGCGACTTCGCCCAGTACGCCGACTGGGACCACTGGCTGTGGAAGGAGCACGCCAACCCGCCGGGCGGGCACGGCGGCATGGACTACATCATGGTGTACCGCCTGATGCAGACGATGCGCCTCGGTCTCGTACCGGACTTCGACGTGTACGACGCCGCGACCTGGACGTCACCGGTGCCGCTGAGCCATCTGTCGATCAAGGCGAACGGCGCGCCGCAGCAGATCCCGGACTTCACGCGCGGCGAGTGGCGCAAGAAGCGCGGCGGCGTCGACTCGGAGAAGCCCGCCGAATCCTGAGCGGCGCGGTGCGGGGCCCGGGAGACACGGGCCCCGCCCCTGCTCAGCAGCGCGTGCGGTCGACCGTCAACATGCCCTGCTCTGTGCGGAGTTCACGGTCGTAGCAGCGTCCGGGGCCGTGCACGCGATAGCGCTCCCCCGTCACGCCGACGGCGTGCCGCTGCTCACGCGGGGCGCTCGACGTGTACGTCGCGTCACCGGTGTACGTGTCGTCGCGCACGGTCCAGGCGCCGCCCGCGCTCGTCGCCTCGCGGTCACCGAGGGTGATCACGGTGCGCAGCCGGTCGTCGGCGCCGAGGGTCGTGGTGCCGTCCATGCGGTACGTGCGGTGGGTGCGGGTCGCGTGCCCGTCCACGCTGACGGTCTCACGGTCGGTCCACGTGGCGTCGAGCGCGTCGGCGTTCTCGCCGTCGGTCCAGCGGTGCACGGAGGTGGTGGCGAGCGTGCGGCTGACGGTGGTGGTGACGCGGCCGTGCGAGGTGTTCACGTAGCCGCTGACGGTGAGGCCGTGGCCGCCTTCGGTGTCGAGCCGGTGCTGAACGTCTCCCGAACCCGGCGTGTACGTCGAGGTGTTGGCGAGGTCGCCGGCCTTGTGCCCGGTGAGTGCGCCGGTGACGTGGGCGCGGCCGGCGTCCTGCCAGGCGAGGATGTTCACCGGCGTGCTCCAGCCGCTCTGCCCCTGCGGGACGCCGACGACGTCCACCTCGACGCGGTGCGGCCGGCCGTCGTTGAGCAGCCCCGCGAACGGCGTGAGGTCGTACTCGATCGGCTTGATGTCGAAGGCGCGCGGGCCCGGAATCACGTACCAGAGAAAGGGGTTGGACCAGCCGCCGGTCCACACGGTCGGGAACGGGGCGGCGATTCCCGCGAGGTGGCCGTCGACCGTGATCTGCACCTCGCGGTAGGGCCCGTCGTCCGCCTTGCAGGAGTACGGCGCGGCGTCGGGCACGGTCAGGTACCAGTACTCCTCGCAGCCGCCGCCCGAACCGGTGGCGTACACCTCGGCGACGATCCGCTCGCTGTTGCGGGGCGTGACGACGGTGTCGTCTGCGGCCCGGGTCAGCACCCGATCGGGCGTGCGGGCAGCGGGAGTCGACGCGCCGGCGGCGTAGAAGGTGAGGGTCGCCTTGACGTCGATGACGCCGGTGTAGGTCTCGTTCACGACGTTGCCGATGAGCATCTCGACGGGCTGCTCGGCGCGCAGGGTGGCGCTGTAGCGGGTGACGTCCTTCTCGACGTTCCAGGCGATGCCGTCCGGCGAGGGCTCCGGTGTCGACGTGCGCAGGACTTCGACGCCGCCGATGTGCAGATAGCCCAGGCGGTCGAACTGGCGGCCCTTCACCGTGCCTTCGAGCCGCAGCACGACCTTGCTCCAGCGGTCTCCGCAGCCCTTCGGCGGGGTGTAACTCCCCTTGTACGGCGTGAAGTCACGGAACTGCGCCTCGGCGAGGGTGACGTCGCACGCCTTGGTACGGGGCTTCTCGACCGGCGGGGCCGCGGTGACCGGATCGTGCCAGTCGGTACCGAACTCGCTTGTCACATCGGCCTGTTGGGCGCTCGCCGGTGATCCGGCGAGGAGCGAGCCCGCCGCGAGGATCACCCCGGCGAGCATGGACATGACGCGTCTTCTCATGGGCGGAGTTCTACGGTGTGACGGCCCGCGGCGCAATGGCGTCCCCTCTCGACCGACACCGGCCGGGCAAGTACGCTCCCGGCGCACCGGGGGAAGGCGGGGGGCCATGCGCGAGGAAGCCGAGCGGACGGACGGGGCGCCGCTCGCGCCCCTGGCCTGGCGGCCGCTCCTGTGCGGCGCCGTCGCATACGCGTTGACACTGACCCTGGTGTCGGCCCGATACGGCTACCACCGTGACGAGTTGTACTTCCGCACGGCCGCACACCACCTGTCCTGGGGATACGTGGATCAGCCGCCGCTCACTCCCCTGCTGGCCCGTGCCTCCACCGCCGTCTTCGGCGACAGCCTGGCCGGACTGCGCGTGTGCGCGACGCTCGCCGTCACCGCGGCCGTGATCGTGGTCGCCCTGGTGGCACGGGAGATGGGCGGCGGGCGCGGCACCCAACTCCTGGCGGCCGGGCTCACGGCGGTCGGCGGACAGGTCCTCGGTCTCGGGCACATGGTGAACACGGCGACGTTCGACCTGCTGGTGTGGGTGACGGTGAGCTGGCTCGTGCTGCGCGTGCTGCGCACCGGGGACGGTCGATGGTGGCTCGCGGTGGGCGCGGTCACGGGCATCGGCGTGCAGAACAAGTACCTGGTGGTGCTCCTCGTCGCCGTGCTGCTCCTGGCGATCGTCGCGGTGGGACCGCGCCGGGTGCTGTCCAGCGGGTGGTTCGTGACCGGGTGCGCGACGGCGCTCGCGCTGGCTGCGCCCAACGTGGTGTGGCAGGCCGCGCACGACTGGCCGCAGCTCACGGTGGCGCGCGGCATCAGCGCGGACGACGGCGCGGAGAACCGCGCGCTGTTCGTCCCGGAGCAACTCGTCTATCTCTCCCCGCTGTTCGTGCCGGTGTGGATCGCCGGCTGGCGCCGGTTGTGGCGCGCGGCGGACCTGCGGTGGGCGCGGGCGTTCGCGGTCGCGTACCCGGTGCTGTGCGTGATCGTGCTCGCCCTCGACGGCAAGGGCTACTACACGGTGCCGCTGCTGGTGGTGCTGCTCGCCGCCGGGTGCGAGCCGACCCTGCGCTGGGCCGGGGCCGGGAGCGCGCGGGTACGGCGCGGGCTGCTGGCGGGCGCCGTCGTCGTGTCCGCCGCCCTGAGCACCGTGATCGGCCTGCCGGTGCTGCCGCCCGAGAACCTCGCCGCACCGATGGCCGTCAACCCGGAGCAGGGCGAGCAGGTCGGCTGGCCCGAACTGGCCGACGCGGCGCGCGAGGGCTGGTCACACATCCCACCTCAACGGCGGGCCGGGGCCGTCGTGTTCACCGGGAACTACGGCGAGGCGGGCGCCCTGGACCGGTACGGCCCGGCGCGGGGCCTGCCCGCCCCGTACTCGGGCCACATGAGCTACGCCGACTGGGGCCCGCCGCCCGACACCGCGGACGGACCCGTCCTGCTCGTCCGCCAGGCGGACGCCTCCGGCATCGAGCGGTACTTCACCGGCTGCCGCACCGTCGCCCGCGTCGACAACGGTCACGACGTCGACAACGAGGAGCAGGGCACGGCGATCGTGCTGTGCGAGGGCCCGGCCCGCAGGTGGTCGGCCCTGTGGCCCTCACTGCGCCACGCGTACTGAACCGGTCGCGTCGGAGGGGGCCCTGCCCTCGCCGGACACCGGGTCTCAGGCCTTGAGGTCAGCCTTGTCCCCCATCACGACGACCGGGTGCAGCTTCGGGTCGAGCGTCTTGAGCAGGTACTCCATGTTCGCCTTCGACTGGCTCACGCACGCGGACGTCCCGCTGCCGTGGTCCATGTGCAGCCAGATGCTGCCGCCCTTGGACTGGCCCTCGGGGCGGGTCGGGTCGCTCGGCGAGGTGCCCTTGACCCGGTTGTAGTCGATGGCGACGACGTAGTCGAAGTCGTGCCAGTGCGACTTCGCCCAGTAGTGCGGCGCCTGGAACGCGGCGGACTGCGTGTACGGGAGCTTCGAGCCCGGGTCGGCGAGGACACCGCCGGCGTCGCTGAGCGTGAACACGCCGACCGGGCTGCGCTTGTCGCCCTCGTGGTGCTCGGTGGTCCAGCCCTTCTTGCCGTTGTGCCCGGACCAGCTGCGCTCCTTCTTCCAGGTGTCGCCGGTCCTGGTGAAGAGCGCGATCGTCGAGTCCGCCGAGTTCTTCCCGTCCCCGTAGACGGCGACGACCTGCCGCGCGCTCGCCGGGATCTGCTTCTGGTAGCGGTCTCCCACACCGGGGATGCGCTTGAGGTCGACGGCGCGTGCCTCGTCGTTCCGTGCGCCGTCCGCCGAACTGTGCGCGCCCGTGTCCTGTCCGCTGCCACCGTCGTCGGCGCCGCACGCCGCCACCGTCGTCAGAAGAAGACCACAGGCCGCCGCGGCGACCCCGACTCGTACCGCACCCGCATTACGCATGCGTTCCATGGTCGCACCACCTGTTGGGTGCCCTCGGGCGGGGCCCGGTGCCCTGCGTCGATCCGGGCCGAATCTTTGCTCCGCACCGGAAAACCGTTTGCCTCCGCTGCGCCTGGGACGCGAACCTTTCACGGTTTGCTCCGCCGAATCTCCCCATCCAGATCCCCCACTTCGGTTCCCCTTTTCGAGCCTTGGGACGTCATGCAGATCTCCGACCTTCCGTATCCCGACCCGGGCGTGCCCGACGCGCGCTCCGGCCCCCGGTTCCTGCTCTGGCTCGGCCGGAACCAGCTTCGTGGCCAGCTGAAGTCACTCGCCTGGGGCCTGCTCCACTTCGGCTCCGTCGCGGGCCTGCCGTACGGCGTCGGCTACGCCGTCCAGGCCGTCGTCGACGGCTCGGGCTCCGGCCTCGCGACGGCGGGCGGCGTCATCGTGCTGCTGGGCGTCGCGATCGCCCTCGGCGACACGATGCTGCACCGCTCGGCGGTCACGAACTGGATCACGGCCGCAGCCCGGGTCCAGCAGCTCCTGGCCCGCAAGGCCGCAGCCCTCGGCGCCGCCCTGACCCGGCGGGTCGCCGCGGGCGAGGTGGTGGCGGTGTCCACCGGTGACGTCGAGAAGATCGGCTGGTTCGTCGAGGCGCTGTCGCGCTTCGCCGCCGCCGCGCTCACCGTCGTCCTCGTCTGCGTCAGCCTCGTGATCTACCAGCCCGCCCTCGGCGTCGTCGTCGCGATCGGCATGCCGGTGCTCGCCCTCGCCGTCCTCCCGCTGCTGCCCCGCGCCACCCGGCGCGCGGACCAGCAGCGCGAGAAGGCGGGCCGGGCCACCGAGCTCGCCTCGGACACCGTCGCCGGGCTGCGGGTGCTGCGCGGCATCGGCGGTGAGGAACTCTTCCTCGACCGCTACCGCCGCGCCTCCCAGGAGGTCCGCAGGGCTGCCGTGCGCAGTGCGCGCATGTGGTCGCTGATCTCCGCGATCCAGGTCCTCCTTCCCGGCCTTCTGCTGATCGTGGTCGTCTGGTACGGCGTCCATCTCGCCCGCGAGGGCCGGATCACCGTCGGTGAACTGGTCACCGTCTACAGCGCGGTGATGATCCTCAACTACCCGCTGCGGCACTTCGAGGAGATCGCCATGGCGTACTCCTTCTCGCGTCCGTCGGCCCAGCGCGCGGCCAGGGTGCTTGCCCTGCGCCGGGTCACCGAGCCGGACGGCGGACTGCGGGACGCGCCCGCGCCGACCGGCGATCTGTACGACCCGGTGACCGGGATGCTCGCTCCCGCGGGCCGGTTCACCGCCGTGGTGTGCGGCGACCCGGACCTGGCGGGCCGCCTCGCCGACCGTCTCGGCGGGCACGCCGCCTCCGCCGGTGACGACGACGAATCGGTGCTGCCCTCCGTACTCCTCGGCGGGGTTCCGCTGGACGAACTGCCACTGGACGTGGCGCGGACCGCGGTGCTCGTCCAGGACAAGGACCCGGTGCTGCTCTCGGGCACGCTCGCCGAACTGCTCGACGTGCCGTCCGGCGGGTCAGTGCCGCCCGAGGAGGCGCTGGCCGCGGCGCAGTGCGCCGACGTCCTCGACGCGCTCACCCAGGCGTCGCTGGACGAGGACCCGATGAACGCCCGGATCACCGAGCGCGGCCGGTCCCTGTCCGGTGGCCAGCGCCAGCGTCTGGCGCTTGCGCGCTCCCTGGTCACCGACCCGGAGGCGCTGGTCCTCGACGAGCCGACGTCCGCCGTCGACTCGCACACCGAGGCGCGGATCGCCCAGGGCGTACGGGCCCTGCGCAGCGGCCGCACGACGGTGGTCCTCACCTCGTCGCCGCTGGTGCTCGACCGCGCCGACCGCGTGGTGTTCGTGCACGAGGGCGAGGTCGCCGCGGTCGGTGAGCACCGCGAGCTGGTGCGCACCGAGCCCCGGTACCGCGCGGTGGTCACGCGCGAGACAGACGAGGAGGCGGCCTCCCGGCCGGCCCTCGAGTCCGAGATCGAGATCGACATGGAGGAGACGGCATGATCGGCGTAGCGCCCCCGGCCTACGACCCGGCGGCCCCCACCACCGCACACACTCTGCCGATCGGCGCCCCGGCCACGGTCCGCGCCTACGTGGTCGAGCTGTACCGGCGCCACCGGCGCGCCTTCCTGCTGCTGATCGGCGTGAACACGGTCGCCGTCGTCGCGTCGATGGCCGGGCCCTACCTGCTCGGCGGCCTCGTGCAGGACGTCTCGGACGGCGCCGACGCCCTGCGCGACCTCCAACTGGGCCGCACCATCGGCCTGTTCGTGCTCGCCCTGGTGATCCAGGCGGTGTTCGTCCGGCAGGTGCGGCTGCGCGGGGCGATGCTCGGCGAACGGATGCTGGCGGATCTGCGCGAGGACTTCCTGGTGCGCTCCGTCGGTCTGCCGCCGGGCGTCCTGGAGCGGGCCGGCACGGGTGACCTGCTGTCCCGGATCACCACGGACATCGACCGGCTCGCGAACGCCATGCGCGAGGCCGTGCCCCAGCTGTCCATCGGGGTGGTGTGGGCGGGGCTGCTGATCGGCGGGCTCGCGGTGACGGCGCCGCCGCTGGCCCCCGCGATCCTCGTCGCGGTGCCGGTGCTCGTCGTCGGCTGCCGCTGGTACTTCAAGCGGGCCCCTTCGGCGTACCGCTCGGAGGCCGCCGGGTACGCGGCGGTCGCGGCTGCCCTCGCCGAGACCGTGGACGCGGGCCGGACCGTGGAGTCGCACCGCCTCGGCGACCGCCGTGTGGAGCTGTCGGAGCGGCGTGTCTTCGAGTGGACGCGGTGGGAGCGCTACACGTTGTACCTGCGCTCGGTGCTCTTCCCGGTGATCAACGCCGTGCACGTCCTCGTCCTGCTCTCCGTCCTGCTGGTCGGCGGCGTCTTCGTCCTCCAGGGCTGGATCGGGGTCGGCCAGCTGACCACGTCGGCCCTCATCGCGCAGATGCTCGTGGACCCGGTGGGCCTGATCCTGCGCTGGTACGACGAGTTGCAGGTCGCCCAGGTGTCCCTGGCCCGTCTGGTCGGGGTGCGGGACATCGAGCCGGACGCGGGCGACGCGTCGGTGCGGCCCGAGGGCCGTGACGTCCACGCGGACGAGGTGCACTTCGGCTACCGCGAGGGCGTCGACGTGCTGCGCAAGGTCTCCCTGGAGGTCGCGCCGGGCACCCGGCTCGCCCTGGTCGGTCCGTCCGGCGCGGGCAAGTCGACGCTGGGCCGGCTGCTCGCCGGGATCTACGCGCCGCGGACCGGGCAGGTCACGCTCGGCGGGGCGGAGCTCTCGCGGATGCAGGCCGAGCGGGTCCGCTCCCACGTGGCCCTCGTCAACCAGGAGCACCACGTCTTCGTGGGCTCCCTGCGCGACAACCTCCGCCTGGCGCGCTCCGGCGCCGAGGACGCCGAGCTGTGGGCGGCCCTCGGCGCGGTCGACGCCGACGGGTGGGCCGGCAGCCTGGACGACGGCCTCGACACGGAGGTCGGCTCGGGCGGGCTCGCGCTCACCCCGGCCCAGGCCCAGCAGATCGCACTGGCCCGGCTCGTCCTCGCCGATCCGCACACGCTGGTCCTGGACGAGGCGACCTCGCTGCTCGACCCGCGTGCGGCCCGGAACCTGGAACGCTCGCTGGCCCGGGTCCTCGACGGCCGCACGGTCGTGGCGATCGCCCACCGGCTGCACACCGCGCACGACGCGGACGTGATCGCCGTCGTGGAGGAGGGCCGCATCCGCGAGCTCGGCAGCCACGACGACCTGGTCGCGGCCGGCGGGGCGTACGCGGCGCTGTGGCGGTCCTGGCACGGATAGCCGCGCCAGGAGGGTGGGAGGCGCGGCCGGGCTCAGATGAAGTTGAGCGCGGCCGCGCACCCCACGCCGCCGAGCAGCATGAAGACGGGCATCAGCACCTTCAGCTCGATCCAGCTGCCGGCCCGGAACCGCATGGCCTTCGGCGGGCCGATCGGGTACCAGCGCTTGCGGCCGATCGGGATGGGCCAAAGCACCGGGCAGCCGGAGACGGTGAGCGCGTCGCCGATGTCGTGCACCAGGGCGCCGAGCACGATGGGCAGGCCCAGCCACAGGTACTCCTGGCCGGGGTCGGTGAAGAGCCAGTCCGCTCCGTTGCCCGGCTTGTCCAGGACGCCGGCGAGGATCCAGGCGCTGGTCGCCGCGAGCAGCCAGACCAGGATGTCGCTGCTCGACCCTCGGGCGGCCCGCCACAGCAGGCCCTCGATCGCGAGCACCATGTGGACGAAGAGGAGCGCAAGCACGGCCCAGCGGCCCCCGGTGATCGCCGCGGCCGAGGCTCCCGCCCCGATGAGGACCGCCCACAGCCACGTATGGGTGAGTGTGCGGTGACCGCCCGAGCGGCGCGGGTCGCCCTGCTTGCGGGTGGCCTTGTAGACGGCGTACGAGAGTTTGTCGACGATCTCGCACAGGCCCCGGGAGAGCGGTCCGAAGGCGCGCGAGATGGTCGCCGCCTTGTGGTCCAGATCGGGGGCGAGCGCCGCTCCGGCGCAGATCAGCGCTCCGACGAGGACGACGGGCCACGGCATCGGATGTCCTGCGGCGGCCGCGGCCGCGCCCACCCCCAGCCAGGCCGCCGCTCCTGACAGCGAGTGTGCCGGTCCCATCATGGCTGTGTTCCGCCCCTGCTTCTGTTGTGTCGTGCGTGGTGCCGACAGCGTGCGATGTGCCGACATGTCCCTTGGTGCGCTGCCGAGTTGGCCCCTGCGGGCCCCTCGCGGCCTGACGCCCCGTCGGCGACCCAGCGTAACCTTCGTGATCTTCGTACGGGCATCCGATTGCCGGATCGGGTGGGAAGACAGGCAAGATGGTGACGTGACCCTTATCGATCAGCTCCCGAAGACCGCCGACCCGGACGCCCTCTACGACGCCTTCGAGTCGTGGGTCGAGGAACGGGGTCTGACCCTCTATCCCCACCAGGAGGAGGCGCTGATCGAGGTGGTGTCGGGGGCGAACGTGATCGTCTCGACGCCCACGGGCTCCGGCAAGTCCATGATCGCGGCCGCCGCGCACTTCGCGGCGCTCGCGCGGGACGAGGTCACCTTCTACACCGCGCCCATCAAGGCGCTGGTCTCCGAGAAGTTCTTCGAGCTGTGCAAGATCTTCGGCACGGAGAACGTCGGCATGCTGACCGGCGACGCCTCCGTGAACTCGGACGCGCCCGTGATCTGCTGCACCGCCGAGGTGCTCGCCTCCATCGCGCTGCGCGACGGCGCCCAGGCCGACATCGGCCAGGTCGTCATGGACGAGTTCCACTTCTACGCGGAGGCGGACCGCGGCTGGGCCTGGCAGATCCCGATCCTCGAACTGCCGCAGGCGCAGTTCATCCTGATGTCGGCGACGCTCGGCGACGTCGCGATGTTCGAGAAGGACCTCACCCGGCGCACGGGGCGCCCCACGTCGGTGGTCCGCTCGGCGACCCGCCCCGTCCCGCTCTCCTACGAGTACCGGCTCACCCCGCTGACGGAGACCCTGACCGAGCTGCTCGACACGCGGCAGGCGCCCGTCTACATCGTGCACTTCACTCAGGCACAGGCCGTCGAGCGCGCGCAGGCGCTGATGAGCATCAACATGTGCACGCGCGAGGAGAAGGACAAGATCGCCGAGCTGATCGGCAACTTCCGCTTCACCACCAAGTTCGGCCGCAACCTGTCCCGTTACGTACGGCACGGCATCGGCGTGCACCACGCCGGCATGCTGCCGAAGTACCGTCGGCTCGTCGAGAAGCTGGCCCAGGCAGGTCTGCTGAAGGTGATCTGCGGTACGGACACGCTCGGCGTCGGCGTCAACGTGCCGATCCGCACTGTGCTGTTCACCGCTCTCACCAAGTACGACGGCACCCGTGTCCGTACGCTGCGCGCCCGCGAGTTCCACCAGATCGCGGGGCGCGCCGGCCGAGCGGGCTTCGACACCGCGGGCTTCGTGGTGGCGCAGGCGCCCGAGCACGTGATCGAGAACGAGAAGGCGCTGTCGAAGGCGGGCGACGACCCCAAGAAGCGCCGCAAGGTGGTCCGCAAGAAGGCGCCGGAAGGCTTCGTCGGGTGGACGGAGAGCACGTTCGAGAAGCTGATCGCCTCGGATCCCGAGCCGCTGACCTCGCGCTTCCGTGTCACCCACACCATGCTCCTGTCGGTCATCGCGCGCCCCGGCAACGCCTTCGACGCGATGCGGCACCTCCTCGAGGACAACCACGAGCCGCGCAAGCAGCAGCTGCGCCACATCCGCCGCGCCATCGCGATCTACCGCTCGCTGCTCGACGGCGGCATCGTCGAGAAACTGGACACCCCGGACCCGACGGGCCGCATCGTGCGGCTCACCGTCGACCTCCAGCAGGACTTCGCGCTGAACCAGCCGCTGTCGACGTTCGCCCTCGCCGCGTTCGACCTGCTGGACAAGGAGTCGCCGTCGTACGCGCTGGACATGGTCTCCGTCGTGGAGTCCACGCTGGACGACCCGCGGCAGATCCTGCACGCCCAGCAGAACAAGGCCCGTGGCGAGGCCGTCGCGCTGATGAAGGCGGACGGTGTCGAGTACGAGGAGCGCATGGAGCGCCTCCAGGACATCTCCTACGCGAAGCCGCTGGAGGAGCTGCTCTTCCACGCGTACGACACGTACCGGCAGAGCCACCCGTGGGTCGGCGACCACCCGCTGTCGCCCAAGTCCGTGATCCGTGACATGTACGAACGGGCCATGACCTTCACCGAGTTCGTCTCCTTCTACGAACTCGCGCGCACCGAGGGCATCGTCCTGCGCTACCTGGCGAGCGCGTACAAGACGCTCGACCACACCGTGCCCGACGACCTCAAGTCGGAGGACCTGGAGGATCTGATCGCCTGGCTCGGCGAGATGGTGCGCCAGGTCGACTCCAGCCTCCTGGACGAGTGGGAGCAGCTCGCCAACCCGGAGGAGATGACCGCCGAGGAGGCGCAGGAGAAGGCCGACCAGGTCAAGCCGGTCACCGCGAACGCCCGCGCCTTCCGCGTCCTCGTCCGCAACGCCATGTTCCGCCGCGTGGAACTGGCCGCCCTCGACCACGTCGACGAACTCGGCGAGCTGGACGGCGAGTCGGGCTGGGACGCCGATGCCTGGGGCGAGGCCATGGACGCGTACTGGGACGAGTACGAGGACCTCGGCACCGGACCGGACGCGCGCGGCCCGAAGCTGCTCATGATCGAGGAGGATCCGGAGCACGGCCTGTGGAAGGTGCGCCAGACCTTCGCCGATCCGAACGGCGACCACGACTGGGGCATCAGCGCCGAGGTCGACCTCGCGGCCTCCGACGCCGAGGGCCGAGCCGTCGTCCGGGTCACGGCCGTCGGTCAGTTGTAGATTCCGGGCCGGCCTGACGACCGCGTCCGGCCGTGTCCACGCACCGGCACCTTCCGGTCGCCCACACGAGAAAGATCCACGCATGACGAATCCTGCTGAGCGGCTCGTCGACCTGCTCGACCTGGAGCGGATCGAGGTCAACATCTTCCGCGGCCTCAGCCCGGACGAGTCCTTGCAGCGCGTCTTCGGCGGGCAGGTCGCGGGCCAGGCCCTGGTCGCGGCGGGCCGCACCACGGACGGCGACCGCCCCGTGCACTCGCTGCACGCGTACTTCCTGCGCCCGGGCCGCCCGGGCGTGCCCATCGTGTACCAGGTCGAACGGGTCCGCGACGGCCGCTCGTTCACCACACGCCGGGTCACCGCCGTGCAGCAGGGTC
Source organism: Streptomyces sp. NPDC052225 (assembly GCF_040679615.1). Lineage (NCBI taxonomy): Bacteria > Bacillati > Actinomycetota > Actinomycetes > Kitasatosporales > Streptomycetaceae > Streptomyces > Streptomyces sp. NPDC052225. The sequence continues at coordinate 206,640 of NZ_JBFAVD010000010.1, read as the reverse complement.
GCACGATCTTCAATCTCACCGCCTCCTTCCACAAGCCCGAAGAGGGGGCCTTCGAGCATCAGTTGCCGCCGGCCCGCGAGGTTCCGGACCCGGAGTCGCTGCCGACCATCGCCGAGGAGATCAAGGGCCATCTGGGCGCGCTGCCGGACGCGTTGGAGCGCATGGCGCGGCGTCAGCCCTTCGACATCCGCTATGTGGACCGGCTGCGCTGGACCCCGGAGGAGGTCGAGTCGGCCGAGCCGCGCAGCGCCGTGTGGATGCGCGCCGTGAGTCCGCTCGGTGACGATCCGCTCGTGCACACCTGCGCCCTCACGTACGCGAGCGACATGACGCTGCTCGACGCGGTGCGTCTGCCGGTCGAGCCGCTGTGGGGCCCGCGCGGCTTCGACATGGCCTCGCTCGACCACGCCATGTGGTTCCACCGTCCTTTCCGTGCCGATGAGTGGTTCCTCTACGACCAGGAGTCGCCGATCGCGACGGGGGGCCGGGGGCTCGCCCGTGGACGTATCTACGACATCGAGGGCCGCCTCCTGGTGTCGGTGGTGCAGGAGGGCCTGTTCCGCAAGCTCGAGGGGTGAGCGGCGCGGCGGTTCGGACGGTCAGGCGCGTCTGCCGAGCAGGCGGCCCCACAGGCCTCGCGCGGGTTCGGCGGTCCCCGCGGCCGGTTCGCTCTCCGGCTCTGGCTCGCGGTCGGGGCCGGCGTCGGGGGCGGTCTCCGGTGCGGGCGCTTCCGGTTCAGGTCGCGGCGCGGGGCGCAGCCGTCGCGCCTCGGCCAGGCACAGGAGCAGGTTCGCCCGCAACCAGCTGATCTCGGCCGGGTCCTCGGCGATCAGGATCCGCTCCACCGCGCGGGCGGTGGGTGAGTCGGGCGTGCCGTACCAGGACTCCTCGGGCCGCAGCCGGTGCAAGTAGCTGCGCTCATAAGGACTCTCGACCAGTTCGGCGATCTGGGTCGGGTCCAGGAGGGTGGTGATCGCGGCTGCCCGCTCCCACGGATCGCGGCTCAGACCGAGCAGGCAGCCGGCGTGGCGGGCGCGCCAGGTGCGCGGCCGCAGATCCTGCCCGGCGTCGAGCCGCGCCCGAACCTTGTCCGGCGCACGGCCTGTCAGGAGCGGGGCGTTGATCTCGGCCTCCGCGAACTCCCTCAGTTCCTGGGCGAGATAGAGCCAGACCAGGGAGCGGTAGCGGTTGAGATAGAACGTGACCGGAGTCAGCATCCCGGCGCGGGCGAGCCGGGTGAAGCGGGTCGTCGCGATGCCCATGAGCGCGGCGCCCTCCGCGGTGCCGACCACCCGCACCTGTTCACGCAGAGTGTCGGGGAAGCCCTCGGCCTCGCGGAGGCGCTCGATCTCCTCGCGTGGGACGCGGCGCCTGCCGCCGTCCTCGGCCGCGACGGTACGGACGCGGCCCAGTCGTACGGCGAGCTCGAACTCGCCGCGCTTGAGTCCCAGTTCACGGGCCGCGCCGCCCTGGGGCCTGGTCATGATGTCGCCTTGCACGATGGTTCTCCCCCGTCGGTCACTGACGTGCAGTCACTCTCCGTGACCACTCGGGAAAACCGTAGCCCGATTCACCTCCCCCCGTCCGAGCCTGTGGATAACTCTGCCCTGTCCGGAAAATCCGCAGGTCAGAACCTCAAGACCAGAGCGTCAGAGGTCGATGACAGGAGTGCGCTCGGGCTGGCGTGCGTCGACGCCGAGGTGTTCACCGACCCGGTTGACGAGCAGCGTCATCTCGTACGCGACCTGGCCGATGTCCGCCTCGGCCGAACTGAGGACGCACAGGCAGCTGCCGTCTCCGGCCGCGGTGACGAAGAGCACCGCCTCGTCGAACTCGACCATCGTCTGCCGCACGCCGCCGGCGCCGAAGTGCCGGCCCGACCCCTTGGCCAGGCTGTGCAGTCCGGAGGAGACGGCGGCCAGGTGCTCGGCGTCCTCGCGCCGCAGGCTCGTGCTCGCTCCGGTCACCAGACCGTCGTTGGACAGGACCAGAGCGTGCCGCACGTGCTCGACGCGCTGCGTCAGGTCGTCCAGCAGCCAGTCGAGTCCCCTGTTCTGCCCCATGATCCTTCATCCCCGCTTCCCTGTGGCTCCCCGCCCCGGAAGGGATCGCTCCCCTGCCCGGAGGATCTGACTCGCAAGCCTTCCCCACGCATGCCGTCCGGGCAAGCAGGATGGACCCATGGCACACAAGATGACCGATGAGGAATGGCGGGCGTTCGTCTCCGAGGGGACCCGCACCGCCAAGCTGTCCACCGTGCGGGCCGACGGGAGCCCGCACATCGCACCCGTCTGGTTCGTCCTCGACGGCGACGACATCGTGTTCAACACCGGTAAGGACACGGTCAAGGGCCGCAATCTCGCACGCGACGGACGCGTCGCGCTCTGCGTCGACGACGAGCGGCCGCCCTTCTCGTTCGTGACGATCCAGGGCCGCGCCGAGATCAGCGAGGACCCGGCCGAGTTGCTGGACTCGGCCACCCGGATCGGCGGCCGCTACATGGGGGCCGACCGCGCCGAGGAGTTCGGCCGGCGCAACGGCGTGCCGGGTGAACTCCTCGTCCGCGTACGGGTCGAGAAGGTCGTGGCGATGGGCGACCTGGCCGGCTGAGGCGGGCCGCCTCAGCCGACGGAGTCGAGCAGCCGGGCGGTGTGCATCCGCCCGGCGTACTCGACCAGCCTGATCAGTACCTCCTTCCCCGAGTCCTTGTCGCGGGCGTCGCACAGCACCACGGGGGTCCCGCGGTCGAGGTCGAGGGCCCGTGCCACATCGTTCGCTCCGTACGCCCTGGCGCCCGTGAAGCAGTTGACCGCCACGACGAACGGGATGCGCCGGTGCTCGAAGTAGTCCACGGCGGGGAAGCAGTCCTCGAGCCTTCGGGTGTCCGCGAGGACGACGGCACCGAGCGACCCCTGCGACAACTCGTCCCACAGGAACCAGAAACGGTCCTGGCCCGGTGTTCCGAACAAGTAGAGCGACAGACCCGACCTGATGGTGATGCGGCCGAAGTCCATGGCGACGGTCGTGGTCGTCTTGCGTTCCACGGCCGCCGTGTCGTCCACGGACTGGCCCAGTTCGCTGAGCTGTTCCTCGGTGCGCAGCGGCCTGATCTCGCTGACCGCGCCGACCAGGGTGGTCTTGCCCACCCCGAATCCGCCCGCGACCAGAATCTTCAGCGCCAGGGCGGAGGTGCCGCCGGCGGTGGCTTCAGAGTGCTCGGAGGCCATCGATGACTTCTCTCAGGATCTTCTCGTCCGGTAGCTGTGCGGGCGGCACCGGCCTGCTGACCTTGACGCAGCCCAGTTCCAACAGGTCGCCGAGGAGCACCCGGACCACGCCCACGGGCAGATCGGTGCCGGCGGCGAGTTCGGCGACCGTCTGGGTCTCGACGCGGCACAGTTCGATGATCGACCGGTGCTCGGGGCCGAGGGCGGTGTCGTCGTGGGCGGCGGGCGCGGCGGCGTCGAGGGACACGAGGGCGATCAGGTCGAAGCGCGCTCCCTGAGGGCCCGCCGTGGTGCGTCCGCCGGTCATCGCATAGGGGCGGACCAGCGGCCCCGCCTCGTTGTCGAACCACTGGCTGCCCTGGTCCTCGGGGCTGCCGCGCTTTTCGTCGCGTCTGTAGTCGCCTGCGTGGTCACCGGTTCGGAACGCATCGCTTTCGTAGGCGTGCGTCTCCCGGTACCGGTACGTTTCTGCGAACCTGTCGTCATTCATGGCGCCGGCCGTTCCGTCAGCCTGCCGTGGGTGGATGGCCGACGAACCTCGACGGCGTGTAGAGGTGCTCGCCGACCCTCTTCACCAGGCGGGCCATCTCGTACGCGACGAGCCCGATGTCGGCGGTGACGGTGCTCAGGACGGCGAGGCAGGAGCCGTCGCCCGCGGCGGCCACGAAGAGGAACCCGTCGTCCATCTCGACCATGGTCTGGCGGACCGCGCCGGTTCCGAAGTGCCGCCCGGTGCCCTTGGCGAGGCTGTTGAAGCCGGAGGCGACCGCGGCCAGGTGTTCGGCGTCCTCGCGGCCGAGGCCGCTGGACGCTCCGACAGCGAGGCCGTCGTTGGACAGGACGACGGCGTGCCGCAGTTCGGTCACGCGCAGCACCAGGTCGTCGAGAAGCCAGTCGAGTTCGCCGGAGCCGTGGGCCGTGCCCGTGGTCGGTTCCTTGATCATGTGCGATCTCCTTCAGTGCTGTCGCTGCCGGGCGGCCGTCCGCCGCCTCTGACCCAGCCGTCCCGGAAGGACGTCATACGGGCCCGGACCTGTTCGGGGGTGCGGTCGCCCGGATCCGGGACGCGCGCGGATGAGACCTGTTCGTCGGGGCGCTCCCGCAGCTGGGGAGCGAGGCTGGCCTGGCGTACGCGGCGCGGCAGCCCGTCGCCGGGGGGCTCCTCGTCGCTCTCCTCGGCCGGCGGCCTGCGCAGGCGCAGCGCGGTGACACCGGGCGGGTGCTGCTCCGACTCCTCGGGATCGGGGCCCCGGGAGGGGGCGAGAGCGGGGCGGGGTGTCGGTGCGGGGACGGGGTTGCCGTTCATGTGCGCTGCTTCGGGCTCGGGCACGCGCGCGTAGCGGCGCTCTTCTTCGGGCGGTCGGTGGCGCTCGTCGCTCGGTGCCGCCGGGGCGCTGTCCTTGTGCAGCAGGGCCTTGGGCAGCAGGACGACGGCGGTGGTGCCTCCGTAGGGCGACGTACGCAGATGCACCTTGATCTCGTGGCGGTTGGCGAGCCTGCTCACCACGAAGAGGCCGAGCCGGTCGCTGTCGAACAGGTCGAGTGCCTCGGAGTGGTCGATGCGGTTGTTCGCGTCGGCGAGGGTCTCCTTGCCCATGCCGAGGCCGCGGTCCTCGATCTCGATCGCGTATCCGTTGCCGACCGGTTCGCCGCTGATGCGCACCTTGGTGTGCGGCGGAGAGAACTGGGCGGCGTTCTCGACGAGTTCAGCGAGCAGGTGGGTGAGGTCGGCGACCGCGGTGCCCGTGACGTCGGCGTCCGTGAGCTGGCGTACCTCCACGCGCGCGTAGTCCTCGATCTCGGAGACCGCGGCCCGTACGACGTTCGTGAGCGGTACGGGCATCCGCCAGGCGCGGCCCGGCGCGGCGCCGGAGAGGATGATCAGGCTCTCCGCGTGGCGCCGCATGCGGGTGGTGAGGTGGTCGAGCCGGAAGAGGTCCCCCAGTTCGTTGGGGTCGTCGGCGCGGCGCTCCATGCTGTCCAGGAGGCCGAGTTGGCGGTGGACGAGCACCTGGCTGCGGCGGGCGAGGTTGACGAAGACCCCGGAGATGCCGCTGGCGAGCTCGGCGCGCTCCACAGCGGCCCGCAGGGCGGCCCGGTGGACCGTGGTGAGGGCCTCGGAGACCTGCCCCGTCTCGTCCTCCGCGGGAGGCCCCTGGGGGGCCTCGGCCTGGACGTCGATCTCCTCTCCGGCCCGCAACTTCCGCATGGCCTGCGGGAGTTTGCGGCGGGCGATCTCCAGCGCGGTGTTGCGCAGACTGACGAGCTCGACGACGAGGCCGCGGCCGATCCGCACGGAGATCACCAGCGAGGCGGCCACGGCGGCGAGGCCGAGCAGGACGGCCGCTCCCGCGGGCGTGAGCAGCCCGCGGCCGAACGGGTCGGCGCGGTCCGCGGCGCTGCGCGCCGCGTCCGTCTCGATGGTGCGCATCCCGTCCTGCACGGTCGCGTGCGCCGTGTCCCACGCCCCGGCGGATGCCGCGGCGAGGGCCTTGCGGCCCGGTGGTGCGATGAGCGTCCGGTCCTCGACGGCGCGCACGGTGGCGTACGCGCTCCCCTCCACGAGGTGGTTCCAGGCGGCTCGTTCGGGTCCGCGCAGGTCGGTGGCGGCCGTGTCGCCGAGGGTCCTGCGGGTGTCGACGGCGCCGGTGAACAGGCGCAGCCGTTCGTCGTCCAGGGTTCCGGCGAGATGAGCGCTGGACAGCAGCGCGTCCTCGCGGGAGAGCATCTCGGCGGAGCGCCCGAACTCCAGCAGGACGCGCGCGTCGGAGCCGAGTTCGGAGTCCTGGATGCCGGTCAGCGACCCGCTCACGGAGAAGGCGCTGCCGAGGGTCTTCGTGTACTGCCCGTAGGCGGTGTCCCAGCCCGCGCGGCGCTCCAGTACGGCCGTGCGCACGGTCCGCAGCCGCTCGGCGCTCGTGACGAAGCCGGTGAGCCGGCCCGCCACACCGCGCGGCAGGTCCGCGCCGTCCGCGACCGTGTTGTTCCTGCCGAGGCGCAGCCGCTCGACCGCGCGGTCGGTCACGGCGGCGAGGCCCTTGAGGTCGTCGCTCCGGTTCGGCGCTGGATCGGTCGCGTAGTCGACGGCCGCGATGCGCTCCGCCTGAAGAGCGGCGACGGCGGCGGCCACGGGCTCGCGCACCGCCTCGTCGACGCGCTGCACCTGCCGCAGCCGTGCGACGTCCTGAGCGGTGCTCACGGTGGCGTAGGCCCACAGGGCGAGCAGTGACACGACGGGCACCATGAGGAGCGAGACGATCTTCGCGCGGACGGTACGGGGGCGCAGGCCGCGGCGCCCTGCGCGCGCGGGCGGCGCGCCCGCGGCCGGGGCCGCGTCATCCATGGCGTCCTCGTCGGCGGGCGGCCCCGCGTGCGCGCGCCGTCCGCGGGCCGGGGACTCGGATATCTGCGGCGGGCCTGAGTGGGGAGTTCTGCGGGGCGGGCGCATGGCCTCCTCGATCGGTCTGGGGCGGGAACGCGGCGGGTCCGTCGGGATGTCGTCGGCGGTGCCGACGGCGTCAACGGGACAGGCTCTCCAGCGGCTGCTGGGCCGAGGCGGTGGCCTCCCGCTCGTCCGCGGTCGGGGACAGTGCGACGAACGCCGAGGTCAGGAAGAGGTAGGAGCCGAGTCCTACGGCGAGCGGGAAGATGAACTGCATCGCCGTCGCGCCGGGCAACGTCACCGGCGAGGGCGTCACCTTCACGCTGACCGCGATCATTCCGGTGTAGTGCATGCTGCTGACGGCGCCGCCCATGACGAGGGAGGCGACGGCGACGGCCGCCGGCGACTTAATGTTGAGCCCGGCCCACAGAGCGGCGGTCGCCGCGACGACGGCGATCACCACGGACAGGGCGACGAGTACGGGGTCGTAGCGGACGTGGCCGTGCAGGCGCAGGGCGGCCATGCCCAGGTAGTGCATGCTGGCGACCCCGAGGCCGGTGGTGAGCCCGCCGAGGGCGAGCGCGCGACCGCGGTCGCGGCTGTAGCCGACGGCGAACACGCCGGTGCCGACGACGGCCACCGCGACGACCAGACTGAGGATGGTCAGCGGCACGTTGTAGCGGATCTCGGTCCCCGTCACGCTGAAGCCGAGCATCGCGACGAAGTGCATCGTCCAGATGCCCGTACCGATGGCGGAGGCCGCGGTGATGAGCCAGTTGCGGCGGGCCCGTCCCGTGGCGGACAGGGCGCGCACGGTGCAGCGCAGGCCGAGCGCGGCTCCGATGCAGGCCATCACGTACGACAGCACGGGGGTAAGCCAGCCGAAGGTGGCGTGGTCCAGGTGTCCCATGGCTCAGGGACGCTAGTCGCGGTGGGGGCGCGCAATGGGGGCGCATTTCGAAAGCTGTTGGAATATGACAGAGATACACGTCTGAACGATCGCGTCAGGGTCGAACGTGTGCACCGCACGCGCATGCGATGCTTTCGGTTCCGATGGGGACCTTTCGACCAGACGTCCCCCACTCGGGTGGCGCCGCCGGTCGGCGCGCTGCGCAATCATGGAGCGCATGAGCGATGACGCCACGCGTGTGCAGGAGTTCTTCACGGCTCGCGCCGACGACTGGGACGCCCGCTTCCCCGACGACGGCCCGGCCTACGCCACGGCGGTGGACGCCCTGGGGCTCCTTCCCGGCAGCCGCGTGCTGGACGCGGGGTGCGGCACGGGCCGGGCACTGCCCGCACTGAGGGCGGCCGTGGGACCTTCGGGCGTGGTGCTCGGCGCCGATCTGACCCCGGCGATGCTGACGGCGGCGGTACGGGCGGGCCGGGACCGCGACGGGCAGTTGCTGCTCGCCGACGTGGCCCGACTGCCGCTGCGTACAGGGGTGTTGGACGCGGTGTTCGGCGCGGGCCTCATCTCTCACCTGCCGCGACCGGCGGAGAACCTCGCCGAATTGGCGCGCGTCGTGCGCCCGGGCGGCCTGCTGGCCCTCTTCCACCCGATCGGCCGCGCGGCCCTCGCGGCGCGCCACGGGCGCCGGCTCACCCCGGACGACCTGCGGGCCGAGCACAATCTGCGCCCGCTGCTCGCCGGTGCGGGCTGGCGCGTGACGTCGTACGTGGACGAGGACGAGCGCTTCCTGGCGCTGGCGCGGCGCGAGAGCTGAGCCGCCCCGGCCGGTCGCCTGCCGGGCCGCGCCGCTAGGCGGCGACGGCGGCCACGAAGGCGTCCGGGTTGTCGAACATGACGTTGTGCCCCGCGTCGGGCACCTCGATGACGCGCACACCCGCGGCCACCAGGCCGTCCTTTCCGGCGAGTTCACCGCTGCGGGCTCCTTGGAGGTACATCCGCTCGATCGTCAGACCCTCCAGCATGCGCCGCATCGTGGGCTCGGTGCCGCGCACCAGCGCGGTCGCGCTGCGGTGCAGGGCGAGGGGATCGGCGAGCCGCATGGTCGCCGCCCACAGCGGGCCCACCTTCTCGAGCACGCGCGCGTGGCCGCCACCGGAGACGTACGCGGCTTCTTCGTAGGACGCGATTCCGCTGCTGCCCGCATGGATGTCCGGATGCGGATCGAGGTTCCCCTCCGTGACGACGAGGCGTGAGACGAGGTCGCCCCGGCGGTGTGCGAGCACGATCGCCACGGCGCCGCCCATGCTGTGCCCGACGATCTCCGCTCCGCCCACCCCCGCCGCGTCCAGCACCGCGGCCAGCGCGTCGGCGTGGCTCTCCAGGCGGTAGTCGAAGTCGGCGGGACGGTCGCTGATGCCGTGGCCCGGCAGGTCCACGAACAGCGTGCGCCGACCGGCCAGTTCGGGCCGAGCGGCTATGTGCGCGTGGTACACCGTCGAGGCCGAGCCGAGGCCATGGACGTAGACCCGGGCCGGTCCGTCGCCTGCCGTCTCGGTCCAGCGGATGCAGTTTCCCCGCACGTCGAACGGCGTCTCCCGCATGGCGTCCTCCTTGTTGACTTTCCGGGCGGGCCCGGACAGGGCCTCGGCGCGACAATACATCGTCACCGTAGTACTACGTCAACGATGTACAACGAGAACGTCGTCATACGCCACAATGGCGCCATGCTCGAACTCGCCATCCTCGGCTTCCTCTACGGCACCCCTCTGCACGGCTATGAGCTGCGCAAGCGCATCACCGCACTCACCGGACACGTCCGGCCCGTCGCCGAGAGCACCCTGTATCCGGCGATCAAGCGCCTGGAGAAGGCAGGCCTGCTCGCGCGCCAGACTCAGCCCGGCACCGTGGCGGCACCGCGGCACGTCCTGAGCCTCACCGCCGAGGGACGCGCGGAGCTGCGCCACAGGCTGCGGGAGCCCGCCCGGTCCGACATCACCGACGAGAACCGCTGGTTCACCGTGCTGGCCTTCCTGCGGCACCTGGAGGACCCCGAGGAGCAGGCCGACGTCCTGCGACGCCGGCTCGACTTCCTGGAGGAGCCGGCGAGCTTCTTCTACGAGGGCGAACGACCGCTGCGGGCCGAGGAGTTGGACGACCCGTTCCGGCGGGGCATCCTCACCATCGCGCGGGCCACCAGCCGGGCCGAGCTCACCTGGCTGCGCGCCACCCTCAAGGACCTGGAGCCGGAGGGCTGTTGAGCCACTCCGATCCGGGGTCGCGGCGGCCCTCTTCTGTCACCATTGGTTCAACTCCACGGCACATGAGGCACGTTGGGGGAACAAGGGCGTCGCGGGGACGACGACTACGGGTGGCCGACAGGGGGACGGTGGCGCATGTTCGACAGAGTCCGTAAGTCATGGAACACCTGGCGCAAGAAGGTCGCAGGGCGCGAGGAGCGGCTGCGCGAAGGGGAACGTTCCGCACACGAGGCGCCGCGTCCGGCCGGCGAGCGGCGGGCGCACAACCTCTTCGAGGCGGCGGCCACGTACGTGGCCGCGTGCGTGGAGGACGATCAGGAGCGCATCGACGAGGCCGCGGGCTGGGTGGAGCCGAGCGCCCTCGTGTTCGGGGTCAACGAGTTGGCGTGCCGGGCGCTCATCGCCCTCGCGCGCGAGCGGGACGAGCCCCCGCGCGTGGTCGCACGCCGGCTGCTGGGCCTGCCCGCCGCCTGACGGACGCGCGCACAAAGTGGGCACGGGATGTCGACAACCCCTCCACGTGCGACGCCGACCGGCTGCGGGACGCCGAGTTTTCCTGGTCATCGCCCCTGTACGACATCGTCAGTGACTGACTAAGGTCACGCCGACGGAACGAAGCTCAGGGGAGGCTGGCATGGCCGGGACGGACGACGACGTCGCCGCCGGGGACGACGCGCTGTACGTACTGACGGCGGTGCTGCTGACCCCCGCCAAGTTCCCCAGCGTGCTCGGCGACGACTATCCGGAGGCCTGCTCCGCCCTGGGGCTCGCGCCGCTCGCGGACGGGTACGGCCTGGTGCTCGGGCAGGACGCGCAGGGCGCGCGCTGGACCGTGGTCGTCGACGACGTGTCGCTGGTCGCCGTGGCGATCGCCTCCTGGGACTGCGGCATGGAGTACGACCTGTCCCCGGACGAGAGCAGCATGGTCGCCGCACTCCCGGGCTGGCCGCTCGCCCTCGCCGTCTCCGCGCCGGGCGTGCCGGCACCGCACGACCCGGAGCCGGATGCCGAGACGGACGACGTGCCGCCGCTGAGCCCGCCCGACACGGAGACGTGGGGGCCGGCCCAACGACGCCTGGGAGCGGACGAGATAGCCCTCCAGTGGGCAGCGTGGCGCGATCAGATCGACGACTCCCAGTTCGCCGACGGGCGGCCGGACGGCGACGCGAGCACCGAGGGGGACGAGGACGGCGAGGCCGGTCAGGACGAGGGGGCGGCGCGCAGTCCCCGTACGCGCATCCGGCGCGTCCTGAGCGAAGCGCGCGCCTACGTGGACACTCCCCCGCCGCTGGGCCGCGTGCGCTCCGCCTTCGCCTCGGGCGACGCCCGCACGCTGCGGGCCGACGGCCCGGGATGGTCGATGGTGGCGCGGACGGACGACATCGCCTTCATCCTGCTCGACGACGAACCGGGCGAGGTGCTTCCGGTCGGCCGCGGCGCCGAACTGCCGAGCCTCCTGGAAGCGCTCGACAAGATGGCCGTGCGTCCGGCCTGAACCTCGGTGCGGACCTCGTGAGTCGACCCGGTGTCACCGGCCGATCTCCTTGCGCGTGACCCGGCGCAGCCTGCGCCGCTGGGAGGGGTCGAGCGTCAGGTAGGCCGCGGTGGGCACGCCCAGCACGATGAGCAGGGCCGCCCACCACGGCAGCCAGATCAGCAGGATGATCCCGGCAGCCACGCCTCCCGCGGCGATCTTCGCGTTCCTCGACATGTGTGTGGCCTCCTTTGGGGCGGCTCGCCCTCGGCTGAGTGGAGCGGGCCCGCCTCTTCAGTGAGAAACGGGCTCGTGACGTCCACGGTTCCGGCACGCGACCCTGAGAAGTCCCTGAGATCGCGTGCCCGCGCACGTCAGATGTCGGCCCGCAGCGGCTCCCCCACTTCATACATGTGCCGCAGGGCCTGGCGGTAGGAGTCGACGAGCCCGGTCTCCACGAAGGGGATGCCGAGATCGCGGCAGTGGGCCTTCACCAGGGACTGTGCGAGCCGGAGGTGGGGGCGGGGCATGCTCGGGAACAGGTGGTGCTCGATCTGGTAGTTGAGGCCGCCGAGGAACCAGTCGGTCAGTACGCCGCCCTTGATGTTGCGCGAGGTGAGGACCTGGCGCCGCAGGTGGCCCCACTTGTCGCCGTCGGGGTCGGGCATCTCCATGCCCTTGTGGTTGGGCGCGAACGCCATGCCCAGGTGCAACCCGAACAGAGCCTGGTGGAGCGCGGCGAACACGAGGGCGTGCGACAGCGGCATGGTGAGCAGCAACAAAGCGACGTAGCCGGCCACGTGGGCGACCAGGAAGGCGCCCTCCACCAGGCGCTCGCGCCCGGACTGGCGGCGCAGGTCCTGGAATCCGTAGACCTTGAGGGCGAGGCCTTCGAGCAGGGTGAGAGGGAAGAACAGCCATGCCTGATGGCGGGTGAGCCAGCCGCGGAAGCCGACGCGGGTGGCGGCCTGCTCACTGGTGAAGACGAGGACGTCGGCGGCGACGTCGGGGTCCTTCTCGATGTGGTTCGGGTTGGCGTGGTGACGGCTGTGTTTGTCGTTCCACCACGCGCAACTCATCCCGAGGAGCAGGTTGCCGTGGATCAGGCCGATGAGGCGGCTGACGGAGCGGTTGGCGGTGATCTGCGCGTGGCCCGCGTCGTGACCGATGAACGCCGTACGTGCGCACAGGACGGCGAGGACCGGGGCGAGGGCCAGCACCCACCAGGAGCCGCCGATGAGCGCCATTCCCGTGACGACCCCCGCCAGGCAGAGACCGTGGACCACGATGGTGCGCACGTACCAGCCGGTGCGCCGGCCGAGCAGCCCCTGTCCCTTGACCGCACGCAGCAGCGGCGTGAACTCGCTGCCCGCTTCGGGCGGGAGCCGCCGCGCGGAGGCGGCTTCGACGTGGTCCGGTGCGGCTCCGACGGCCAAGGACATGGCGGATCTCCGGTCTGTGGAGGGCGAGATGGGGGCGCGGACCGCACACCGGCCCGTCCTCGAAAAACCTACGGATCACGGCCCTTGATCAGCCATGGCGCCACCACCCGAGCACCCCAGGGGGTAACCCCGCCGCCGGAGGGGGGCTAGCTGCACCCTTAAGGGTCAGGTGACCCGGATCACTACCAGGAGTCGCCCGGCAGGCGGCTCGGGCGGTGTACCCTCGGCGCCTCCAGGGCGAGTAGTCAAATTTGATGAATACGAGGACGACGCCATCTCCGAGTACACGCACCCCGCACCCACCCCCTCCGAGACGACCGAACTCTCCCGCTGCTGCGCCGTCTTCGTGCCCGGCGACCCGGCGCGCACCTCCACCGTCGCCTTCTGGCGGCCCGACGAGGACGAGCCGCCCCTGCCCGCGGCCGGCACCCGCGTCCAGCTGCCCCTGGCACTGCCCGGCGATGGCGGCGTGGAACTGGTGACGGTGCCCGCCGTCACGCTGCCCGTGCGGTCCGCGCTGCCGGTGCTCACCCGCGCGCGCGGCGCGGAGCAGGCCGACGCCACGACGGCCTTCTGGGGCACGGCCGCGCTGCTCGCCCTCCAACTCGCCGCGCGCGGGCTCCTGTTGCCCGGTGTCAGCGACGGCGACCACGACGCCTGGCGGGCCGGGCCGCTGCGCCCCGAGGACGTCGAACGGGTGCGGGAGCTGGCCGCCGCGATGCCGCCCGAGGCGCACGCCGTGCCGCTGGACGGCCATGAGCCGCCGCGACTGCACACCCCGGAGCGGTTGGTGCGGGCCTTCCTGGACGCGGTGGCCGACTCCCTGCCCCGCTCGCCGGCCGCGACGCTCGCCGCGGGCTCTGAGGCCTTCGCGGCCGGGGCGCCGCGGCAGGTGCCCGAACTGCGCCCGTGGGCGGCCGATGTGGCCGCCGGGCACGACGCGGGAGTGCGCATCTCACTGCGCGTCGAGGTGCCCGGGCTCGCGCAGGTCACGGAGGACGAGACCCGGCTCCCCTTCCGCGCGGTGCTGCAAATGCACAGCGTCAGCGACCCCGCCCTGGTCGCGGACGCGGCCGAGGTGTGGGCCGGCTCCGGCGCCTCCGGCAGGGCCTTCGGGTCGCGGGCCCGGATGGACGCGCTGCTGGCGCTGCGGCGCGCGGCGCGGGCCTGGACGCCGCTGACGCCCTTGCTGTCGGCCACGGTCCCGGACGCGGTCGAGCTCGCCGACGAGGAGATCACCGATCTGCTCGGGGAGGGCGCACGGGCGCTGTCCGCGGCCGGTGTCGAGGTGCACTGGCCGCGGGAACTGGCCCGGAAGTTCACGGCACGCGCGGTGATCGGCCCGCCCGACCACGAGGGCCCCGACAAGCTCGCGTCCGACGCCCCGTCGTTCCTGTCCGCGGACGCGCTGCTGGCGTTCGACTGGCGGTTCGCCCTCGGCGAGCAGGAGTTGAGCCGCGCGGAGCTGGAGCAGCTCGCCGAGGCCAGCCGCCCGGTGGTGCGGCTGCGCGACCAGTGGGTCCTCGTCGATCCGGCCGAGGCCCGGCGCGCCCGTACCCACCAGGACCGCAAGGTGACCCCGGTCGACGCGCTGAGCGCCGTTCTGACAGGCTCCACGGAGGTGGACGGCCGCCGGGTCGAGGTGCGTCCCACGGGCTGGCTGGCGGAGCTCAGGGACCGCCTCGCGGACCCCGAGGGCATGGACCCCGTCGGGCAGCCGGACGCGCTCGCCGCCGATCTGCGCGATTACCAGCTGCGCGGCCTGAACTGGCTGGCCCGGATGACGTCCCTGGGCCTCGGCGCCTGCCTCGCCGACGACATGGGCCTCGGCAAGACCATCACGCTGATCGCGCTGCATCTGCACCGGCAGGAGACGCCGCAGACCGCGGGGCCCACGCTCGTGGTGTGCCCGACGTCCCTCATGGGCAACTGGCAGCGCGAGATCGAGAAGTTCGCCCCGGGCACCCCCGTGCGCCGCTTCCACGGCGGCCGCCGCTCCCTGGAGGACGTGGCCGACGGCGAGTTCGTGCTGACGACGTACGGCACGATGCGCCTGGACGCGCCCCAACTCACCTCCGTGACCTGGGGGATGGTGGTCACCGACGAGGCGCAGCACGTGAAGAACCCGTACTCGGCGACGGCCAAGGAACTGCGGACCATCGGCGCCCGCGCACGCGTGGCCCTCACCGGCACCCCCGTGGAGAACAACCTCTCCGAGCTCTGGGCGATCCTCGACTGGACCACACCGGGGCTGCTCGGCAAGCTCGGCACGTTCCGCACGCGCTACGCCCAGGCCGTCGAGGGCGGCAAGGACCCGGCCGCGGCGCAGCGGCTCGCCAAGCTGGTGGGGCCCTTCCTGCTGCGCCGCCGCAAGTCGGACCCGGGCATCGCGCCCGAGCTGCCGCCCAAGACCGAGACCGACCGCGCGGTGTCGCTCACCAAGGAGCAGACAGGGCTCTACGAAGCCGTGGTGCGCGAGACGTTGGCGGAGATCGCCGGGGCGGACGGGTTCGAGCGCCGCGGCCTGATCGTCAAGCTCCTGACCGCCCTCAAGCAGATCTGCAACCACCCGGCGCAGTACTTGAAGGAGGACAAGCCGCGCATCGCCGGCCGCTCCGGAAAGCTGGAGCTGCTCGACGAACTCCTGGACACGATCCTGGCGGAGGACGCGAGCGTCCTGGTCTTCACGCAGTACGTCCAGATGGCGCGCCTGGTGGAGAGCCACCTGGCGGCCCGAGGCATCGCGACGCAGTTCCTCCACGGAGGTACACCGGTCCCGAAGCGCGAAGCCATGGTGCAGCGCTTCCAGGACGGGGAGGTGCCGGTCTTCCTGCTCTCCTTGAAGGCGGCGGGCACCGGCCTCAACCTCACGCGCGCCGAGCACGTCGTGCACTACGACCGCTGGTGGAACCCGGCCGTGGAGGCGCAGGCCACCGACCGCGCGTACCGCATCGGACAGACCCGCCCCGTCCAGGTGCACCGGCTGATCGCGGAGGGCACGATCGAGGACCGCATCGCCGAGATGCTGCTGCGCAAAAGGGAGTTGGCCGACGCGGTCCTCGGCTCGGGCGAGGCCGCGCTGACCGAACTGACCGATGCCGAACTGGCCGATCTGGTCGAGCTGCGAGGGGGCGCCCGATGAGCGACATGTACAGCGACATGGGCAGTGACATGGACGGCGAAGCGGAACGCGACATGGATGCGGAACGCGACATGTATGACGAGCACGGGAGCGAGGAGCATACGGACGAGCACGCCGCGCAGGAGCGTACGTTCGCGGCGCTGCCCCCCGCACACGGGCGCGGCTTCGCGCAGACCTGGTGGGGGCAGGCCTGGCTGAAGGCTCTGGAGGACACCGCCCTGGAGCTGTCCCAGCTCAAGGCCGGGCGCAGGCTCGCGCGCGCGGGTGCGGTGGGCGCGGTGTCCGTGCGCCCGGGGCGGATCACCGCCGTGGTCGAGGACCGAGGCGTCCCGCACCGCTCGGACGTCCTGCTGCACCGGCTCGGCGAGGAGGACTGGGACCGGTTCCTGGGGATGGCCGTGGAGCGGGCGGGGCACATCGCGGCGCTGCTCGACCGCGACATGCCGCCGCACCTGGTGGAGGACGCCGCCGCGGCCGGCGTCGAACTCCTGCCGGGCATCGGCGACTTGGAGCCGCGCTGCGACTGCGACGCGTGGGACCACTGCGCGCACACGGCGGCCCTGAGTTATCAGCTGGCCCGACTGCTCGACCAGGATCCGTTCGTGCTGCTCCTGCTGCGCGGACGCGGTGAGCACGCCCTGCTCGACGAGCTTCAGGTGCGCAGCGCCGCCCGCGCGGAGCCGGTCGCCGCGCCACCGCGGGAGGCCGAGGGCGTGGACGCGGCGGAGGCGTACGCGTCGGCCCTCGTGCTGCCGCCGCTGCCGGGCCCGCCCGAGCTGCCCGCGGAGCCCGGTCTGCCGCCGTCCCTGGACACGGAGACACCGGCCCCCGCGGGCACGGACGCCGCGGCGCTCGAGTTCCTGGCCGCTCAGGCTGCCGTCGAGGCGCACGGCCTGCTCGCGGAGGCGCTGAGCGCGGATCACGGCCGGCGCGCTCCCCGGCCGGAGTTGGCGGTCGGGCAGGACGCCGTACGGCTGGCCGCGGCCGGCCCGCAGCGGCACATCGCCGCGCGGCTCGCCGAGGGTTCGGGCCGGGACACCGAGGGTCTGGCGCTCGCCGTGCGCGCCTGGGAGCACGGCGGGGCGGTCGCGCTCGCCGTCCTGGAGGAGGAGTGGACGCCCGACGCGCAGGCGGCGGCACGCGCGCGTGCCGCCCTGGCAGCGGCCTGGGACGACGACGAGCGCCCCGCCTTCAAAGCCGCCCGTGGCCGCTGGACCGTCTCCGGCTCACCCGCCCAGCTGCGCCTGGGCCGGGACGGCCGCTGGTGGCCGTACCGCAAGGAACGGGGCCGCTGGGCCCCGGCAGGACCGGCCGCATCGGACCCTGCGTCCGCGCTCGCCACGGCGCTGCGGACCGGCGAGGAGTAGGCCCGCGTGATCACTGCCGCGCGACCGGCATGGAGTAGTCCGACGGGACGAACGGCGCGCGGCGGGCGATCGTGGGTGGACCTCCCCTCAACCAGGGAGGCCTTCAGCCGGGGGGCGACCAGAAGGCGCAGGCTCATGGCGACTTTGTGCAGACCCGCTGTCTCCGTGCCGGAACATGTGATCACCATGGAGGAGACGCTCGATCTCGCACGCGCGCACCATGCCGACCACCCGCAACTCCCGCTCGCCCTGCGACTGATCGAGAACACGGGCGTGCGGACACGGCACATGGTGCAGCCCATCGAGGAGACCCTGAAGCACCCGGGTTTCGCGGAGCGCAACGCGCTCTACGAAGCGGAGGCCAAGGCCAGGGTGCCTGCCGTGGTGCGGCGCGCGCTCGACGACGCGGGCCTGCGGACGACCGACATCGACGTGATCATCTACGTGTCGTGCACCGGCTTCATGATGCCGTCGCTGACCGCGTGGCTGATCAACGCGATGGACTTCTCCAGCGACACCCGCCAGCTTCCGATAGCCCAGCTGGGCTGTGCCGCGGGCGGCGCGGCGGTGAACCGGGCGCACGACTTCTGCACCGCCTACCCGGAGGCGAACGCTCTGATCGTGGCCTGCGAGTTCTGCTCGCTGTGCTACCAGCCCACCGACCTGGGCGTCGGCTCGCTCCTGTCGAACGGCCTCTTCGGCGACGGCGTCGCCGCGGCGGTGGTCCGCGGGCGGGGCGGCACGGGCATCACCCTGGAGCGCAACGGCTCGTACCTGATCCCGAAGACCGAGGACTGGATCGCGTACGACGTCCGCGCCACCGGGTTCCACTTCATGCTCGACAAGCGGGTGCCGACCACGATGGAGCCCCTCGCGCCGGCCCTTCAGGCGCTGGCAGGGCACCACGGCTGGAACGCTTCCGAGCTGGACTTCTACATCATTCATGCGGGCGGTCCGCGCATCCTGGACGACCTGAGCAAGTTCCTCCAAGTCCCGCCGGACGCCTTCCGGTTCAGCAGGGCCACGCTCACCGAGTACGGCAACATCGCCAGCGCCGTCGTCCTCGACGCGCTGCGCCGGCTGTTCGACGAGGGCGGGGCGCAGGACTCCGCGCGGGGTCTCCTCGCCGGGTTCGGTCCCGGCATCACCGCCGAGATGGCACTGGGCCGGTGGAGCCGTCCGGACGACCGCTCAGGGCTCGCGGAGGCCACCGTATGACGGAGGACACCACCACGAGGCCGCCGGTCCGCCAGTGGCCCGCCCTGGACCTTCACGGGGTCGACTTCGACCCGGTCCTCGCCCGGCTGATGGACGAGGGGCCCGTGACCCGGATCCAGCTGCCGAACGGTGAGGGCTGGGCCTGGCTGGTGACGCGCTACGACGACGTGCGCGCGGTGACCAACGACTCCCGCTTCAGCCGCGAGGCCGTCGTGGGCCGGCATGTCACGCGTCTGGCGCCGCACTTCATCCCGCAGGCGGGCGCCGTCGGCTTCGCCGATCCGCCGGACCACACGCGGCTGCGCCGCTCGGTCGCGGCGGCGTTCACCGCGCGCGGTGTGGAGCGGCTGCGGGCCGGAGCCCAGGATCTCCTCGACGGCCTGGTCACCGGCATCCTGCGCGAAGGGCCGCCGGCCGACCTCACCGAGCGCCTCCTCGTGCCCTTCCCGATCGCCGTGATCTGCGAACTGATGGGGGTGCCCGCGGACGACCGGCAGCTGATGCACACCTGGACGCAGCTGATCCTGTCCTCCGCGCACGGCGCCGAGGTCAGCGAGCGCGCCAAGAACGAGATGTCGGCGTACTTCGCGGACCTGATCCGCGCTCGCGACGACGGATCGGGCGAGGACGTGGCCTCCTTGCTGGGCACGTCGGTCGGCGCAGGCGAGCTCACCAAGGACGAGGCGGTCGGCCTCGCGGTGCTCGTCCAGATCGGCGGCGAAGCCGTGACGAACAACTGCGGCAACATGGTCTACCTCCTGCTGACCCGCCCGGACCTCGCCGACCGGCTGCGCGCCGAGCCGGCCCTGCGCCCGCAGGCCATCGACGAGCTGTTGCGCTACATCCCGCACCGCAGCGCGGTCGGCCTGTCCCGTATCGCCCTGGAGGACGTCGACGTCGCGGGGGTGCGGATCAGCGAGGGCGATCCCGTGTACGTGTCCTACCTTGCGGCCAACCGGGACCCCGACGTGTTCCCCGACCCCGACCGCATCGACTTCGACCGCTCCCCGAACCCGCACGTCTCCTTCGGCTTCGGCCCGCACTACTGCGTGGGCGGCATGCTGGCGCGGCTCGAGTCGGAGCTCCTGGTGGGCGCCCTGCTCGACCGCTTCACCGATCTGCGTCTCGCGGTGCCCGCCGATCAGGTCCCGTTCCGCAAGGGCGCCTTGATCCGCGGCCCCGAGGCCATGCCGGTCACCTGGTCGGCGTCCGGATGACCGCGCTGACACCTTCGGAAGGGCTCCTGGTGCCGCCGGGACACGGCCGCACGGTCCACACGGCGGCCCAACAGGTCACCTTCAAGGTCACCGGCGACCACTCGCGCATCGCGTCGAGCTTCGAGGTCGTGGTGCCCCCGGGCTTCGACGTGGGCGCCCATGTGCACACACGAAGCGAGGAGTTGTTCTACGTCCTTGAAGGCGAGCTCGACGTGCTGGCCTTCGAGCCGCGCGTGCGCACGGCGGACAACTGGCAGCGCTGGCAGTCGCTTTCGGGCAACAGGGTCGTACGGGCGACTCCGGGGACGGTGATCGTGGTGCCTCCTGGCTGCCCGCACGCGTTCGCCAACCCGACGAAGGCCCCGGCGAAGATGTTCTTCCAGGCCTCTCCCCCGCCGGACCACGAGCGGTACTTCGAGGAGCTCCTGGAGATCCTCTCCGCGGACGGGCCCCCGGACCACGCGGCCATCGAGGAACTCCGCTCCCGCTACGACATCGAGCAGCTGACGCCGCTGCGCCACGGCACGCCGTGACGCAGCGGCCGGCCGGCTAGCGGATCGGCATCCCGGAGAGAGTGCGGGCGATGACCAGCCGCTGGATCTCGCTCGTGCCCTCGAAGATCGTGTAGATCGCCGCGTCGCGGTGCATGCGCTCCACCGGGTACTCCCGCGTGAAGCCGTTGCCCCCGAGGATCTGGATCGCCTGTGCGGTGACCTTCTTGGCGGTCTCGCTCGCGAACAGCTTGGACATGGAGCCCTCGGCGTTCTCGAACTTCTTGCCCGTCGTCGCCATCCAGGAGGCGCGCCACACCAGAAGACGCGCGGCGTCGATCTGGGTGCGCATGTCGGCCAGCTGGAAGGCGACGCCCTGGTTGTCGATGATCGGGCGGCCGAACTGCTCCCGCGTCTTGGCGTACTCCAGCGCCTCTTCGTAGGCGGCGCGGGCGGTGCCCACGGCCATGGCGCCGACCGCCGGACGCGACGCCTCGAAGGTGGCCATGGCGGCGTTCTTCACGCGCTCGCCGCCCTTGGCGGCCTTCTCACGCGCGCGGGCGAGCCGCTCGTCGAGCTTGTCCTTGCCGCCGAGCAGGCAGGAGCCGGGGACCCGGACGTTCTCCAGGACGACCTCGGCGGTGTGCGAGGCGCGGATGCCGTGCTTCTTGAACTTCTGCCCCTGGGTCAGGCCCGGGGTGTTCGGCGGCACGATGAAGGAGGCGTGCCCCTTCGAGCCGAGTTCCGGGTCGATGGAGGCGACGACGACGTGGACGTTGGCGATGCCGCCGTTCGTCGCCCACGTCTTGGTGCCGTTGAGGACCCACTCGTCCTTGGCCTCGTCGTACACGGCACGTGTGCGCATGGCGGCGACGTCGGACCCGGCGTCCGGCTCGGAGGAGCAGAAGGCGGCCACCTTCACGTCGTTCACGTCGCCGTACATCTGCGGGATCCAGGTCCCTATCTGCTCCTCGGTGCCGTTGGCGAGGACGCCGACCGCGGCGAGGCCCGTGCCGACGATCGACAGCGCGATGCCCGCGTCACCCCAGAACAGCTCCTCCATGGCCATCGGAATACCGAGACCGGTCGGGTCGAAGAACTGCTGCGCATAGAAGTCGAGGGAGTAGATTCCGAGCTTGGCCGCTTCCTGGATGACCGGCCAGGGGGTCTCCTCGCGCTCGTCCCACTCGGCGGCCGCGGGGCGGATCACATCGGCGGCAAATCCGTGAAGCCAGTCACGGACTTCCTTCTGCTCGTCGTTGAGATCCATGGTGAACTCGGCCATAACCCCTCCAGGGCTGCGTGCACTGCATATGTTACTTGCGGTAACGAGAGTCTGTTACTGGCCAGTAGGCGATGTCAACCTCCGAGTACGCGTTCGATACCGCCCGGCCATCGGGTGTTACCTTTCGCGTGCGTCAAGCAATCGCACGGGCGGGGAGACCTCATGGAGACCACACAGCGGACCGAGCAGCGCGCGGATCAGCAGTCCGCCGCCGAGCGCCGGCGGCGTGAGCTGCTCGAGGCCGCGGACCGCGTGGTGCTCCGGGACGGCCCGGGTGCGTCGATGAACGCGATCGCGGCCGAGGCCGGGATCACCAAGCCGATCCTCTACCGGCACTTCGGCGACAAGGGCGGCCTGTACGCGGCCCTCGCCACGCGCCACACGGACGCGCTGCTCGCTTCCCTGCGGGCCGCTCTCGACGCGCCCGCCGAGCGGCGTGAGCGCGTGGAGGCCACGCTGGACACCTACCTCGCGGCGATCGAAGCCAGGCCGCAGGTCTACCGGTTCCTGATGCATCCGGCGGAGGGCTCCCCCGGCGACTCCGGGTTCGACGTCGGCCGGCACTCCGCTCCGCTGCTGCGGCGCATGGGCGAGGACCTGGCCGAGGTCATCGAGGAGCGTGTGGACCTCGGGCCCGCGAGCCAGCAGCTCGCGCGCGTGTGGGGCCACGGGATCGTCGGGATGATGCACGCCGCGGGCGACTGGTGGCTCGGCGACCGGCCGTGCACGCGCGCCGAGTTGGTGCGGGGACTCGCCGACCTCCTGTGGGGGCGGCTCGCCGCGGCCGGCGACAAGGCCGGCGGCCCGGCGTTCTGAGACGCGCGGCTACCGCTCCGCCCACGGCGCCCGCGCCGCCTGACGCAGCACCCGGCGCCGGCGCCACCCCGTGACCCGGTCCGTGTACGTACGCCCCTCCACGTGGTCGCACTCGTGCTGGAGGCAGCGCGCGAACCATCCCGTGCCGTGGACGACCACGGATTCGCCGTGCAGGTCCTGCCCCTCCACGCGCGCGTGGTCGAAGCGCGGTGTGCCCGCCTCCAGGCCCGGCAGCGACAGACAGCCCTCGGGACCGCGGATCACGGCGCCGTCCGCCTCCACGAGACGCGGGTTGACGACGTGCCCGACGTGCCGCACATCGTCGTCGTCCTCGCAGTCGTAGACGAAGACCCGCAGCGCCTCGCCCACCTGGTTGGCCGCGAGGCCGACGCCCTGAGCCGCGTACATCGTGGCGAACATGTCCTCGACCAGCCGCGCGAGCGCAGGGCCGAAGTCCGTGACGTCCGCGCACGGTTGGTGGAGCACGGGGTCGCCGAGCAGGGTCAGGGGTCGTACGCGCCCTGAGGCGCCCGGGATCGAGCCGTGTCGCATGGCCGTAAGGGTACGGTCCGGTGAGCACCCCGATTCGCAGGTGGTGCCGCAGTTCGGGCTTGTCAGAGCTTCTCGATAGGCTGAGGCCGAAACGATGCCGGGGGCAGGCGCGGCGCCGTACGCAAGGAGGACCCAGGAAGATGGCAGCCAACTCGGAGTCGATGACTCCGCGGGCCAAGCTGGCCGTGACGGCCGGCAAGGCAGCGGCCGCGGTGTCGCGCGCGGCGGGACGCGGCAGCGGTTCGGTGATCGGCGGCAAGGTCGCGCTCAGGCTCGACCCCGAGCTGCTCGGACGGCTCGCCCAGCACCTGGACGTGGTGCTCGTCTCCGCCACGAACGGCAAGACGACGACCACGCGTCTGATCGCCGAGGCCCTGCGCGCCAGCGGCCCCGTCGTCTCCAACGCGCTGGGCGCGAACATGCCGGCGGGCATCACCTCCGCGCTGGCCGGCGGCTCGGACGCGAAGTTCGGTGTCATCGAGGTCGACGAGAAGTACCTCGCCGGCGTCGCCCGTGACACGGACCCCAAGGCGATCGCGCTGCTCAACCTCTCGCGCGACCAGCTCGACCGCGCCGCCGAGACCCGCATGCTCGCCGAGAAGTGGCGCGAGGGCCTGGCCGGCTCGAAGTCCATCGTGATCGCGAACGCCGACGACCCGCTCATCGTGTGGGCCGCCTCCTCCTCGCCGAACGTGGTGTGGGTCGCCGCGGGCCAGGAGTGGAAGGACGACGCCTGGTCCTGCCCGGCGTGCGGCGGCGTGATGCAGCGCCCCGGCGACGACTGGTTCTGCGGCGAGTGCGGCTTCCGCCGCCCGACCGCGAGCTGGGCGCTGCAGGGCGACTACGTCCTGGACCCGCACGGCTCCGCCTGGCCGATCCACCTCCAGCTGCCGGGCCGCGCCAACAAGGCGAACGCGGCCACCTCGGCCGCCGTCGCCGCCTGCTTCGGCGTGCCGCCGCAGGTCGCCCTGGAGCGCATGTACCAGGTGCAGGCCGTGGCCGGCCGCTACGACGTCGTGCAGTTCCAGAACCGGGACCTGCGCCTGCTGCTCGCCAAGAACCCCGCGGGCTGGCTCGAAACGTTCACTCTGATCGACCCGCCGCCGACCCCGGTGATCCTTTCGGTGAACGCGCGCGGTGCGGACGGCACCGACACCTCCTGGCTGTGGGACGTCGACTACACGCGGCTCGCCGGGCACCCGATCTGCGTGATCGGCGACCGCAAGCTCGACCTGGCGGTCCGGCTCGAGGTCGCCGGCCTGGAGTTCCGGGTCTGCGAGACGCTCGACGAGGCGGTGCAGATCTCCCCGCCCGGACGCATCGAGCTGATCGCCAACTACACCGCCTTCCAGGACGTCCGCCGCCGCGTGGGCAACTGACCCGAGCCATACGACCAGGAAGCCTCTTAAGGATCATGAGCATGAGCGACAGCAGCCTGCGTCTCGTGTGGGTCTACCCCGACCTGCTGAGCACCTACGGCGACCAGGGCAACGCGCTGGTGGTGGAGCGCCGCGCGCGTCAGCGCCGCCTCCAGGTCGAGCGCTACGACGTGCGCAGCGACCAGCCGGTGCCCACCTCCGGCGACATCTACCTGATCGGCGGCGGCGAGGACCGGCCGCAGCGCCTGGCGGCGGAGCGGCTGCGCCGCGACGGCGGCCTCCAGCGCGCGGTGGGCAACGGGGCGATCGTGTTCTCCGTGTGCGCCGGCTACCAGATCCTCGGCCACGAGTTCATCAACGACCTCGGTGAGCGCGAGCCCGGTCTCGGCCTGCTCGACGTCATCTCGACGCGCGGCGAGGGCGAGCGGTGCGTCGGTGACGTACTGGCCGACATCGACCCGCAGTTGGGCCTGCCGCCGCTGACCGGGTTCGAGAACCACCAGGGCATCACGCACCTCGGCCCCTCGGCGCGCCCGTTCGCCCGCACCCGCCTCGGCAAGGGCAACGGCACCGGTGACGGCACCGAAGGCGCCTTCAACGACACGGTGTTCGGCACGTACATGCACGGCCCCGTGCTGGCCCGTAACCCGCTGATCGCCGACCTGCTCCTGAAGCTGGCGCTCGATGTGAACGCGCTGCCTCCGGTCGACGACCGCTGGTACGACGCGCTGCGCGACGAGCGGATCGCTGCCGCGACCGCCCAGCCCGCCTGATCCTTTTCGCGGACCCTTCGGGGCGCTCTCGCGCCCATATGAGCGGGCGTGTCCAGCTGGCGGACGCCCCTTACGGACGGCCCCCCGTGCGCCGATAAGGTACGGGGGATCCAGCCGGACGACGTGGTCCGGTCATCGGCCCACGTTTGCAAAGGTATTCCGGGCTTATGCGTATTGGTGTCCTCACCTCAGGCGGCGACTGTCCCGGCCTCAACGCGGTGATCCGCTCGGTCGTGCACCGTGCCGTCGTCGACCACGGCGACGAGGTCATCGGCTTCCACGACGGGTGGAAGGGCCTGCTCGAATGCGACTACCGCAAGCTGGACCTGGACGCGGTGGGCGGCATCCTCGCCCGCGGCGGCACCATCCTCGGCTCCTCCCGCGTACAGCCCGCGCATCTGCGCGACGGCGTCGAGCGGGCCAAGGGGCACGTCGCCGATCTCGGTCTTGACGCGATCATCCCGATCGGCGGCGAGGGCACGCTCAAGGCGGCCCGGCTGCTGTCCGACGGCGGACTGCCCATCGTCGGCGTCCCGAAGACGATCGACAACGACATCGCCGTCACGGACGTGACGTTCGGCTTCGACACCGCCGTGGGCGTGGCGACCGAGGCCCTCGACCGGCTGAAGACCACCGCCGAGTCGCATCAGCGCGTGCTGATCGTCGAGGTCATGGGCCGGCACACCGGCTGGATCGCGCTGCACTCGGGCATGGCCGCCGGCGCGCACGCCATCGTCGTGCCGGAGCGGCCGTTCGACATCGAGGAGCTGGCCGCGAAGGTCGGCGAGCGGTTCGAGGCCGGCAAGAAGTTCGCCATCGTCGTCGCCGCGGAGGGCGCCAAGCCCCGCGCCGGATCGATGGCGTTCGACGAGGGCGTCAAGGACATGTACGGCCACGAGCGCTTCGCCGGGATCGCCCGTCAGCTCTCCATCGAGCTGGAGCAGCGCCTCGGCAAGGAGGCGCGTCCGGTGATCCTCGGGCACGTCCAGCGCGGCGGCACCCCCACCGCGTACGACCGGGTGCTCGCGACGCGGTTCGGCTGGCACGCCGTCGAGGCGGTGCACCGCGGCGAGTTCGGCAAGATGACCGCCCTGCGCGGCACCGACATCGTGATGGTGTCGCTCGCGGAGGCCGTGCGAACGCTGAAGACCGTGCCCGAGGAGCGGTACGCGGAAGCCGAGTGCGTGCTTTAACAGCCTTTTGCTGAGAACTGCCCCCGGCCGCAGCTGCGGCCGGGGGCAGTTCTACTCTGGTGGCGCACAATCCGTACGAAACGAGCAACAGGAGCCGTCGGATGGATCACAGCGGGCACGGCATGAACATGGATCTGCCGCCGTTCACGCTGGGGCGGGGCCTGGAATGGTCGGCCGACCCCTTCTTCCTCGTGGGCTGCCTCCTCGCGCTCGCCCTGTACGGCTGGGGTGTCGTGCGGCTCGCCCGGCGCGGTGACTCCTGGCCCGTCTCGCGGACCGTCTTCTTCGTCGTGGGCGTGCTGACCATCGGTCTCGTGATGTGCACCAAGCTGAACGACTACGGGATGGTCATGTTCAGCGTGCACATGGTGCAGCACATGGTCATCAGCATGCTGTCGCCGATCCTGCTGCTCATGGGCGCGCCGATCACGCTCGCGCTGCGGGCGCTGCCGGTGGCGGCCAAGCGCGGCAACAAGGGGCCGCGCGAGCTGCTTCTGATGCTGCTGCACAGCCGCTACATGCGGATCATCACGCACCCCGCGTTCACGATCCCGCTGTTCATCGCCAGCCTGTATGCGCTCTATTTCACGCCGTTGTTCGACTTCCTGATGGGGTCGAAGGTCGGGCATCTCGCGATGATGCTGCACTTCCTCGCCGTGGGCCTGGTGTTCTTCTGGCCGATCATGGGTGTCGACCCGGGGCCGCACCGCCCCGGCTATGTGATGCGGATGCTGGAGCTGTTCGCGGGCATGCCGTTCCACGCGTTCTTCGGCATCGCGCTGATGATGGCGAGCACCACCATGGTCGGTACGTTCGACAATCCGCCGGCCTCCCTGGGCATCGATCCGCTCGCCGACCAGACGGCCGCCGGCGGTATCGCCTGGGCGTTCAGCGAGGTCCCGTCGGTCCTGGTGCTGCTCGCGCTGCTGTTCCAGTGGAAGAAGTCGGACGACCGGCAGGCACGGCGCAAGGACCGCGCGGCGGACCGGGACGGCGACCAGGAGCTGGCCGCGTACAACGCGTATCTGGCCTCCCTGAACGCGCGCGGGCAGTAGCGCCACCGCCCCCTCACGGGTGACTATGGCCTTCTGGCCGCGGCTTCGGGCGCCGCACACCGCACGTACGCCGTCCTGGCTGCCGGGAGGAGGGTGCGTGATGCCCGGATCCACGAAGACGATGGGTGTGTTCACCGTCGGCGGTCTGGTGGCCGTGACCGCGTACACGGTGGCGCTCGGCAGCAACGGCTGGCTGTGGTTCGGCTGGGTCGTGCTCGGCCTGATCACCGTGGCGATGGTGGCGTCCAGGAGCGCCTGAGCCGAGGGCCCCGCGGGATCAGAAGCGGAAGACGTGGCCCGTCGCGGCGTCCATCGTGCAGGCGTTGGCGTACGTCTTGTGCCAGGCGATCACCTTTCCGCGGTGCGTGCAGGTGGCGCCCACCGTGACGGGGGCGAACTCCTTGGTGCACACCCGGTCGGTGCCCTCCAGCGCGTCGAGGTCGCCGCCCGCCGCGTCCAGCTCGGCGCAGGCCGCGCCGGCGTACGGGTGGTGCCCCGACGGCTCGGGCGCGCAGCGCAGCAGCACGCCCCGGATCCAGGTGTTCTCGTCGCCGGAGACCGTGAGGAGCAGGCCGCGCTGCGGCGTCGGGTCGCTCGCCGCGTGGGCGGGAGCGGCGACGGCGACGGCGAGGGACAGGAGCGCGGCTGCGGCGAGGGGCAGGGAACGCATGGCGTGGGCCTCCGGTGCTGGACGTCGGGGATGCAACAGGCCACCGCCCGTCGCCGCCGCTGCCAAGCGGACGCGCCGCGCGGGCTCCGGACAGGGCCCGATCGGGCTCTCGCGTCCGCGCCGACGATTGACTACTGTGCGCACGCACCTGGTCCACGTACGGCGCGCGGGGGAAGGCGACCGGAATGTTCTACCGACTGCTCAAGTACGTGATTCTCGGGCCGCTGCTGCGGCTGATGTTCCGGCCCAGGATCGAGGGTCTGGAGCACATCCCCGACACGGGGGCCGCGATCGTCGCGGGCAACCATCTGTCGTTCTCCGACCATTTCCTGATGCCCGCGATCATCAAGCGCCGCATCACGTTCCTGGCGAAGGCGGAGTACTTCACCGGGCCCGGCGTCAAGGGCCGGCTGACCGCGGCGTTCTTCCGCAGCGCCGGTCAGATCCCCGTCGACCGCTCGGGCAAGGAGGCGGGGCAGGCGGCGATCCGGGAGGGGCTCGGGGTGCTGCGCCGCGGGGAGCTGCTCGGCATCTACCCGGAGGGCACGCGCTCGCACGACGGCCGCCTGTACAAGGGCAAGGTCGGCGTCGCCGCCATGGCCCTGAAGGCGCAGGTGCCGGTGATCCCGTGCGCGATGATCGGCACGTTCGAGGCGCAGCCGCCGGGCCAGAAGATCCCCCACATGCGGCGCGTGACGATCCGCTTCGGCCGCCCGCTGGACTTCTCGCGGTACGCGGGGATGGACGGCGAGAAGGCCATCCTGCGAGCCGTCACGGACGAGATCATGTACGCGATTCTCGAACTGTCCGGTCAGGAGTACGTCGACAAGTACGCGGCGCTGGTCAAGGCGGAGGCCGAGGAGGCCAGGGCCCGGAAGTTCCCGCGGCTGCCGCTCAGCTGACGTCCTCTGCGCAGAGCAGAAAACGCTGTGCCGCCGTCCATGATCGACATACCGTCCGGGCATGAAGACGGCATTGGTGATAGGCGCGGCAGGACAGATCGGGCGGCCCGCGGTACGGGCGCTCGCGGAGGACGGCTGGGCGGTGACCGCGGTCTCGCGGCGCGGCACCCGGGACGAGGCCTGGCCGGACGAGGTACGCACGGCACGCCTCGACCGGGACGCGGAGGACGCCGGCGCGGCGCTCGGCGCACTGGTCGGCGACGGCGTCGACCTCGTCGTGGACATGGTGGCGTTCCAGCGGCGGCACGGGCAGCAGCTCGCGGACCTCGCCGGACGCGTCGGCTCCGCCGTCGTGATCTCCAGCGGCGCGATCTACGAGGACGAGCGCGGCCGCAGCTTCGACACGCAGGGCGAGCCGGACGGCTGGCCGCGCTACGCGGGGCCGGTGCGGGAGAGCGACCCGACGGTCGCGCCGGGCGACAGCACGTACGGGACCCGGAAGGTCCGGTTGGAGCGGGATCTGCTGGCGCTCGGCGAGAAGCTGCCGACGACGCTGCTGCGCGCCGCCGCCGTCCACGGCCGGCACTGCCGCACGCCGCGGGAGCTGTACTTCGTGAAGCGGAACCTGGACGGCCGGCGTCGGCGCGTTCTCGCGTACAAGGGCGAGAGCCGGTTCCACCCGGTGAGCGTGCGGAACCTGGCGGAGCTGGTGCGCCTCTCGGCGGCGCGGCCCGGCTCGCGGGTGCTGAACGCGGCGGACCCCGACTGCCCCACGGTCGCCGAGATCGGCGCGATGGTCGACGGGCTGATGGGGGTCGAGACGCAGACGGTGCTGGTCGACGGGCCGCCGCCGGCCGAGACGGTCGGGGACACCCCGTGGTCGCTGCCGCACCCGTTCGTGTTCGACATGTCCGCGGCCGAGCGTGAGGTGGGCTACCGGCCGCTGACCACGTACGCGGACGCCCTGCCGGAGACGGTGAGCTGGCTGACCGAGCGGCTGCGGGAGCAGGACTGGACCGAGGGCTTCCCGACCATGGTGGCGAACTACACGACCGGCCTGTTCGACTACGCGGCCGAGGACGCCTGGCTGGCCGCACAGCAGTGAGCCGGGCCCCCAGGGGCCCGGCTCACGCTCACCTCACGGCAGGACTTACGGCTTGGGCGTGGCGTGCGGTGCGCACGTCACGTCCTTGCTGTCGGTCGCGCCGGTGAGCAGGTACGTGTCGACCCGGTCGTTGATGCAGGGGTTGGTCAGACCGGTGACACCGTGCGAGCCCGCGTCCTTCTCGGTGATCAGGCGGGAGCCCTTGAAGCGCTTGTGCAGCTCGACGGCGCCCTCGTACGGGGTGGCGGCGTCGCGCTCGGACTGCACGATGAGGACGGACGGCAGGCCCTTGCCCGTCTTCACGTCGAGCGGGGTCTGCTGCTTGGTCTTCCACGTGGCGCAGGGCAGGTTCATCCACGCGTTGGCCCACGTCATGAACGGGTAGTCCTTGTGGAGCGCGGTGTTGTCCTTGTCCCACTTGGACCAGCTGGTCGGCCACTTGGCGTCGGCGCACTCGACGGCGGTGTAGACCGCGTTGCCGTTCTCCGACGAGGCGTTGCCCGCGGTGTCCGACATGTCGGGGGCGGCCGCGTCGACCAGCGCCTGCGTGTCACCGGCGACGTAGGCGCTCCACACCTTGGCGACCGGCACCCACGACGAGTCGTAGTACGGCGCGCTCTGGAAGAACCCGATGAGCTCGGCCGGGCCGACGACCCCGCCGATGGGGCTCTTCTTCGCGGCGGCGCGCAGGGTCAGCCACTGCTCCTGCACCTTGGCGCGCGTGTCGCCGAGGTGGAAGGTGGCGTCGTTCTTGGCGACCCAGTCCT
The DNA here is from genome assembly GCF_040679615.1 of Streptomyces sp. NPDC052225. Taxonomy (NCBI): domain Bacteria; kingdom Bacillati; phylum Actinomycetota; class Actinomycetes; order Kitasatosporales; family Streptomycetaceae; genus Streptomyces; species Streptomyces sp. NPDC052225. The sequence continues at coordinate 176,012 of NZ_JBFAVD010000010.1, read as the reverse complement.
GCCAGTCCTTCCAGCGGCCCTCGAACGCGATGTCCTGGTTCAGGTTGGCCTGGTACCAGATGTTGTCCTTGGCCGGGTTGACGACACTGTCCACGATCATGCGGCGGACGTGGCCCGGGAAGAGCGTGCCGTAGACGGCGCCCAGGTAGGTGCCGTAGGAGACGCCCAGGTAGTTGAGCTTCTTCTCGCCGAGCGCGGCCCGGATGACATCGAGGTCGCGCGCGGTGTTCGGCGTCGTCATGTGCGGCAGCATCTCGCCGCTGCGCTCGTAACAGCCGTCCGCGTACTCCTTGGCGAGCTTGCGCTGGGCAAGCTTGTCCGCCTCGGTGTCCGGGACCGGGTCGGCCTTGGGCGCCTTGACGTACTCCTGCGGGTCGATGCAGGAGATCGGCGTGGAGTGGCCGACGCCGCGGGGGTCGAAGCCGACGAAGTCGTAGGCCTTCGAGGTCTTCGTCCACAGCGGGTTCTTGTTGGTCACGCGCGTCGGGAAGCGCATGCCGGACCCGCCGGGGCCGCCCGGGTTGTAGACGAGCGCGCCCTGGCGCTCGTCCTTGGTGCCGGTGCTGGCGATGCGGTCGACGGCGAGCTTGATCTGCTTGCCGTACGGCTTCGCGTAATCGAGCGGCACGGTGACGTAACCGCACTGGATGGGCTTGGCGATGCCCCAGTCAGCGGGGCAGTCCGCCCAGTCGATGCCGGCCTTGGCGGCCTTGGCCGCGGCGATGGCGGCACCCTGCGCCTCACGGTTCTGGGTGCTGCTGCCGTTCTTCTGCGAATCGGCGTTGGCGGCGGGGGCGACGACCGCTCCCGTTATCAGCGCCGCCGCGGCGAACGCGCCCGCGGAACCGATCACCACCTTCCGGCTGCCGCGACTCGTCTGTCGAGTCCGTCTCAAGTGAGGCCTCCCGCACGTCGGTTCGAGCGTTAAGCCGATCGCGTGAACGATCGGATACGCGGATCCTGTCGTGTGCGGGGTCCCTGACAACAGAGATGACAGACGTTCTTTACCAATCCGATAAACGGTATAACTCGTCCCGGTGAGCGGTTCAGACCAGTTGGCGCAGCGCCGCGTCCAGTGTGCGGCGCAGCCGCAGCGCGTCGGGCGCGACCGCGGTGACCAGCACGGCCGGTCCGGCGAGCGGGGTCAGCGCGGCGGTACCGGCCTCGTCGAGGACGGCCGCGGACGGTCTGTCCGTCTCGAACTCCGGACGTACGACGACGAGTTGACCCAGCGCACGGTGCCCGGCCAGGACGGCGGGGCCGTCCCAGCCGCCGGGCGCGCCGGGGCCGCACGCCAGCTCCTGGTCGAGCAGCGGACGCCCGTCGAGGTACACGGTCAGGCGGCTCGTGAGCCGGCCCGGCTGTTCGCCGACGCGGCCGAGCACCTGCTCCTCGCGCAGCACGAGGCGGGCGCCGGGTGCGACTTCGGCGCGGGTCGTGACCCGCAGGTCGCTGCCGCCCGCGGAGATCAGCTGCTCGGGCAGCCAGTCCAGGCGGGCGCCCTCGGCGACGCGGATCCGTACGTCGTAGCGCGCCTCGCCCTCGGCCTGGCCGGGCAGTGCGAGGGTCGCCGCGACGGAGCCCAGGTGCAGATGGGCGCCCGGGTCGACGTCGGCCTCCACAGTGAAGTGGTCGCCGCCGAGCGGGCCGCTCATCGCGCCGACGAGCAGGACACGGGCCTCGGGGGCGGTGGCGGCCCGGGTGCGGCGCAGCGCGAGCGAGCCCTCGCTCTCAAGGACCGGGAGCGCCGTGCCGCCGCGTCCGTCGCCGCGCGCCGCGACGCGGGCGGTGGAGCGCACACCGGCCCGCGCTCCCCCGACGCTCATACGGTCCACGCGGCAAGCTGCTGCCGCACCCACGCGGCGACGTCGGCGACGCCCGTCCCGGAGCGCAACGACTGGAGGACGACCGGGAGTTCGGCCCGCGCGTCCTTGGCGTCGGCCGCCATCCGGGCCAGGTCGGAGCCGACGTACGGGGCCAGGTCGGTCTTGTTGATGACGAGCAGGTCGGCGGTGGTGACGCCGGGACCGCCCTTGCGCGGGATGTCGTCGCCGCCCGCGACGTCGATGACGAAGACCTGGGCGTCGACGAGGCCCTTGGAGAAGGTGGCGGTGAGGTTGTCGCCGCCGGACTCGACGAGGATCAGGTCCAGCGGGCCCACGGCGTCCTCCAGGTCCTCCACGGCTTCGAGGTTGGCGGAGATGTCGTCGCGGATCGCGGTGTGCGGGCACGCACCGGTCTCCACGGCGGTGATCCGCTCGGGCGGCAGGACGGCCTCGCGCAGCAGGAACTCGGCGTCCTCGCGCGTGTAGATGTCGTTGGTGACGACGGCCAGGGACAGCTCGTCGCGCAGGGCGCGGCACAGCGCGGCGACGGTCGCGGTCTTGCCGGACCCGACAGGACCGCCGAGCCCGATGCGCAGGGCGCGGCGTGCGCCGTCGGGGCGGTGGGCGTCGGCGGAGACGGCGGACGCCTCGTCGTGGGAGTGGTCGAGGTGCATGGTTCTACGGCTCCAGTCTCAAAGGTGGGTGGGGCGCGGCGCTACGAAGCGAACAGCCGCACGGGCCACGCGGCATGCGCCTCCGCGCCGATCTCCAGGAGCGGCGCGGACCCGGCGGGCAACGCGTCCACCCCGTCGTCGAGCGCCCGTCCCGCCGCGTCCACGGCGTCGGCGACGACCCGGTCGACCTCGGGCGCGAGCCGCGCCAAGGCACCGGTCGCGTCGAACGGGTCGAGGCTCAGCAGGCGTACGACGGCCGTCGCGGGCCCGCTGATGCCCTCGTACGCCGAGCAGTACGCGGCGTCCTCGGGCCCGAGCCCGGCCGCGCGGGCGGCGAGGCCGAGCACGACCGGCTGGTGCGCCCCCTTGGGGAACTGCCGGGCCAGGGCGTCGAGTTCGGGGTGCGGCCAGGTGGCGCGGGCGGCGCGCATCAGCTGCCGGCCGAGCTTGCGGGCGGCGACCCGCAGCGCCGCGGAGGGGGTGCGGGCGTCGGCGGCCGCATCCAGCGCGACGGGGTCGACGCCGAGGGCGGCCGCGGCGGCGAGGGCGGCGGAGACGGCTCCGCTGGTGTGCAGGCGGCCGCGGCAGAACTCCTCCAGGCTCGCCGCGCCGGTGATGCGTCCCGCCTTGACGGCGGCCTCGGCCCCGCCGGAGTGGGCGTGCCCTCCGGCGGGGAAGCGGCCGTCGGCCAGGACGAGCAGGGCTGCGCGGGTCATGACGTACGCACGCAGCCGCTCAGAAGAGGAAGTACCGCTGGGCGAGCGGCAGTTCGGCGGCGGGGGCGGGTTCGACGAGTTCGCCGTCGATGGTCACGGCGAACGAGTCGGGGGCGACCTCGACGCGCGGCAGGGTGTCGTTGTTGACCATGTCGGCCTTGCCCCGGCCCCGCGTGGAGCGGATCGGCACGAAGGAACGCGCGAGGCCGAGCCGCTCCACCAGGCCGTCCTCGATCGCCGTCTCCGTCACGAAGTTGAACGAGTTGGCGGCGGGCGCCTTCCCGTACGCGCCGAACATCGGGCGCGGCATGACCGGCTGCGGGGTGGGGATGGAGGCGTTGGCGTCGCCCATCTGCGCGTAGGCGATCTGCCCGCCCTTGAGGACGACCTGCGGCTTCACGCCGAAGAACTTCGGGTCCCACAGGACCAGGTCGGCCAGCTTGCCGGTCTCGACCGAGCCGACCTCGTGCTCGATGCCCTGGGCGATCGCCGCGTTGATCGTGTACTTGGCGACGTAGCGGCGGGCGCGGGCGTTGTCGGCGCGGGTGTCTCCGGGCAGGAAGCCGCGGCGGCGCTTCATCACGTGCGCGGTCTGCCAGGTCCGCATGATGACCTCGCCGATGCGGCCCATGGCCTGCGAGTCGGACGACATGATCGAGATGGCGCCCATGTCGTGCAGGATGTCCTCGGCCGCGATGGTGGTGGGCCGGATGCGGGACTCGGCGAACGCGAGGTCCTCGGGGACCGCGGGGTTCAAGTGGTGACAGACCATCAGCATGTCGAGGTGCTCCTCGACGGTGTTGACGGTGTGCGGCCGGGTCGGGTTGGTGGACGACGGCAGCATGTTCGGCAGCTGCACGGCCGTGATCATGTCGGGTGCGTGGCCGCCGCCCGCGCCCTCGACGTGGAAGGCGTGCAGGGTGCGCCCGCCGACGGCGTCGAAGGTGTCCTGGACGAATCCGGCTTCGTTCAACGTGTCGGAGTGCACGGCGAGTTGGGCGCCCGACTCCTCGCACACGTCGAGGCAGGCGGAGATGACGGCCGGGGTCGCCCCCCAGTCCTCGTGGATCTTGAAGCCGCAGACGCCGGCGCGCAGCTGGTCGCGCATGGACGCCTTCGACATGGTGTTGCCCTTGCCGAGGAATCCGATGTTGACCGGGCTGTTCTCCATCGCCTCGAACATCCGGGCAAGGTGCCAGGAGCCGGGGGTGATGGTGGTGGCCTTGGAGCCTTCGGCCGGGCCGGTGCCGCCGCCGACGAGCGTCGTGACGCCCGAGGCGAGGGCCTCGTCGACGATGGTCGGCGAGATGAAGTGGATGTGGGTGTCGATGCCGCCGGCGGTGACGATCTTCCCGTTGCCCGCGAGGATCTCGGTCTCGGGGCCGATCACGAGGTCGGGGTGCACGCCGTCCATGGTGTCCGGGTTGCCGGACTTGCCGACGGCGGTGATCCGGCCGTCGCGTATGCCGATGTCGGCCTTGACGACGCCCCAGTGATCGATGATCAGGGCGCCGGTGATGACGGTGTCCGGGGTGCCCTCGGCGCGGGTGGCGCGCGACTGGCCCATCGACTCGCGGATGACCTTGCCGCCGCCGAAGACGGACTCGTCGCCGGAGAGGCCGGGCCCGCCGGAGCGGTCCTCCTCGATCTCGACGAACAGGTCGGTGTCGGCGAGGCGGACGCGGTCACCGGTGGTGGGGCCGAACAGATCGGCGTAGGCGGGGCGGGACAGCTCAGGCATCGAGGGCACCTCCGGTCTCGCCGCGCAGGCCGGGGACGATCCGGGCTCCTGCGAGGGGAACGAGTTCGACGTCGACGGGGATGCCGGGCTCGAAGCGGACGGCCGTGCCGGCGGCGATGTTGAGCCGCAGGCCGCGAGCGGCGGCGCGGTCGAAGTCGAGGCCGGGGTTGGCCTCGGCGAAGTGGTAGTGGGATCCGACCTGGATGGGGCGGTCGGCGGCGTTGAGCACGGTCAGGGCGGTGACCTCACGGCCCTCGTTGTAGCTGACCGGGCCCTCGGCGAAGAGGATCTCTCCGGGAATCATGGCTGCCGCTCCCCCGTCAGACGATCGGCTCGTGGACGGTGACGAGCTTGGTGCCGTCCGGGAAGGTGGCTTCGACCTGGACGTCGTGGATCATCTCGGGGATGCCTTCCATGACGTCGTCGCGGGTGAGCAACTTCCGCCCGGAGGACATGAGTTCGGCGACGGTGCGGCCGTCGCGGGCACCTTCGAGGACGTGCGAGGTGATCAGCGCGATCGCCTCGGGGTGATTGAGCTTCAGACCCCTGGCCCGACGCTTCTCGGCCACGTCGGCGGCCACATGGATGAGCAGTCTCTCCTGCTCGTGCGGGGTCAGCTGCACGGTCCCACCTCACAGTCCTTCGCTCCGGGCCGTGCGGGGCCCGACTGCCGCGGCCACCGCGACGGGTATAGATGTAACACACAAGGAACGCATGCGATCTTGCGCACCCCGGCTACGAAAACCCCTGGTGACGTGCAGCGCAGGCTAGTTGGGCGGAGTTTCAACGAGGTTAACCGTCGCTTGACCGCCTCCTTGCCGTCAGCTGACCTCCCCCATACTCATCAGGCCGCGCAGCCCGCTCTGGAGGTTCTCCACGGGGAGCTCACCGAAGAGAGCCTGCTGGGCCGCGAACCCCTGCACGGCCGCGATCATCGTCCGGGCGACGTCCTCGGGATCCACATCGGCCCGCATCGCCCCGGCCGCCTGGTACTCCTGGACGATCCCCACCCAGACGCCGCGCACCTTCGCGTACCCCTCCCTGAGCACGACGGACAGCCCTTCGTTGCGCAGCGTCTCCGTCCAGACCTGCACCATCAGGCGCGGGAAGTAGGACTCGCCGTCGACCTGGAGCCCGGGCCGTCCGGCGAACATCCGCCGCACCACCATGCCCACGAGTTCATACGGGGGCGGCAGCGGCGCCTCCTTGCCTGCCGCCTCGAAGGCGGCCCTGACGTCGTCGAGCACCTCGGTGACGATCGCCTGGATCAGCTCGTCCTTGCCGCGGAAGTACCGGTAGACCGCGCCCGCGGAGAGGTCCACCTCCTTCAGCACGTCCTGCATCGACGTGGCGTGGAAGCCGTTGCGGGCGAAGCAGAGCGCGGCGCCGTCCAGGATCTGGCGGCGACGGGCGTCGAGGTGTTCTTGGGATACGCGGGCCATGCCCTTCAAAGTAAAACGAACATTCATTCTTGACAAGGCGCCGCGTCGGCGGGACAGTGTCGGCATCTCGTAAAACGAACGATCCTTCTTTTTGATCCGCGAGCCATCTCGCCGGACGCAGAACACCTGGAGGACCCGATGTCCGCCCCGTCCGCCACCCCGCCCCTCACCGCACCCCGTCACGGCGCAAAGCTGCTCGCCGTCGCCCTCGTCGTCCCCCTGCTCGCCGCGCTCGCCCTCTGGGCGTTCGCCTGGCCGACCGCCCGCACGGCGCCCCGCGATCTACCACTCGGCGTCGCGGGTCCGGCGGCCGCCGCGGGTCCGGTGGAGCGTCGACTCAGCGCGCGGGACGGTGCGTTCGAGGTGCATCGGTACGCCGACGAGGCCGCCGCCCGCGCCGCGATCGAGGACCGGACCGTATACGGAGCGGTGGTGGCGGGGCCCGACGGGCCGAAGCTGCTGACCGCGTCGGCGGCGGGTCCCGTGGTGGCGCAGCTGCTGCAACAGGCCGTCGCGGCGCAGGCGCCGGCGGGCGTGAAAGTGCCGACGGTCGACGTGGTGCCGGCCCCGGCGGCGGATCCGCGGGGGGCCGCGCTGAGTTCGAGCGTGCTGCCGCTGGCGATCGCCGGGGTGGCGGGCGGCTCGATCGTCACACTGACGCGGCTGCGCGGCACCGGGGCGGCCCTCGCCCTGCTGGCCGCCTCGGCCGTCGTGGGTCTCGCGGCGACGGCTCTCGCCGACAGCTGGCTCGGCGTGCTGACGGGCAACTGGTGGGCGGAAGCAGGGGTGTTGGGCCTGTCGACACTGGCGGTGGGTGCGACGGTCGCCGGGCTCGCGGCACTCGCAGGCCCTGCGGGCATCGGCGTGGCCGCACTGGTCGTGGTGCTGCTCGGCAACCCGTTCTCCGGGGTGGCGTCGGCGCCGCAGCTGCTGCCCGAACCGGTGGGCGTCATCGGCCAGTTGCTGCCGCCGGGCGCCGGGGGTTCCCTGCTGCGCTCGGTCGCCTACTTCGACGGGGCGCAGGCCGTGCGACCGGCGCTGACGCTCGCCGCGTGGGCGGTGCTCGGCCTCCTCGCCGTCCTGGCCGGCGGCCTTCGGGCCCGCCGCGCGACGGACCCCGCACCGGCACCGGCCCCGACGCGCACGCCACAGCCCGTGAGCTGAGCGCGCGCACCACGGACCGGCCGTGCACCCCCGCTGTAGCGGACGGGGGTGCGCGGCCTTTCGCGTGGCCGGGTCAGCGCACCTCGGGGCCGCGGTGTTCGGCGGCGATGCCGAACCTCTGGCGTTCGCCGGGAGCGGATCGCAGGGGGCCGACGGAGGTGACGGAGCTGATCACGGGGGCGTCCGCAGGGGCGTCGGCCTGCTCCCCGAGCGCGTCGAGTCGCTCCAGGTCAGCGGCCGAGACAAGGCCGACGAGCGGCTTGCCGTGGCGGGTGACGACGACGCGCTCGCCGCCGTACACCACGCGGTTGATCAGGTCGGCGAGCTCAGCCCTGGCTTGCGTCACCGGAATCTCGTAGGCCATGCTCACCATCGTACGTCATGTACGTCCTGTACATTTTTTACGGAGACTGCATCACCCGAGGAGGAGCCATGAACCGCCCGTCCGGCCGCTACGTCCTGCCCGAGTTCACGGAACGCACCACGTCGGGGCAGCGCACGCTCGACCCCTACTCGAAGCTGCTGGAGGAGCGCATCGTCTTTCTCGGGACCCCCATCGACGACACGTCGGCGAACGACGTGATGGCCCAGTTCATGCACCTCGAGTACACGGCGCCCGACCAGCCGATCTCGCTGTACATCAACTCCCCCGGCGGCTCGTTCAGCGCGATGACGGCCGTCTACGACACGATGCGGTACGTCAGTTGCGAGGTGGAGACGACGTGCCTGGGGCAGGCCGCGTCGGTCGCCGCGGTGCTGCTCGCGGCCGGGACGCCGGGCAAGCGGATGATGCTGCCGGGCTCGCGCGTGGTCCTGGACCAGCCCGCACTGCCCGAGCCGGCCCAGGGCCAGCCCACCGACCTGGAGATCTACGCGCGCGAAATGGCGCGGATGCGCGACCAGTTGGAGGATCTGCTGGCGCTGCACTCGGGCCGGACCAAGGCGCAGATCAGCGCGGACATCGAACGCGACACCGTGCTGACCGCTGAACAGAGCCGGGAGTTCGGCCTCGTGGACCACGTCCTGGCGAGCCGCAAGACGTCGCTCGGCACCCAGGATCCGAGGTGACGTGTCGATGTACCCGCCCGAACTGCCGCCGCTGCCCGCGCTGACCCGCGCCGAGTGCGAGCTGGTGGACAACTATCTGGCCGTGGTCGATCTGCTGGCCCGGATCAATCCGGCGCGGGGCGAGGACACCTACCGGGGGCTGCGCGCGGCCCAGGCGCTCGTCAGCCGCGCGACGGCGCTGCGGGACGCCCTGACGCTGATGCACCAGCGCGGAGAGAGCGAGGTGCATGCCGCAACCCTGACACGGGCTCTTCGCGTCTTGGACGGGGAGAGGCGAACACAGAGGGTCACCTTGCCGCCAGAAACTGTCAGTTGAGGTCGCCGAGCATCCCTCGCCCGTCCGACCCGTCTGGGTCCGGGGTGAAACGGCCCGGATGGTGTACCCCCGAATGGCGTAGACGTTCGTCCGTCAAAAAGCCCTTCGGAGTTGCGTCACGGCTGTACGCGGGCACCGGAATTCACCGTTCCGCCGCTGGTACGAGCATGGTCGGGCGTCGCGCCCGGGGCCCGAAAGCCGCACCGTCCACCTGAACGGGCCAAGCGTGAGGAGCCTCACTTACCGCCGGTTCAGCTCGGTTTTCGGGACACGAGTGCGTGAAGATCCCTTCCGACGACAAGCCCCCGCCGCCGCGGCGGGGCGGTCCGTGCGGACGCCGAGTCCTGCCGCCGCACGGATGTCAGGTCGACAGAAGTGGATCGGCAGGAGTGGAGGACCCAATCACGACGGGTCACCGGCACACCTCGTCCGAGGCGTGACCGAGGGGCCCTTGGGGTGAAGCCGCATCACGCGGCCGGGCATCTTCGCCAGCCCGAACCCGACAGGTCATCCTTCGCAGGCGGCTGACGAAGGGTTGCGCATGACTGCGCTCGATCGTGTCCCGTCGCTGCTGACCAGGGCCGGTACCGCCTCGGTCCTCACCCTCGCCGTGGCGGGAGCGGGACTCATGGTCCCCGGCGCCGCGCCGGAGGCATCGGCTGCGGCGGCCTCGACCAAAGCTCTCCAGGTCGCGGCTTCCAAGAAGGGAGCGCCCTACAAGTGGGGCGCCGCGGGCCCGCACCGGTTCGACTGCTCCGGCCTGACGCTCTACTCGTTCAAGCGGGCGGGCAAGAAGCTGCCCCGTACCGCAGCCCAGCAGTACAACAAGACGCGTCATATCCGTGCGGCCTCCCGCACCCGCGGTGACCTGGTCTTCTTCCACTCGGGACGGAGCGTTTACCACGTCGGCATCTACGCCGGCAAGGGACGGATCTGGCACTCCCCGAAGACCGGGGACGTGGTGAGACTGCAGAAGATCTGGACGAAGAGCGTCTGGTACGGCCGGGTGCGCTGACGCCCCTCGCCGGACCGCAGCGCCGCAGGTGAGGCGGGCCGGGCGCCAGGCCCGCCCCCTGTGGCCGCTGAAGACCGGCCGAGATCGCTTTCGATTGAAATCATCACTATTGGTTACTCATGCCGATATGAGCGAGCGCAACGAGACCCCGTTGGAGCGTGCCGACCGCAACTTCGGTGAGCTGCTCCAGGAGCTGCGTGTCGTCCAGACCGGCGTGCAGTTCCTCTTCGCCTTCCTGCTGACGCTCGCCTTCACGCCGCGCTTTCCGGACCTGGACTCCGTGCAGCGCGCCACGTACGTGACGACGCTGCTCCTCGCGGTCGTGGCCGCGGCCCTGCTGACCGCGCCCGCCGCGGTGCACCGGGTGCTGTTCCAGATGGGGGCCAAGCCGCAGATCGTGCAGGTCTCGTCGCGGCTCGCGGCCTTCGGGATGGTCGTTCTCGTGCTCGCCCTGTCCGGGTCCGTGCTGCTGGTCGTCGACGTGACCCTCGATCGCGGCGCCGGTGTCGCGGCGGGGGCCGGCACCCTCCTGGTCTGCGCGGGACTGTGGGGAGCGCTGCCCTGGGCGCTGCGCCGCACCCTCACCCGAGCAGAGGCTCGAGAAGAAGGACGAGGGCCAGGAGGACCAGAGCGCTCCCCGTGACGGCTTCCACCGCGCGGGCGGTGCGCGGCCTGCGCAGCCACCGGCCGAGCCGGTCCACCAGCAGCGCGACCGCGGGGAACCAGAGCAGCGCGAGCACCACGACGATCGCCGACAGGACGGCCGTGCGCGGCAGCGCAGGACTCCCCTGCGGCACGAACTGCGGCAGCACGCTCAGGAACGTGATCGGCGCCTTCGGATTGAGCGTGTTGGTCAGGAATCCCTGGCGCAGCGCACCACCCGTGGGCCCCCGCCCCTGCGGACCGGCATCGGCGGCGGCGCGCTCGGCGAGCGGGCGCCACGCGGACTGGAGCGTCCGGACGCCGAGGTACAACACATAGGCACCACCGGCGAGTTGGAGGGCCCGGAAGAGGGCGGGTACGGCGGTCAGGACCGCGGCGACGCCGGCCACGGCGAGCGTCGTGTGGACGAGCAGACCGCCCGCGACACCGAGGGCGCAGGCCACGCCGGCGCGGCGGGAGACCAGCGAGTTGCGTACGACGACGGTGAAGTCGGCGCCGGGCAGGGCGACCATGCCCGCGGCCACGCCGGTGAAGGCGATCAGTTGAGCGTCCATGGCGGCCAGCCTGCCCGAGTCCGGCCTTCAGCAGGTATGTGCAATATTCTGGGTCTGCCTAAAGCGATGCTTTACCCCTGCCGCCCGCGCCACCCCTTTGGAGACCGCGTATGTACGACCCGACGCGGCTCGCCGCCCTGGTGGCGGTGGCGGAGGCCGGTTCGATCACGCGGGCCGCGCGGCGCCTCGGATACACGGTGCCCGCGCTCTCCCAGCAGCTCGCGAAGCTGGAGCGGGAGGCCGGGACGGCGCTCCTCGTACGCCACCACCGGGGCGCACGGCTGACCGGCGCGGGCGAGGTCCTGGTGACGACGGCCCGCCGGGTGCTCGACGAGATGGAGCGGGCGCGGCACGAACTGGCGCAGCTGGCCGGACTCTCGGGCGGGCGGCTGCGGCTCGGCACGTTCACGACGGCGGGGATGCATCTGCTGCCGCCCGCGCTCACCGCGTTCCGCCGGGCGCATCCGGAGGTGGAGCTCACGGTCGCCGGCTACGAGCCGCCGCTCGGGATCGCCGCGGTGGCCGCCGGCGAGGTGGATGTGGCCCTGACCCACGCGTACGAGCCCGCGACCGCGGCCGCGGTGCCCGCGTCGGTGGTCCAGGAGCCCGTCCTCGTGGAGGAGCTGGTGCTCGTGACCGCTCCGGGGCATGCGCTGACGGCGGGGACCGCGGGGGCGGCGCGGCTGCCGCTCGGGGAGCTGGCCGGGCAGCCGCTGATCAGCATGGCGCCGACGCATCCGCCGCGTCAGGGGGTCGAGTCGGCGCTGGCGCGGGCCGGGGCGACTCCGTCGGTCCTGGTGGCGACGCCGAGCTATGTCCTCGTGTGCGCGCTGGTGAGCGCGGGCCTCGGGGTGGCGGTGGTGCCGGAGATGGTGGCGCGGATGTCGGCGACCCCGGTCGGCACCCGGCGTCTGGAACCGGGGGATCTGCGGCGGACGATCTCGATGGTGCACCGGGCGGACGAGACGAACCCGGCGGTGGACGGCTTCCGGGCCCTGCTGCGCGGCGCCTTCGGCCGTACGGTTGTGTGACGGATCGTCAACAGGGCTGTGTGGGGCGGTCGTTGGAGCCGTTGACCGAGTGGATCCAGGGCAGCGCGATCCATACGGTCTTGCCGCCCTCGGCGGTGGGGCTGACCGAGAGTCTGCCGCCGCACTCCGCGGTGAGGCAGCGGATGATGACCATCCCCCGGCCGTTGTCCTGCTGGACGGCGGCCGGGAGACGCTTGGGGTAGCGGGGGTGGCTGTCGGTGACGCCGATGCGCAACTGCTCGTCGCGTTCGAGTTCGATGTCCACGGTGAACGTGGGTGACTGGCCGAGGGTGTGCTGCACCGCGTTCGTCGCGAGTTCGGAGACGATCAGGCGGACGGTGTCGGCCGCTTCGGTGTCTCCTGGCATCCCCCACTCCGCCAGTACGTTGCTCACGTACCGGCGGGCGGCGGACACCGAGGCGGGATCGCTCGGCAGCGTGACGGATGCTTCCTGGTGGTCTGCCATGGCGACATCGTCCCTTTCCCGCCGGGGCCGCTTCTCCGCCCGCGGCGGATCGCTCTCGCTCGGCCCCCGACTGCTGCTTCGCGCCAGAGTGCCACTTCGATGTCCCCCAAGGGTGGCGATCCCTCAAGATATGCATATATCTGTCGCTCGAAGCGGTGAACTCTGCGACGGCAGACCGTATTTGGGCGCGCGCACGCCCGTTCCTCTACCGTCTGCTCAGGAGCCGCCCAAGACCCAGGCCGCAGGAGCCGAGGAGTCCCTATGAAGTACGGTCCCGCGGTACGCCGCCGCAAACTCGGTGCGGAACTGCGCGCGTTGCGCGTCCGGGCCGGGCTCACGAGCGGCGAGGCCGCGCGCCTCGTCGGCTGGCACCAGTCCAAGGTCAGCCGGATCGAGACGGGGCGCAGCGGCGTGAAGCCCTCCGATGTCCTGCTGCTGCTCGACGCGTTCGACGCGCAGGACCCCCGGCTGCGGGAGCTGATCGTCGCGCTGGCCGGCGCGGAGGACACGGGCGGGCGCCATTGGTGGCACGCCTATCGGGGGCTGCTGCCGCCCTCCTACAGCGACTTCATCAGTCTGGAGTCGCAGGCCTGCCGCATCCGGACGCTGGAGACGAGCGTGGTGCCGGGGCTGTTGCAGACGCCCGAGTACGCACGTGCCGTGACGCGTTCGGTGCTGGTGGGGATGCCGGAGCGGAACATCGACGCCCTGGTGGAGGTGCGGCTCGCGCGGCAGGACGTGCTGCGCGGGCAGCCGCCGTTGCAGATGAACGCGGTGCTCGATGAGGCGGTGCTCCGGCGCGAGGTGGGCGGGAACGGCATTCTCGCCCGGCAATTGACGCACTTAATGGCAGCAGCGCATATGCCGAATGTCCGAATTCAGGTGCTGCCGTTCTCCGGAGGCAGCCACATCGGCATCACAGGCCCTTTCGTTGTGTTCTCATTTCCGAACACAACTGATCTGGATGTGGTTGTTCTCGACCATTTGACGAGTAGCCTCTACCTCGAGCGGAAAGAAGACCTCAAGGCGTACACGGACGCCTTCGACGCTCTTGTGCTCCACGCCCTTTCGCCCGAGGACTCGTTGGAATTCATCGCACAGCTCGCCGGGCAGACGAGGTCGCCGACGCCCCGTCGTGCCACGGCACTGCGTAAGGAGGCACCATGACCGCACTGCCTCGGCACGTTTCGTCCGTACCTTCCAGCACGACGCTCCACGGCGCGCGGTGGCGGCGAAGCAGCCGCAGCACCGGCGCCAACAACTGCGTAGAGACAGCCCCCCAGACCTCGGGGCCCCTGACCGGCCTGCTCGCCGTGCGCGACTCCAAGCGCACGGCGGGTCCCGCCCTGCTGTTCGCCCCGTCCGCCTGGACGGGGTTCGTCAACTCCCTGCGTTGACAGCTCCCTTGGGAGCAGTACGGCTGATCACCCGTACGGCCTCGGCGACCTGACCGTCGGTGAGGTCGGCGCGGGCGGTCAGCCGCAGCCGTGAGATGCCGTCGGGCACGGACGGCGGGCGGAAGCAGCCCACCGCGAGTCCCTCCGCGCGGCAGTCCGCGGCCCAGCGCACCGCATCCTCGGGCGAGGGCGCGAGCACGGAGACGACGGCGGCGTCCGGCCGTACGGCGGAAAACCCTGCCCCGGTGAGGAGTTGGTGCAGCGACAGTGCCACGTGACGGCCGCGCGCCGCGCGCTCCGGCTCCCTGCGCAGCAGTCGCAGGGCGGCGAGCGCGGCGCCGGTCGCGGCCGGCGCGAGGCCGGTGTCGAAGATGAACGTACGCGCGGCGTTGACGAGATGCTCGATGACATGGGCCGGTCCGAGCACAGCTCCGCCCTGGCTGCCCAGGGACTTGGAGAGGGTGACGGTGACGACGGTGTCGCCCGCGCCCGCGAGGCCCGCCTCGTGCGGGGCGCCGCGGCCGCCGTCGCCGAGCAGGCCGAGCCCGTGCGCGTCGTCGAGGATGAGTCCCGCGGCGAACTCCCGGCAGACGGCGGCCAGTTCACCGAGCGGTGCCCGGTCTCCGTCGACGGAGAAGACCGTGTCCGAGACGACGACGGCAGGGCCGTCATGTGTTCCCAGGGCCTTGCGGACGGCCTCGGGATCGGCGTGCGGCACGACCTGGGTGGCGCCGCGGGCCAGCCGGCACCCGTCGATCAGGGACGCGTGGTTGCCCGCGTCCGAGACGATCAGTGAACCGTGCGGGGCGAGCGCGGTCACGGCCGCGAGGTTGGCCGCGTAACCGGACGACAGGACGAGCGCGGCCTCGAACCCGCAGAACTCGGCCAGTTCACGTTCCAGTCGGGTGTGCAGCTCGGTGGTTCCGCTGACCAGGCGCGAACCGGTGGCACCGCCGCCCCACTGCCGGGCGGCCTCGGCGGCGCCCTCGACGACCTCCGGGTGCCGGGACAGGCCCAGGTAGTCGTTGCCCGAGAGGTCGAGCAGCGGGGAGTGCGCGGGGCGCGGCCGCAGGACGCGGGTGAGGCCGGCGGCCGCACGGCCGCGGCGCTGCTCCTCGATCCAGCCGAACGGTGCTGCGGGCGGTGTGGTCGGTGCGGACGGTGCTGTCATCGGGTCCCCGTTTTGTAGGTAACGCACAGACCCTAACCGTCCCGCCACAAGGCCAGGGTGTGGCGATACCCACACATCGAACCTTGTCCTTTGTGCAAAGTCTCCTTTCGCCGGAGCGTCCTCATAGGCAAGGATCAGGCTCCATGGACCTGCTGAACACGCTGGTGGACAAGGGGCTTCGGCGCGCGTTGCCGAGCCGTGAAGAGGCGCTCGCCGTGCTGGCGACGACCGACGACGAACTGCTCGACGTGGTGGCCGCGGCCGGCAAGGTGCGCCGCCAGTGGTTCGGGCGCCGGGTGAAGCTGAACTACCTGGTGAACCTGAAGTCGGGCCTGTGCCCGGAGGACTGCTCGTACTGTTCCCAGCGCCTGGGGTCGAAGGCGGAGATCCTCAAGTACACGTGGCTGAAGCCGGACGAAGCCTCCAAGGCGGCGGCCGCCGGTGTCGCGGGCGGCGCCAAGCGCGTCTGTCTGGTGGCGAGCGGGCGCGGGCCGACGGACAAGGACGTCGACCGGGTCGCGCAGACGATCGACGCGATCAAGTCGCAGAACGAGGACGTCGAGGTCTGCGCCTGTCTGGGCCTGCTCTCCGACGGCCAGGCGGAGCGGCTGCGCGGGGCGGGTGCGGACGCGTACAACCACAACCTGAACACGTCCGAGGCGACGTACGGCGACATCACCACGACGCACACGTACGCGGATCGTGTCGACACCGTGCAAAAGGCGCACGCGGCCGGTCTGTCGGCGTGTTCCGGGCTGATCGCGGGCATGGGCGAGAGCGACGCGGACCTGGTCGACGTCGTGTTCGGCCTGCGTGAGCTCGATCCGGACTCGGTTCCGGTCAACTTCCTCATCCCCTTCGAGGGGACACCCCTGGCCAAGGAGTGGAACCTGACGCCGCAGCGGTGCCTGCGGATTCTGGCCATGGTCCGCTTCGTCTGCCCGGACGTCGAGGTGCGGATCGCGGGCGGCCGCGAGGTGCATCTGCGCTCGATGCAGCCGCTGGCGCTGCACATCGCCAACTCGATCTTCCTCGGCGACTACCTGACCAGTGAGGGCCAGGCCGGCAAGGCGGACCTCGACATGATCGCGGACGCCGGGTTCGAGGTGGAGGGCGCCGACCAGGTGACGCTGCCCGAGCACCGGGCCGGCGGCTGCGGCTCGGTGTGCGGTTCCGAGGCCGCCGCGGCGGAGCCCCAGGCTCCGGGCGAGGCGCGGACCGATCTCGTCGCCGTCCGCCGCCGGGGCGCGGGGACGGATCTCGCCCCCAATGCCTGAGCTCGACACCGCTGCCCTGCTCGACCTCGACCGGCGCCACGTCTGGCATCCGTACGGGCCCATGCCGGGCCGGCAGCAGCCCCTGGTCGTCGAGTCGGCGGCCGGGGTCCGGCTGCGGGTCGCCGGGCACGGCGATCTCGTGGACGGCATGTCGTCGTGGTGGTCGGCGATCCACGGCTACAACCACCCGGTGCTCAACGACGCGGCGCGCGGTCAGCTCGACCGGATGAGCCATGTCATGTTCGGCGGGCTCACGCACGAGCCCGCCGTCCGGCTCGCCGAGCGCCTTGTCGACATGTCGCCGGAGGGTCTTGAGCACGTCTTCCTGGCCGACTCGGGCTCGGTGTCGGTCGAGGTCGCCCTGAAGATGTGCCTGCAGTACTGGCGCTCGCTCGGCCGGCCCGAGAAGCGCCGGATGCTGACCTGGCGCGGCGGCTACCACGGCGACACCTGGCAGCCGATGTCCGTGTGCGACCCGGAGGGCGGGATGCACGGGCTGTGGGCGGGCGTCCTCGCCGAGCAGGTGTTCGCCGACGCGCCGCCGACCGAGTACGAGGAGTCGTACGCGGAGCATCTGCGGGACACGATCGAGCGGCACGCGCACGAGGTGGCCGCGGTGATCGTGGAGCCGGTGGTGCAGGGCGCGGGCGGGATGCGGTTCCACTCCCCCGCGTATCTGAGGGTGCTGCGCGAGGCGTGCGACGCGCACGACGTGCTGCTCGTGTTCGACGAGATCGCCACCGGGTTCGGGCGCACGGGCGCGCTGTTCGCGGCGGAGCACGCGGCGGTGACGCCGGACGTGATGTGCGTCGGCAAGGCGCTGACGGGCGGCTATCTGACGATGGCGGCGACGTTGTGCACGCCGCGGGTCGCGGACGGGATCTCGCGGGGCGAGGTCCCGGTGCTCGCGCACGGGCCCACCTTCATGGGCAATCCGCTGGCCGCCGCCGTGGCCTGCGCCTCGATCGACCTGCTGCTCGGCCAGGACTGGCAGGCGGAGGTCAAGCGGATCGAGTCCGGACTTCGTGACGCCCTGTCACCGGCCGTGGATCTGCCGGGGGTTCGGGATGTACGGGTCCTCGGCGCGATCGGGGTCGTGCAGCTCGACCACGACATCGACATGGCGGCGGCGACCCGGGCGGCGGTCGCGGAGGGCGTGTGGCTGCGCCCGTTCCGCGATCTCGTCTACACCATGCCGCCGTACATCACCGGCGACGAGGATCTGGCACGGATCGGGCGCGCGGTGTGCGCGGCCGCGCGGGAGGGCTGAGCGGGATGACGGTACTGGTGGTCACGGGGACCGGGACCGAGATCGGCAAGACGGTGACGACGGCGGCGCTGGCCGCGGTCGCCGTGCGGGCCGGGCGTTCCGTGGCGGTGCTCAAGCCCGCGCAGACCGGGGTCGCACCGGGCGAGCCCGGGGACGTCGACGAGGTGGTGCGGCTCGCGGGGGACGCGGTGACACCGGTCGAGCTGGCGCGTTTCCCGGAACCGCTGGCGCCCGGGACGGCTGCCGCGCGGGCCGGCCTCGATCCCGTACGGCCCGCTCACGTGGCGGAGGCGGCGCAGAAGTTGGCCGCCTCGCACGATCTGGTGCTCGTGGAGGGCGCTGGCGGTCTGCTCGTGCACTTCGACGAGCGGGGGTCGACGCTCGCGGACGCGGCGCGGCTGCTCGGGGCGCCGGTCGTGGTGGTGGCACAGGCCGGGCTCGGCACGCTGAACGCCGTGCAGCTGACGGCCGAAGCGCTGCGGGCGCGGGGCCTGGAGCAGGCCGGGGTCGTGATCGGCAGTTGGCCGGCCGAGCCGGGTCTCGCGGAACGGTGCAACGTCGGGGATCTGCCGGGCGTCGCGGGCGCCGGGCTCCTCGGTGCCGTACCGGCCGGGGCGGGCGGCCTGGAGGCGGCTGACTTCCGTGCGGGGGCCGGGAGTTGGGTCGGCCCGGAGCTCGGTGGCGGATGGGACGCGGCGGAGTTCGCGCGACGGACGCGGCCTCCCGAGTACCGCTGAGCGCGGTGAGGGAAGCGGCGCCGGGAAACAGGGGTGCCGCTTCCGGTCCGGGGCGGGCCGCACGGGGAAGAATCGGCATACATCCCCGTGACCTGACGTCGTACGAAGGAGGGTCCCATGGCGGCCCGCATCCCGACCCCCGGCAGGAAAGCGGCGCGTGACGCCGTGCACCATCCCCTGTTCGCCCGGTTCTACGCCCGGACGAGCCTGAAGGCAGAGCGCGTGATGGGCCCCATCCGTACCGAGCTGCTCGCCGGGCTCACCGGGCGCGTCCTGGAGGTCGGGGCGGGCAACGGGCTGAACTTCGGGTACTACCCGCGCTCCGTCTCCGAGGTCGTCGCGATCGAACCCGAGCGCGAGCTGCGGCAGTTGGCGGTCGAGGCGGCCCAGCGCGCGGATGTGCCGGTCGATGTGGCGCCGGGTACGGCGGAGGCGCTGCCGGTGAAGAGCGAGGGGTACGACGCCGTGGTCCTGAGCATCGTGCTGTGCAGTGTGCGCGATGTGCCGCGGGCCCTCGCCGAGGTGCGCAGGGTGGTGCGGCCCGGCGGTGAGGTGCGGTTCTTCGAGCACGGGCGGGCGCCGGGGCGCGGCATGCGCGCGGTGCAGTCGGCGGTCGACGCGACGGTGTGGCCGTTGCTGTTCGGCGGCTGCCGCACCGGGAACGACACCCTGGGCGCGCTGCGCGAGGCGGGGTTCGAACTCGGCGCGTACCGGAGCCTGTTGGTACCGGAGCACGGGCCGCGCGTCCCGACGTCGTACTGCGTGCTCGGTACGGCGCGGCGCCCCGAACTCAGCGACGAGTGACGCGCGCGGGTCCGCCGTGCGCACGACTGGGGCTCACAGGCTCCATGTGCGGAGTTCCTTCTCGATGTCGTGGATGCTCACCGAGCCGTCCTTGACCAGCCGGGCCAGCTCGCGGACCTGCTCGGGCGCGATGACGACCTTCTGGCCGCTGGCGACGAGGTAGGCGTAGGCGACGGCAGAGGCGAACATCGCGTTCGAGCGCTCCAACGCCGGTACGTGGATGAGGAGTTGGAGCAGCGACGCGGCCCGGGAGTGCGCGCTGTCGTAGACCGGGATGTCGAATATCCGGGCGTCGTGGCGGGCCACGGCGGCGGCGAGCGCGCCCCAGTCGGTGACCTGCGGGTCCCCGGGGGTCTTCTGTTCGGCGACCATGAGGAGCCACGCGAGATCGATACGCAGATGCGGTGGCCGCGGTGCGTCGCTCAACGGGGCGCCGCCGGCCTTCCCGGTCCCTGCTCCTGGTCCGCGCCGAACTCCTCGGCGAAGACGCTCTCGTACCGCTTCATGAAGTCGGCCGCGGCGTCGACGAACGTCCGGCCCAGCTCACCGGCGTCCCGCCGCACCAGCTCCTCGATGTACCGGTTCACACTCACCCCGCGGGCGAGCGCGCGCTCCTTCGCGGCGCGGGCGGTGGCCTCGTCCACTCGCACGTTCAGCTGCGTCTTCGCCATGCCCTCCACGCTAGCGCCCGTGCGCTAGCACCCGCAAGACGGCGCCCGGCGGGCTATCCTCGAACCCGACCCGTTGGACAACTGACTTACAAGGTAAGGGAGTTGGGGTGGGGGGAACGGATGTGGTCACGGATGTGGTCGCCGCACGGGCCAGGGGCCTGACCAAGGCGTACGGCTCCGGCGAGACCCAGGTACTGGCCCTCGACGCGGTGGACGTGGACATCGCGCGGGGCCGTTTCACGGCGGTGATGGGGCCTTCGGGCTCGGGGAAGTCCACGCTGATGCACTGTCTGGCGGGGCTCGACACGGTGTCGGCGGGGCAGGTGTGGCTCGGCGACACCGAGATCACGGGGCTCAAGGAGCGGGAGCTGACGCGGCTGCGGCGCGACCGGATCGGCTTCATGTTCCAGTCGTTCAACCTCATCCCGACGCTGAACGCGGCGGAGAACATCACGCTGCCGATGGACATCGCGGGCAAGTCGCCGGACGCGAAGTGGCTGGAGCAGGTGATCGACACGCTGGGGCTGCGGGACCGGCTGAAGCACCGTCCGGCGCAGCTGTCCGGCGGTCAGCAGCAACGGGTTGCCTGCGCACGGGCGTTGGCGGCGCGCCCCGAGCTGATCTTCGCGGACGAGCCGACGGGGAACCTGGACTCGCGGGCGGGCCTGGAGGTCCTCGGGTTCCTGCGCGAGGCGGTGGACGACCTGGGGCAGACGGTGGTCATGGTGACGCACGACCCGGGCGCCGCCGCCCACGCCGACCTGGTGCTCTTCCTCGGTGACGGGCGCCTCGTCGACGAGATGCGCGAGCCCACCGCCGAGGCGGTCCTGGAGCGGATGAAGCGGTTCGACGTCGTGCGTGGCGCCGCCTCCGACGCGACGGAAGCGGCCGGAGCGACTCAGGCGACCGACGCCACCGACCCGCACCTCCCGCGGACGTAGCCATGCTGAAGGCGACGCTGCGGAGTTTCCTCGCGCACAAGGGACGTCTCGTGCTGTCGGCGCTGGCCGTGGTCCTGTCGGTGGCGTTCGTCGCGGGCAGTCTGATCTTCTCGGACACGGTGTCGCGCACCTTCGACCGGCTCTTCGCGTCGACGTCGGCGGACGTGCGGGTGAGCCCGAAGGACGACGACCTCGACGAGGCGGTGCCGTCGGGCGAGGTGCGCACCCTTCCGGCCTCACTCGCCGCGCGCCTCAAGGGAGTTGAGGGCGTCGCGGACACGCACGTCGACGCCGGGGTGGAGAACATCACGGTGGTCGACCGGCACAACACGTCGGTCGGTCCGACGACGGGCGCGCCCACGATCGCCACCAACTGGGAGCCCACCGACCGCAGTCCGGTGCGTCTGACGTCCGGGCGCGCGCCGCGGGGCGAGGGCCAGGCGCTGCTGGACGCGGACACCGCCGACAAGAAGCACGTACGGATCGGGGACACGCTCACCGTCATGGCGCAGCCGGGCTCCTTCAAGGTGGAGATCGTCGGCATCGCGACGTTCCACACCACGAACCCCGGCGCCGCCCTCGTCTTCCTCGACACGGCGACCGCGCAGCGCAAACTGCTCGGCGGGCCCGGGCGCGCGACGAGCATCTCGGTGGACGCGGCGCCCGGCGTCAGCGACGCGGCCCTGAAGAAGAACGTGGCCCAACAGCTGGGTACCGCCTACGACTTGAAGACGGCGGACGAGGACGCGAAGTCGTCGGCCGAGAGCCTGGGCGGGTTCCTCGACATCATCAAGTACGTGATGCTGGCCTTCGCGGGGATCGCCACGCTGGTCGGCATCTTCCTGATCGTCAACACGTTCTCGATGCTGATCGCCCAGCGCACAAGGGAGTTGGGGCTGCTGCGGGCGCTCGGCGCCGACCGGCGGCAGGTGCGGCGCTCGGTCCTGACGGAGGCGGTGCTGCTCGGCCTCGTCGGCTCCACGATCGGCCTGGCGCTCGGGATCGGGCTCGCCGCGGGTCTGATCAAGCTGATGGGCGTCTTCGGGATGAACCTCAAGTCCACCGAGATGGTGGTGGGTTGGGGCACACCCGTCGCGTCGTACGTGGTCGGCGTCGGCGTCACGTTCGTGGCCGCCTATCTGCCGTCACGGCGCGCAGCCCGCGTCTCGCCGATGGCGGCGCTCGCCGACGCGGAGATCGCGGGGGTGGGACGGCCACTGACCGTGCGGGCGATCGTGGGCGCCGTGGTGGCCCTCGCGGGCGCGGGCGCGCTCGTCGGCTGCGCGGCGGCGACCCGGACCGCGAGCGCCTCCCTGCTGCTCGTCCTCGGGATCGTCCTGACACTGATCGCGACGGTGGTCGCCGGGCCGCTGCTCGTACGGCCGGTCATTCGGGTGCTGGGCGCCGCGTTCCCCGCCGTGTTCGGG
Organism: Streptomyces sp. NPDC052225; assembly: GCF_040679615.1. Classification (NCBI taxonomy): domain Bacteria; kingdom Bacillati; phylum Actinomycetota; class Actinomycetes; order Kitasatosporales; family Streptomycetaceae; genus Streptomyces; species Streptomyces sp. NPDC052225. The sequence continues at coordinate 153,641 of NZ_JBFAVD010000010.1, read as the reverse complement.
TCGGTCGGGCGGATGAGCCAGCGCAACGCGCTGCGCAACCCGCGCCGCACCGGGGCCACCGCGGGCGCGCTGATGGTGGGCCTCGCACTGGTCGCGGGGATGTCCGTGGCGAGCGCGTCGATGAGCAAGTCGTTCGACCAGCAGATCGACAAGACGCTCGGTGCCGACTTCACCGTGCAGAACGCTGGCTTCCTGCCGTTCCCGCAGGAGGTCACCGAGAAGATCCGGGCCACGGACGGCGTCGGACTCGTCGTGCGTCAGCGCTTCGCGCCGGTCGCGGTGCGGCTGCCGGACGGCAAGCGGGTCAGGACGACCGCGGCCGGCTGGGACCCGCGGCTCGACGACGTCGCACACGTCACGTACGCGGCGGGTGGCAGCGCGCAGTCCCTCGCGCCGGGGCGCATCGGGCTCCGGAAGGACTACGCGGACGAGCACCGGGTGCGCGTGGGCAGTGTGCTGCCGGTCGAGTTCCCCGGCGGGCGCCACGCCTCGCTCACCGTCGGCGCGCTCGTCGACCAGGAGGGCAACGACTTCGGGATGGCGGGCGGCTTCTACATGGGCCTGCCCACGCTCGTGAAGTACGTGCCCGGAGGCCAGGACTCCGCCGTGTACGTGAACGGGGCGTCCGGCACGTCGGCCGACACCCTGCGCGACCGCCTGGAGAAGACGCTCGACCCGTATCCGCAGGTCCAGGTGCGCGACCTCGCCGACTACAAGGAGCTGATCCACGGGCAGATCGCCGTGCTCCTCTACCTGGTGTACGCGCTGCTCGGCCTCGCGATCGTCATCGCCGTCCTCGGCGTCGTCAACACCCTCGCCCTGTCGGTCGTGGAGCGCACCCGGGAGATCGGGCTGCTGCGCGCGATCGGGCTCGCGCGGCGGCAGCTGCGGCGCATGATCCGTCTGGAGTCGGTGGTCATCGCGGTGTTCGGGGCCGTGCTCGGCCTCGCGCTCGGGCTGATTTGGGGCGTCGCCGCGCATCAGGTGCTCGCGCTGGAGGGCATGGAGGCGCTCGCGATCCCCTGGCCGACGATCGTCGCGGTGGTGATCGGGTCGGTCGTGGTGGGGCTCGCGGCGGCGCTGCTTCCGGCGTTGCGGGCGTCGCGGTTGAACGTATTGGCGGCGATCGCGCACGAGTGACGCGAGGAGCGCTTGCAGGCGGGGCTCGGCCATGAGGCATTTCGCGTGACGAGCGCCCCCGCGTTCGACTATGTGTGGAGCGGACAACCTGTCGCGCCCCGAGGAGAGTTCATGCCCCGTCCGTTCCGTTTCGGCGTCAACATGCTCAGCCCGGCCCCCGGTGAGGCCTGGCGCGCCAAGTGCCGCCGGGCCGAGGAGCTCGGCTACGACGTGATCCTCGTACCCGACCATCTCGGCATGCCGTCGCCGTTCCCCGCGCTCGTCGCGGCGGCCGAGGCGACGACCCGGCCGCGCGTCGGCACGTTCGTCCTCAACTGCGCTTTCTGGAACCCCGTGTTGCTGGCCCGCGAGGTGACGACCACGGAGGCGCTCACGGGCGGCCGTCTCGAACTCGGGCTCGGCACCGGCTACGTACGGGACGAGTTCGAGCAGGCCGGGGTGGAGTGGGGCACGCCGGGCAGCCGGGTCGACCATCTGGAGCGCACGATCGCGGAGCTGGACCGGCTCCTCGCCTCGCCGGAGCAGGGCCCGCGCCCGCCGTTGCTGATCGGCGGGAACGGCGACCGGATGCTACGGATCGCCGCGGAGCACGCCGACATCGCCGCGTTCACCGGCGCCCGTTCCTCGTCGAAGCGGCCGAGCGGGCTCGATCCGCTGACGCCGGAGGAGCTGGACGGCCGCGTGGCGGCGTACCGGAAGTTCGCGCAAGGCCGGGCCGAGCAGGCCGAGATGAACCTGCTCGTGCAGCTGGTGGACGTCACCGAGGACCGCTCGGCGGCGGCCCGGCCGTGGCTGGAGCGCATGCCGGACCTCACCGAGCGGGACGTCCTGGAGTCGCCGCTGGTGCTCGCGGGCACGGTGGAGGAGATCACGGGGCAGCTTCTGGAGCGGCGCGAGCGGTACGGGTTCTCGTACATCACCGTCCTGGAGCCGTACTTCGAGGCGCTCGCGCCCGTGATGGAGGCGCTGCGCGGTCAGTGAGCGTCCGGCAGGTGAAGCGGGCCGTCGCCATGAGGGTCCGACATGTGAAGCGGGCCGTCGCGGTAAGCGTCCGGCATGTGAAATCGGGGGCGCACAGAGGTCCTGCGGTGGTGGGATCGGAGGATGAACGATCTTCGTGTCCGGCCCGCCCTCCCCGCCGATCTCGACGCCGTGCTCGCCTTCTGGAAGACGGCCGCCGAGGGGACCAGCATCAGCGACGACCGCGCGGGCGTGGAGCGCCTCGTCGCGCGGGACCCCGAGTCGCTGCTGCTCGCCGAGCGCGGCGGGGAGCTTGTGGGCACGGTCATCGCCGGGTTCGACGGCTGGCGCTGTCACCTGTACCGGCTCGCGGTGCACCCGGAGGCCCGCCGGCAGGGCATCGGTTCGGCGCTGCTCGCCGCGGCGGAGGAACGGTTCGTGGCGCTCGGCGGGCGGCGCGGCGACGCCATGGTCCTGGACCGCAACGAGCGGGCCCAGCACGCGTGGAAGGCCGCGGGATACGCGCCCGAGCCGCAGTGGAGCCGCTGGGTGAAGCACCTGCTCGACGGCTGAGGCCCACGGCCGGACGGGACGCTTTGCCGATCCTTTACCATGGGTGCGTCACTCGAACTTCTGCGAAAGGTGTGAGCGTCCGCCCATGGGCGAGCCCCCTAGTACCCGGTCAGTCCCCCCGCACGGTCCCCGCGAGCGCGCATCCCAGCCGCCCCTGGCCGATCATGGGACGGAGGTGACGACCCGATGACCGAAGTACTCCTGCTCGCCGTCGCAGTCCTGCTGTCGCTGGCCTGTGGCGCCTTCGTGGCGGCGGAGTTCTCGCTCACCACCGTCGAGCGCGGCGATCTCGAAGCCGCCGTCGAGCGCGGTGAGCGCGGCGCCGCCGGCGCCCTCAAGGCCGTACGGAACCTGACGTTCCAGCTCTCCGGAGCCCAGCTCGGCATCACCGTCACCAACCTCGTCGTCGGCATGCTCGCCGAGCCGTCCATCGGCAAGCTCATCGCGGGGCCGCTGGAGTCCCTGGGCGTGCCCGCGTCCGCGTCCTCGTCGGTCGCGCTGGTGATCGGCACCGCCCTGTCGACCGTGTTCCTCATGGTCATCGGTGAGCTGGTCCCGAAGAACTGGGCGATCTCGTCGCCGCTGGCGGTCGCCAAGCGGGTGGCGACGCCACAGCGCTGGTTCAGCGCCGCGTTCCGCCCGTTCATCACGCATCTCAACAACACCGCGAACCGTCTCGTACGCCGCTTCGGCATCGAGCCCACCGAGGAGCTGGCCTCCGCGCGCAGCCCCCAGGAGCTCATGGCGCTCGCCCGGCACTCCGCCAAGGCGGGCGCCCTGGAGGCGGACACCGCCGAGCTGTTCGTCCGCACGCTGAACCTGGCCGACCTCACCGCGGAGAACGTGATGACGCCGCGCGTCCAGGTCGTCGCCCTCGACCTCCAGGCCACCTGCGAGGACGTGGCGAACGCGACCCGCGCCACCGGCCTGTCCCGCTTCCCGGTCTACCGCGGCAACCTCGACTCGGTCGTCGGCGTCGTGCACATCAAGGACGTCCTCGCCGTGCCGGACGAGGATCGCGCCCGCAAGCGCGTGTCCGACCTGCTGCGCGAACCGCTGCTCGTCCCCGAGACGCTGACGGTGGAGCGGCTGCTCGACCGGCTCTCCGGCAAGCGCACCATGGCCGTGGTCATCGACGAGTACGGCGGCACGGCCGGTGTCGCCACCCTGGAGGACATCGTCGAGGAGGTCGTCGGCGAGGTCCGCGACGAGCACGACCCGCACGAGACGCCCGACATCGCGCCCGCCGGCACCGACGACGAGGGCCGCACCCTGTACTCGGCCGACGGCGCCGCCCGCACCGACCAGCTCGCGCGGGTCGGACTGCGGGTGCCCGACGGACCGTACGAGACGCTCGCCGGACTCGTCGCGACCGAGCTGGGCCGCATCCCCGACGTCGGTGACACCGCCGAGGTCGTGGGCTGGCGCCTCGACGTCGTGGACGCGCACGGGCACCGCGCGGCGCGGGTCCTGCTGCACGCCCCGCTGAGCACCGACACCGACACCGACACGGAGCACGGGACGAAGGGGGCGGCCCGATGACCGCGATCCAACTGCTGATCGGCCTGGCGACCTTGGTCGTCAACGCCTTCTTCGTGGGCGCCGAGTTCGCCCTGATCTCGGTGCGGCGCAGCCAGATCGAGCCGCACGCCGAGAACGGCAACCGCCGGGCGCGCAGCGTCCTGTGGGGCCTGGAGCACGTGTCCGCTCTGCTCGCCGCGGCCCAGCTCGGCATCACGCTGTGCACGCTGGTGCTCGGCATCGTCGCCGAGCCGGCCATCGCGCATCTGCTGGAGCCCGTCTTCGACGCGGTCGGGGTGCCGCACGGCCTGGTCCACCCGATCTCGTTCGTGATCGCGCTGACCGTGGCCACGTATCTGCACATGCTCCTCGGCGAGATGGTGCCGAAGAACATCGCGCTCGCCGAGCCGGAGCGCTCCGCGCTGCTGCTCGGTCCGCCGCTCGTGGCCCTGGCCCGCGCGCTGCGCCCGGTGATCTTCACGATCAACGCCTTCGCGAACACGCTGCTCAAGCTGTTGCGGGTCGAGGTGAAGGACGAGGTCGCGGCGACGTTCTCGGACGACGAACTCGCCCGCATCGTCAAGGACTCCTCGGCGGCCGGCCTGATCGACGACCGTGCGCAGGAGCGGCTGCACGACGCGCTCGAGCTGGGCCGCCGCCCGGTCAAGGACGTCGTCCTGCCGCTGGAGAAGGTCGTCTACGCGCGCGTGGGCGTCACGCCCGAGCAGCTGGAGCGGCTGTCGGCCGAGTCCGGGTTCTCGCGCTTCCCGGTCGTGGACGAGGGCCGGCGCATCGTCGGCTATCTGCACGTCAAGGACGCCCTGGACGCGGCGCCGCGCGATCTGCCGTTCCGGGTCCCCGACATGCGGTCCATCGCACGGGTGCGCGAGACGACGCCGCTGGACGACGTCCTCACCGCGATGCGCGGCAGCCGTACGCACGTGGCCGCGGTGCTCGGGTCGGACGGGCGGCTCGCCGGTCTGGTGACGATGGAGGACGTGCTGCGCGAGCTGTTCGGGCAGCCGGTCTGACCCCAGGCGGTGCGGCCGGCTGCCCGTTGATCAGACGGCCGGCTGCTCGCCGGCCACCGCCGGTGCCGGTACCGCCTCCGGCGTGGGGGTCTCCAGGATCCCCGGGCCGTGCGGGCCGACGCCGGCGGTGCCGACCGCGGTGAGGACCGCGAGCAGTGTGGCCAGACCCGCGGTGCCGAGCGCCGCGGGCCAGTCCACCTCGAAGAGGTTCGTCGCCTTCGCCACGAGGACGGCGGCGAGCGCCTGCGCGAAGGTCCGGATCGCGCGCTCGGCGGTGGCCTTCCAGAAGCCGATGGTCCAGATGGTGCCCATTGTCGTACTCCCCCGTTCGCTGTGCCTTTTTCGTTCTGCTGCCGTGCTTGCTCCTGGCATACCGCCGCCGCGGGGCACTGCACAGACCTGCGGCGTACGTTGCTGTGAGCGGCCGGGATACGATCGCTGGCGCCATGCAGATGAATGCCAACTACACCAGCCTCGTCGCGGTCGGCGACTCCTTCACCGAGGGCATGTCGGACCTGCTGCCCGACGGCTCCTACCGCGGCTGGGCCGACCTCCTGGCCGGCCGGATGGCGGCCCGCACCCCCGGTTTCCGGTACGCGAACCTCGCCGTGCGCGGCAAGCTCATCCAGCAGATCGTCGACGAGCAGGTCGACGTGGCGGCCTCCATGAAGGCCGACGTCGTGACGCTGGTCGGCGGTCTCAACGACACCCTGCGCCCCAAGTGCGACATGGTCCGCGTACGCGACCTGCTCACCGAGGCCGTCGAGAAGCTGGCCCCCTCCTGCGAACGCCTCGTCCTGATGCGCAGCCCGGGGCGCAACGGCCCGGTGATGGAGCGGTTCCGGCCGCGCATGGAGGAGCTCTTCGCCTGCATCGACGACCTCGCGGCACGGCACGACGCCGTCGTCGTCGACCTGTACGGGGCTCCGGTCCTCGGCGATCAGCGGCTGTGGGACGTGGACCGGCTGCATCTGACGCCGGAGGGACACCGCCGGGTCGCCGAAGCGGTGTGGCAGTCCCTCGGGTACGAGGAGGAGGACGACTGGCGCGCCACGTTGCCGCCCGCCGTCCCGCCGAAGTGGGTGGCGCGGCGCGTGGCCGACGCCCGCTTCGCCAAGCAGCATCTGGTGCCGTGGATCGGACGCCGCCTCACGGGCCGCTCGTCGGGCGACGGCCGGCCGCCGAAGCGGGCCGAGCTGGCTCCCTACTTCGGTGAGGGCCAGGACGGGGACCGGGGCCGGGATCAGGACACGGCGTCCTCGTAGGTTCGAACGAACGGGCCCGTGGCGTCGACCTGCACGAATCGCCAGTAGAATCCGTACACGTGACTGCGCCTGCTAAGCCCCGTATCCCGAACGTTCTCGCCGGACGCTACGCCTCCGCCGAGCTCGCCACCCTCTGGTCGCCCGAGGAGAAGGTGAAGCTGGAGCGACAGCTCTGGCTCGCCGTGCTGAAGGCACAGAAGGACCTCGGGATCGAGGTGCCGGACGCCGCGATCGCCGACTACGAGCGCGTCCTCGACCAGGTCGACCTGGCCTCGATCGCCGAGCGCGAGAAGGTCACGCGGCACGACGTGAAGGCCCGTATCGAGGAGTTCAACGCGCTCGCCGGGCACGAGCAGGTCCACAAGGGCATGACCTCGCGCGACCTGACGGAGAACGTCGAGCAGCTCCAGATCCGGCTCTCCCTCGAGCTGGTCCGCGACCGCACCGTCGCCGTCCTCGCGCGCCTCGGCAAGCTGTCCGGCGAGTACGCCGAGCTGGTCATGGCGGGCCGCTCGCACAACGTGGCCGCGCAGGCCACCACCCTCGGCAAGCGCTTCGCGACCGCCACCGACGAGCTGCTCGTCGCGTACGGCCGGGTCGAGGAGCTCCTGAACCGCTATCCGCTGCGCGGCATCAAGGGCCCGGTCGGCACCGCCCAGGACATGCTCGACCTGCTCGGCGGCGACGCCGCGAAGCTGGCCGACCTCGAGGACCGGATCGCCGCCCACCTGGGCTTCGGCCAGGCGTTCACGTCGGTCGGCCAGGTCTACCCGCGCTCGCTGGACTACGAGGTCGTCACCGCCCTGGTGCAGCTCGCCGCGGCCCCGTCGTCGACGGCCAAGACGATCCGTCTGATGGCCGGGCACGAGCTGGTCACCGAGGGCTTCAAGCCGGGCCAGGTCGGCTCGTCGGCGATGCCGCACAAGATGAACACCCGCTCCTGCGAGCGCGTCAACGGCCTGATGGTGGTCCTGCGCGGCTACGCGTCGATGACCGGCGAGCTGGCGGGCGACCAGTGGAACGAGGGCGACGTGTCCTGCTCCGTGGTGCGCCGGGTGGCGCTGCCGGACGCGTTCTTCGCGCTCGACGGTCTGCTGGAGACGTTCTTGACGGTGCTCGACGAGTTCGGCGCGTTCCCCGCCGTCGTCGCCCGTGAGCTGGACCGCTACCTGCCGTTCCTCGCCACCACCAAGGTGCTCATGGCGTCGGTGCGCGCGGGCGTCGGCCGCGAGGAGGCGCACGAGGCGATCAAGGAGAACGCGGTGGCCTCGGCTCTCGCGATGCGTGAGCAGGGCGCCGAGCGCAACGAACTGCTCGACAAGCTGGCCGCCGACTCCCGCATCCCGCTGGACCGCGCGCAGCTCGACGAGCTGATGGCGGACAAGCTGTCGTTCACGGGCGCCGCCGCCGACCAGGTGGCCGCCGTGATCGCCCGCGTCGAGGAGATCGTGAAGCAGCGCCCGGAGGCCGCCGGCTACACGCCGGGGGCGATCCTCTGACCCGGCTGACCCCCGCGGACCTGGAGGCCGCTCGTGACCGTCTGGTTCCGGACGTCGTCGCGGGCGGCCTCTCCGTGCTCTTCTGCGGGATCAACCCCGGCCTGATGACGGCGGCGACCGGGCATCACTTCGCGCGTCCCGGCAATCGCTTCTGGCCGGTGCTCCATCTGTCCGGCTTCACGCCGCGGCTGCTCAAGCCGTCCGAGCAGGAGGAACTCCTGTCGTACGGGCTCGGCATCACGAACGTCGTCGCGCGGGCCACGGCCCGCGCGGACGAGCTGAGCGCCGAGGAGTACCGGGAGGGCGGCCGGCTCCTTGAGGAGAAGGTCGCGCGGCTGAAGCCCGGCTGGCTCGCGGTGGTGGGGGTGACCGCGTACCGGTCGGCTTTCGGTGAACCCAAGGCGCGCATCGGGCCGCAGGAGCGGACCATCGGCGGCGCCCGGGTGTGGGCGCTGCCCAACCCCAGTGGCCTGAACGCGCATTGGACGGCGGCGACGATGGCGGAGGAGTTCGCGCGGCTGCGCGCCGCGGCGATCCCCTCCGCACCTTCGTAGCCCTACGGCTTGCGCAGCCCTAGGGCTTGCGGGCCACCACCCCGAACTGGGCGACCAGCGGCCCTTCTTCGGTGCCTTCGGTGCGCCAGCGCGCGCAGGAGACGAGGCCCGGCTCGATGATCTCCAGGCCGTCGAGGAACGCCTTCACCTCGGCGCCGGTGCGGGCGGTGATCGGCGGCGTCGCGTTCTCGTTCCAGAACTTCATCGCCGCCTCGTTGCCCTCGCCGCCCAGTTCCAGGGTCGGGTGGGTGAGGACCACGTAGCTGCCGGAGGGGACGGCGTCGACGAGGCGGCGCACGATGGACGTGGCCTCGTCGGTGTCGAGGACGAAGTTCAGGATGCCCAGGAGCATGATCGCGACGGGCTTGTCGAAGTCGATGGTCCCGGACGCGGCCTCGACGATGGCCCGCGGGTCGTGTGCGTCCGCGTCGACGTAGCTGGTGGCGCCCTCGGCGGAACTGGTGAGCAGCGCGCGGGCGTGGGTGAGCACGATCGGGTCGTTGTCGACGTAGACGATGCGGGCGTCGGGCGCGATGCGCTGGGCGACCTCGTGCGTGTTGTCCACGGTCGGCAGGCCGGTGCCGATGTCCAGGAACTGGCGGATGCCGGCCTCACCCGCGAGGAAGCCGACGGCACGGCCGAGGAAGGCACGGTCGGCGCGGGCGACCTCGCCGATGCTTGGGTACATGGACGTGACCATGGTGCCGACCTGCTCGTCGACCTCGTAGTGGTCCTTGCCGCCCAGCCAGTAGTTCCACACACGGGCGTTGTGCGCGATGTGGCTGGCGATCCGCTCCCCCGGCTGCTGCGCGCTGTCGTCGCTCATGTGCTCTCCATTCGTGCGATGTGCTGTGTGTGATGTGCGGTGGTGGCATGGCTGAGGTGAGGCTGCCGATGGGGCCGGGCAGTTCTCAAGATCCCATGGTGGCACGGTAGTTCCGCACATGTGTCCTACAGCGGGACTGATGAGTCCTTCAGCGGGGCTACGGAGGCGGGATGTCCGTGATCACGGCGAGGAGTTGGTACGGCCGGCCGTCGCCCTGCCGGGACACGGCGAGGGCGACCCAGCGCTCGCCGACGGTCCACAGGTGGATGTCCTGGGCGCAGGCGCTCAGCCAGCCCCAGGGCTCGGGTATCTCCTCGCCGTACTCCAGCGCACGCGTGTTCACACTCCACAGACTGAGCTCGTGCGGTGCGCCCCAGCGGGTCGCGAGCAGCGCGGACAGCCCGTCGCGGTCCGCGTCCGCCTCGGCCTCCGCGAGGTCGCGCACGCCGCCGTGCTCCGCCAGCTCCGCCATGACGAAACGCGGCCCGCCCCAGCCCACGGCGGACCTGCCGTGGTCGGCCGGGAAAGGGCTCCCCCACAGCAGGTCGATCGTCGCGAGTTGCTCCGCGGTGTTCATGGATCCAGTAAAGCGCCCGCCACTGACAACGGGCAGACGGCCCGTCAGGCGTCCCTGCGCCGCACCGCCCACCAGCCGGCGGCCACGGCGGCGGCCGCCCACAGCCCGGTCACGGCAAGGCCGCTCCAGGGGCCGAGGGAGCCCTCGACCTGCTGGCGCAGCACCTGTTGACCGGCACGGTCGGGGAGGTAGTCGGCGGCCGAGCCCGCCATGTCGCCGATGACGAACGACACGATGAGCAGGAACGGTACGAGGATGCTCAACACGGCGACAGCGCTGCGCAGTACGGCGGTCAGGCCTGCGGCGAGCAGGGCCATGAAGGCGAGGTACACACCCCCGCCGACACAGGCCCGCACCGCTCCGGGGTCCCCCAGGCCGAGCGCGTCGGCCCCCATGAAGGCCTGTCCGGCGAGGAACGTGGTGAAGGTCGTGACGGTTCCCACGACGAGGGCGCAGCCTCCGACGACCGCTGTCTTCGCGGCGTAGAAGCGGGTGCGGTCGGGCACGGCGGCGAGGGAGACGCGCAGCGCGCCGTTGAGGAACTCGCAGGAGACCGCGGTGGCGCCGAACGCGAGGGCGGCGATCTGCCCGAAGTTGAGGGCATAGAAGGCTCCGAAGAGCAGGTCGTCACCGTGTTCGACCTCTCCCTGGCCGACCGTGGCGAAGACGAGGGTGGTGACGGCGACGGTCGCCACGAACACGGCGATCAGCGAACCCAGGCTGCCGCGCAGCGACCTGACCTTGATCCACTCGGAGTGCAGTACGGCGGTGGTGGACACGGTCAGGCCTCCTGGAGGGACGTGGCGGCGAACTCGGCCGCGCCCGCGGTGAGGGCGAGGTAGGCCTCCTCCAACGAGGCCTGCTCATCGGCGAGTTCGAGGACGGGGATGCCGAGGGTGGCGGCGAGGGCGCCCACGTCGGCGGCGGTGACACCGTCGACCGCGAACCGGCCGTCGTCGGCGAGGACCGCTGTGTGGCCCGCACGCGCGAGTGCCGCGGTGAGCCGCTCCGGTTCGGTGGTGCGTACGCGGACCCTGCGCGCACTGTGGGCGGCGATGAACTCGGGCATCGGCAGGTTCGCCAGGAGCCGGCCGCGGCCGAGCACCACGAGATGGTCGGCGAAGGTCGCGGTCTCGTTCATGAGGTGGCTGGAGACCAGCACGGTGCGGCCCGCGCGGGCGAGGTCGCGCAGCAACTCCCGGATCCAGATGATGCCTTCGGGGTCGAGTCCGTTGGACGGCTCGTCGAGCAGGATGACATCGGGGTCGCCGAGCAGCGCCGCCGCGATGCCGAGCCGCTGCCGCATGCCGAGCGAGAACGTCTTGATGCGGCGCTTCGCCACGGAGGCTATCCCGGCCTGTTCGAGCACCTCGTCGACGCGGCGTGGAGGGATGCGGTTGCTCACGGCCAGCGCCAGGAGGTGGTCGCGGGCGGTGCGGGCACCGTGGGCGGCCTGTGCGTCGAGCAGGGCACCTACCAGGTGCAGCGGTTCGGGGTGCTCCGCATACATGCGGCCACCGATGAGGACGCTCCCCGAGGTGGGGCGGTCGAGGCCGAGGGCGAGGCGCAGGGTGGTCGACTTGCCGGCGCCGTTCGGGCCGAGGAAGCCGGTGACGCGGCCCGGTTCGACCCGGAAGGTCAGCCCGTCGACGGCGCGCTTCGTGCCGTACTCCTTGGTGAGGTCCAAGACGTCGATGCTGGTCATGGCTTCAGCCTCGCCGGAGACCCGGGTACCGGGCCTCCCCCGCCGGTGGAGACCTTCTCCCCCGTGCGGGGGAACCGTCGGGGCGGACGCGTTTGGCACGATGACGGCATGCCCCGCCCTCTGAGACCACTGACGCGTGCCGTCACCTACACCCGCTGGCTGCATCTGTTGTGCGCGGCCGTGGTGGCCTTCGTGTGCGCGGCGGTGTTCCCCGGCCTCTCGCAACCGACGCTCGGGGACTGGCTCCTGGTGTACGTGGTGCCGGTGCCGCTCCTGGCCCTGGCGGGCCTGGTGCCCGCGATGCGGCAGGCCGAAGGGTTGCAGGCGCGGCTGATGCTGTTTCCCGGCGGGCACGCGCGCGTGGCGGGCAGCGACGAGGCGCGCACGGTCTCGGTCGCGCCGTCCGCGTCCTGGCGCGACCGCGGCCGCACGTCACTGTGGCTCGTGCTGCGCCTCGTCCTCGGGCTGTCGGTGGCCCTGTTCTCCGGCCAGGCGATGGCGCTCGTACTGGAGTTGGCGGGGGCGGCGGCGGGCACCCGGCCGGGCTCTTCCGTCTCCCCCGTCCCGATCACGGGGACGGGCTGGTGGTACGGGCTCGCGGCGCCCGTCGTCCTGCTGTGCCTGCTGTACGCGGTGGTGGGCGCGGGGTGGCTGACGGCGCGAGCCGCTCCTCTGCTGCTCGGCCCTTCCGCGGCGGAGCGGCTGGCCGCCCTGGAGGAGCGCACCGAGCAACTCCTGGAGCGCAATCGCATCGCGCGGGAACTGCACGACTCCATAGGTCACGCGTTGACGGTCGCCGTGGTGCAGGCGGGCGCCGCGCGGGCGGCGGGCGATCCTGCCTTCACCGAACGGGCGCTGGACGCCATCGAGGAGACCGGGCGGGCGGCCCTGGAGGACCTGGAGCGCGTCCTCGTGGTCCTGCGGGAGGCGGAGCAGCCGGCGAGCAGCCGTCCCACGCTCCAGGAGGCGGACCGGCTCCTGGACTCGGCGCGGGCGTCCGGCGCGAAGGTCGACGTCACGGTCTCGGGCCCGCTGGAGACGATTCCGGGCCCGGTCTCCCGGGAGGGCTACCGCATTCTTCAGGAGGCGCTCACGAACGTGCTGCGGCACTGCGGCACCGTGCCGGTCCGGGCGGAGCTCGTGGTCGCGGACGGAGTGCTGACCTTGGATGTCCGCAACACACTGCCTACAAGTGGGGCGTCCGGCGTCGGCGGTACGGGAAGCGGTCTGCGCGGGATCCGGGAGCGGGCGGCACTGCTCGGCGGGCGGGCGCGGACAGGGCAGCTCGGGGACGAATGGCAGGTGCACGTCGAGCTTCCGGTGGCGTGATCCAGGGCCTGTCCGGCGGATCAGGTCGCGTCACAGAAGGCCCGCGCACTTCGTCGCTGGTGAGCGGGGTCCGGCGCGTCGAGATGCAAGGCGGAGGAGGGCGACAACGCGGAGCGTTGGCAACCGACGACAACGCCGCAGGTCGGCCTGGCGGTCCCCGCGCCCGCGACACGATCCTCCCCCAGCTTTCGGCCGGGGGGACCCCCTGACAGGCCCTAGGCTGGCCGCGTGGCGATCACCGTGCTCCTCGTCGACGACGAACCCCTGGTCCGCGCGGGGCTGCGCGCCGTCCTCGAAGCGCAGTCGGACATCGAGGTGGTGGGCGACGCGGCGGACGGCGCGGCCGTCGTCCCCCTGGTGCGCGAGCTCCGTCCCGACGTGGTCGCCATGGACGTACGGATGCCGCTGCTCGACGGCATCGAGGCCACGCGCGCGGTGCTGCGCACGGTGGAGCGCCCGCCGAAGATCCTGGTGATCACGACCTTCGAGAACGACGAGTACGTGTACGGGGCACTGCGGGCCGGCGCCGACGGGTTCCTCCTGAAGCGGGCCAGGCCCGCCGAGATCGTGCACGCCGTCCGCCTCGTCGCGGCGGGCGAGTCCCTCCTCTTCCCGGCCGCGGTACGGAAACTGGCGGCCGAGTACGGCAACGCGACGGCCCGGGACGCCCTGGCACGGGCCGCGCTGACCGAGCGCGAGGCGTCGGTGCTCCGGCTGATGGCGCGGGGCCTGTCGAACGCGGAGATCGCCGCGGATCTCGTCGTCGGCACCGAGACGGTCAAGTCCCACGTCAGCGCCGTGCTGGCCAAGCTCGGGGCCCGTGATCGCACCCAGGCGGTCATCGCCGCCTACGAATCCGGTTTCGTCGCACCGGGCTGACGTCCGCCTCGTCCGTTCTCGCCCCCTGCCCGGGTGAGCGGACCCGGCCGCAGAAGTGCACCCGGCCCTCGCCGCCGAGGGTTCCGGCGAGTAACATCCGGCGAACACGCGCAACTGCTGGGAGGACTGACGTTGGGGCGGCTGACCGGCGGGGACCCCTCTCTGCTCAGGCGGATCAATTCCGCGGTGGTGCTGCATGCGCTGCGGTCCACGGATTTCGCGACACTCACCGAGATCACGCGCGTCACGGGCCTGTCCCGGCCGACCGTGGAAGGCGTCGTCGAGGGCCTCATCGAGGCCGGGCTCGTCGTGGAGACGGCGGTCGAGGAACCGGGAGCGCGACGCCAGGGACGGCCCGCGCGGAAGTTCCGCTTCCGGGCCGAGGCCGGGCATCTGCTGGGCCTGGAGATCGGGCCGCACCGGGTCGCCGCGGTGCTCTCCGCGCTCGACGGCCGGATCCTCGGGTCGGCGTCCAAGGACGTCGAGGAGGCGGCACCCGCGGAGGAGCGCATCGAGCGGCTGCGCGGGACCGTCGCCGATCTGCTGCGCCGCGCGGGCGTGGCGCGCAGTTCCCTGCGGGCCGTCGGTGTGGGCAGCCCCGGGATCGTGGAGGCCGACGGCACGGTGCGGCTCGGCACGGCGCTGCCGGGGTGGACCGGACTGCCGCTCGGGGAGCGCCTTCGCCGTTCCTTCAAGTGCCCGGTGATCGTGGAGAACGACGCGAACACGGCGGCCGTGGCCGAGCACTGGAAGGGCGCCGCCGTCGATTCGGACGACATGGTGTTCGTCCTCGCCGGGCTGAGCCCGGGTGCGGGCGCGCTGATCGGCGGCCGGCTGCACCGCGGCTACGGGGGCGCGGCCGGGGAGATCGGGGCGCTGCATCTGCTGGGCCGCGAGGTGCGCCCGGAGACGCTGCTGTCCACCACGGACGAGCCGCTGCACCCGCTCGACGAGCAGGCGGTGGCGAAGGTCTTCGCGCTGGCCCGCGACGGCGACGAGCGGGCCGGGGCCGCGATGGAGCGGTTCATCCAGCGGCTGGTGCACGACGTGGCGGCGCTGGTGCTCGCGCTCGACCCGGAACTGGTCGTCGTCGGCGGCTGGGCCGCCGGGCTCGACGGGGTGCTCGATCCGCTGCGGCGGGAGCTGGAGCGGTACTGTCTGCGGCCGCCTCGGGTGGCGCTGTCGTTGCTCGGGGAGGCCGCGGTGGCCACCGGGGCGTTGCGGCTGGCGCTGGATCACGTGGAGGAGCAGCTGTTCGCCACGGAGGGGACGGTCACGGCTCGGCGGTGACGGTGTGGCGCGGGGCGCGATGCCGTGGGGCCGGGGGCCGGGAGGGTGGCTGGCGTGGGGTGCGGGTGCCGGTTGTCGGGGGCTGAGCGCGCAGTTCCCCGCGCCCCTGGCGGGGTTCGTCTCAGGCGGCTACTCGTGGTGCTGCGCCCCTTGCGGTTGCCACGCCGGGGTGACGCGCGAGCCGGTCGTTGACGGTTGCGCGCGCAGTCCCCCGCACCGCTGGGCGGAGTTCGCCTCCGGCGGCTACTCGTGGTGCTGCGCCCCTTGCGATTGCCACGCCGGGGTGGCGCGCGCGAGCCGGTCGTTGACGCTTGCGCGCGCAGTCCCCCGCACCG